>PLEW01000060.1 GCA_003136555.1 Planctomycetota bacterium | reverse complement strand
CCACGGAGGCCGGGACATCACCGCGCGTCGCGAGTGGCCGGAAACATCCGCCTTCTGCATGCGGTTATCGAGGACGACGAGCGTCACGGGGCGGCGAGCCCTTAGGTAGTGGGGCCAAGCGGGGCGAGGTGGTGCTGGAGCGGATTAGAAGGTGCCCGGCAGCGGCGTCTTCGGCCTGTCCCGCCGCGCTTCCAAATCCGACCTCGCGGGGAAGAACACCGGCAGCTGGCGAACAAGCTCGAGCAGACCGGCGAAGGTCATGGGCTTGCGGACGAAGGCGCTGATGCCGAGCGCCTCGCATTTTTCCCTGTCGCTATCGAGGAATGCGGCCGAGAGCACCATTACTGCCACCCGCTTCGTCACCATCGAGTTGCGGATGACTTCGAGCAGCTTGCTGCCGTCGAGTCCAGGGAGGTGCATGTCGAGGACGATGAGGTCAGGCAGCGGCAGTTTCGAATAGGGGCCCATCCGGTTGAGGCGCACGATCGCCTCGGAGGCATTATGGGCGAAGGTCAAGGCGGCGGAAATATGGCAATGGCGGAGCGCGAGTTGGAAGAGATCACGGTCGTCCTTATTGTCCTCGACGAGGAAGATCTGGCGCATCCATGCAAGGTACCAGGAAATGGTTGGTCGACAGTGGATATTCCAGGGCTGGAATGACGCTGCTCATCGAGCGGCATCAGAGGTCGCCTCAGCTTGCTATCCTCCCATGCGGCGACGCCGAGCAGGCCGCTGCCCAGCATTCCGGCTGAACCCGGTTCGAGCGTGCAGGCGAAGTACTGGGGGCGGTCCTGCAGGACGCCGATGCGGTGCAGGCTTATCGAGACCGCGTTCGTCCTCAATGTCCTCGATTCGGAGGATGCCGGGCATTCGTCCCGGCAAGACGCTGCTGCCGCTTCGTTCAGACCTGGTCCAGGGCGTGAGTGCGAACCCGGGACCAGGGTGCGCTATGTGCCCCGAGGCAGTGCGGCAAAAGCTCCGCCGAGTTTGCTCAGGCCATCAGTCGCGCCCGACCCGTCTGCGAGCGGATCAGTTGGGATCTGAGATGACGCGTGGCTGCGTGGTGGGGTGCGGCTGCGGCTGCAGCGGCGGCGTGTTCGGGGCCCCGGGAGCCGGCGCAGCACCAGGCTGAGCGGGGGCGGGGATCGGTACGGCTGGTCCGCCAGGTCCACCCTTGCCCGCTCCGGGAGCGGTGGGCGACGCGCCTGCCGCGTCGGCGGCATTGGGGATGATGAACTTGGAGAACACCGTCTGCATCTGCTTGTGCACCGCCTCCTGCTCGTTCTCGGCGGCACTGGCCTCGAAGCGGACGGCGACCTTCGCGGCGGTATTGAGGGCGAGGATCAGCTCCGACAGTCGGACATAGCGCCCTTCATGGAATGAGTAGCGCATCCGCTGGGCCACCCCATGCGCGAAGGTGAGCTTCTCCTCTCCGAGGTTGGTGAAATTGGACTTCGACTGGATGGCAGCCACTTGCGCGGCCCACAGCGTCTTGAAGTCCTGGCCCTGGTCGTCCAGGTGGATGACCTTGGCCGAGATCAGCGCGGTATCGCTGCTGGGGTCGATCCAGGTGACATCGGCGTTGATGGGATCGGTGCGCGACCAGCCCGGGGGGGCGAGGATGACGATGCCGGTATTCGCATCCTTGTAGTCGACCTGGAGGGCTTCGCCGTTGCCTGACTCCTGGACCTGCTCCATGCCGAGTTCGCGGCGGATGCCGTTGTGGTTGGGATTGGCGCGGAATCCCGACTGGTAGCAGCGGTAGCTCAGCTCGCGGGCGCGCGGCAGGACTTCGGCATTGGCATCCGCCCAGCGGCCGAGCTTGTAGAAGTTCTCGGCATCGCGCCAGCCGATGGCGTTGAAGCGATCGTTGAATTCGAGCGTCAGGGCTTCGCCACGTGGCCGCCATTGGCCATTGTAGAACTCGAGGTCCCAGCGGCGCATGCGCTTGGCCACCTCCTCGGCGCCCGTGCCGCCCACCGAGCGGATCCAGGCGGCGCTGCCGATGCGTGCAGCCCGCGGTATGTCGCGCAGGAGATCCTGGCACCAGCCCATCGCCTGGAGGACCAGGGTGACATCCTTCTTGGCTTCGGCCTGCGCGGTCGCATCGTCGATCACCTGCGAGATGATCGAGTCGGCGCTGACCAGCCAGAACTCGCGGTTGCCCTGGACGTTGGCCTGGTCGCGCACCCAGACGGCCACTCCCAGCCGGCCATTGAGGTCATCCGCAGCGATGGCGGAGAGCCGGGTGGCGATCAGCTGGCTATCGGAGGGAGCTCCGGCCGCAGCGGCGATGTCGAGGTGCAGCGTCGAGCCGACCAGGCTGAGGTGCCCGAAGACGTAGAGGTTGTCGCCATCGACGCGCGTGCGCCAGAGCTCGACCGGGCCTTCCGACTCGACTTTGGGAATGTTGTAGAAGCGGACGTGCTGGCCATCGATGCGCCCCAGCTTGGCGTTGAACATGACATCCTTGCCGTCGAGGAACGCCGGCGTGGCCAGGTCTTCAAGGGTCGCCATCAGGTAGCTGACGCCATCATGCACCACATAGGTGCGCTCCTTGCCCTGCAAGGTCATCGAGAAGGTCTCGCTCCACGGCTTGGTATCGGTTCCGGCCACCACCGGCTCGGCGGCGAAGGCGAGATTGGCAGCCAAGAGGAGGGGTGCGACCAAGCGACAGGTGGACATCCATATCTCCCGTAGAGAGCTACCGGCGTCATCCTAACTCCTGAGGGTTGACCGCACAAGGCTGGATCGCTCCCATCACAGGGGATGCCCTCTCCACCTGGCGGCAGGCGAAAATCTCCTTGCCCGTCCCAGCGTGGACCGTAGCTTCCCGCTCCGCGCGTATGATCGGTGGTCTGAACGGTGCGACCGAGGTCGCCTGCGGTCGGGCGATGTCGCGATGGATGGTCGTGGTTGGTCCGGTTGGGGGGTATAGCTCAGTTGGTAGAGCGTTTGAATGGCATTCAAAAGGTCAGGAGTTCGAATCTCCTTACCTCCACCAGCACGAACCCCCGGCTTTCCAGGCCGGGGGTTTCTTGTCGTTGGTGGGCTTGCCACCAGCAGGCCCTGGCCCTGGCCCTGGCGCGGCCGGGCCTAGGCTCCGACCATGCGCATGGTGATACAAAGGGTCTGCTCTGCAGCAGTTACCATTGCCGGTCGCGAGCATTCGGCGATCGGCACGGGTGTGCTGGTCCTGCTCGGCATCGACCAGGGCGACGGCCTGGCCGAAGTCTCCTTCCTTTGCGGCAAGCTCGCACGCCTGCGCATCTTCCCCGACCAGCACGGGCTGATGAACCGCTCGCTGGCCGACATCGGCGGTGAGGCGCTGGTGGTCAGCCAGTTCACCCTGCTGGCCGACACCGCCAAGGGCAATCGCCCGTCGTTCATGGCCGCGGCGCGCCCGGAGGTCGCCGAGCCGCTCTATGTGGCCTTCCTCGACCAGCTTGGGGCGCTGCTCGGCCGGCCGGTGGCCTGCGGGAGCTTTGGTGCCGATATGCAGGTGGCGCTGGTCAATGACGGGCCGGTGACCCTGATCATCGACAGCCGGCGCCCTGCCTGACGGTCCGCCGCGGCCTAGCGACGGCGGCGCCGGCGCTGGATGGCGCGTCTGCGTGTGCTCTGCGACGAATCATCCCCGCCAGCAGGCAAGCCGCTGACCGGGAGCTCGCCTTCGGTCTCCGATTCCTCGAAATCCTCATCGTCCTCGGGGCCGACGCTGGTGGTCGTGCCATCGGCCACGCCCTGCGGATGCAGGTTGGGCGTCCGGCCGGAGGCCAAGGTCTTGAGCGCCTCCACCACCGCGTCGCCATCATAGAGGCGGTCCGCCGGACGCTTGGCGAGCATGAGGTCGAGCAGGCGCCGGCAATCGGCGGGGATGGCGGCAGGGTAGGCGATCGGCTCGATGGAGGCGCGGACGATCAGGTCGATGATGGTCTCGCCGCTGAACGGGGGACGGCCGGTGAGCAGGTAGTAGAGCGTCGCCCCCAGGCTGTAGACGTCGCTGGCGGCTACGGCCGCCTTCGGATTCCGGTGCTGTTCGGGGGCGCTGAAGTCGGGTGTGCCGACGATCGAGAGGATGCGCTGCTGGTCGCCTTGCTGCTCGATGCGGTCGCGTACCAGGCCGAGATCGAGCAGCTTGGCGGTGCCGTTGGTGGTGACCAGGATGTTGTCCGGCTTGACGTCGCGGTGGACGATCTCGTTGCGGTGCGCATGCCCGAGCGCCTTGGCGATCTGGAAGATGATGTGCAGGGCCTGGGAGCGCTTCAGCGGCCCATGGGTCTGGACCAGCTTGCCAGCGGTCACCCCTTCGACGTACTCCATCGAATAGCAGTACAGACCGAGCGATTCATCGGCATGCACGTCGTGGACCGCGGCGAGGTTCGGATGGTTGAGCTTGGCGGCGTTGCGGGCTTCGCGCAGGAAGCCCTCCACGGCACCGGGGGTCTTGAGCCGGTTCGAGTGCAGCAGCTTGATCGCCACCTGGCGGTCGAGGGACTTCTGCCGGGCGAGGTAGACCGTGCCCATGCCGCCCTTGCCCAGGCGCTTTTCGATCACGTAGCCGAAGAGCTCGATGCCAGGGCTGGGCAGTTCCGCAGACATGCCGGCCACCATACGCCACCTTGGCGCTGTGGGAACAAGCGGAATGTCGCGGTTCGACACCCGTGTCGCCCGGTGTGTCGCCCTGGCGATCCCCCGCACCCGCGCCGTCCAGGGCGGATTCCCGGCTTGGCTCGGGGATGGCGGACAGCACCATACCGTCGGAGGTGGACTATGGCAGGAGGTGCGGCGCTGCATTGGCAATTGCGCGCAGTGGCGATGGCTGCAGCCGACGCAGGCGGACGGTGCGCCCTGCGCCTGTTCCGCCGCAGCGACTTGGAAGTCGAGTGGAAATCCGATGAGAGCCCGGTCACGCGTGCCGATCGCGAGGCCGAAGCGGCGTGCAAGGAGGTCATCACCGCGGCCTTCCCGGGCGATGGCTGGCTGGGCGAGGAGACCGGCGAGCAGCCCCGCTCGAGCGGCCGCTCATGGATCGTGGATCCGATCGATGGCACGCGCAATTTCCTCCGCGGCATCCCCCTGTGGTCGACGCTGGTGGCCTGCGAGGAGATCGATGCCGATGGTGCGCGGCGGGTGGTTGCCGCGGCGGTCGCCCTGCCCGCGCTCCATGAGACCTATGATGCGGTGCGTGGCGGCGGGGCGCGGCTCAACGGCGTCCCGATCGCGGTATCGCAGGTAGCTCGCCTCGGCGAAGCGCTGTTCTGCTACGAGACCCCTGCGTGGTTCATCGATCACGGCCTGGGCGCGGTGTTCGAGCAGCTGTGCCGCGGCAGCGGGCTCCAGCGCGGCGGCGGGGATGCCTTCTACCACATGCTGGTGGCATCAGGCCGGGCCGAGATCGTGGTCGAGCCCAAGCTCGCCATCTGGGATGTGGCCGCCACCAGCCTGATCGTCGAGGAGGCAGGCGGCCGCTTCAGCGACCTGGAGGGGCGCCACGACATCAGGGCCACCAATGCGGTGATCACCAACGGCCTTCTGCATGCCGAGGTGCTCGCAACCATCGCCACCCTGCGCCGGCGCTAGGGCACACGCCGGACGCGAGCAGTGGCGCCGCCGTTCACTGGGACTTGCGGCTGCGCTTGGGGGTCTCGGCGGAAGTGGCGGGCGCGTCCGCGCCGGCAGGCGGCGACTCGACCTGGAGGTCGAGGCCATCGGTGCTGTTGGGTGTCAGCACCACGCGGCAGCCATCGGTGAGCTCGTTGGCGATCAGCTTGCGGCTCAGGGCATTGGTGACCTGGCGTTCGAGGTAGCGCTTCAGCGGGCGTGCGCCCAGGTGCGGGTCGTAGCCCTCCTTGAGGATGCGCTCCAGGGCGGCGTCGCTGAGCACCAGGGTGATGCGGCGGTTCTGCAGCCGTTCGCCGATGCGGTTGAGCTGCAGGCCGATGATGCTGCGCAGGTTCTGGCGCGAGAGCGGGGTGAAGATGACGATGTCGCTCAGGCGGTTGAGGAATTCGGGGCGGAAATGCTGGCGTACCACCGCCAGCACCTTGTCCTTGGTGCCCTCCATGAACTCCCCGCCTGCGGTCACGCCCTTGATCAGCAGATCGGCGCCGAGGTTCGAGGTCATGATGACGACGGTGTTCTTGAAGTTCACCCGTCGCCCCTGCCCATCGGTGAGATGCCCTTCGTCGAGCACCTGGAGCAGGGCGTTGAATACCTGCGGGTGAGCCTTCTCGACCTCGTCGAACAGCACCACGGCGTAGGGACGGCGGCGCACCGCTTCGGTGAGCTGGCCGCCCTCGTCATAGCCCACATAGCCTGGTGGGGCGCCGATGAGGCGCGAGACGCTGTGGCTTTCCATGTATTCGGACATGTCGATGCGCACGATCTGCTTCTCGTCATCGAACAGCTCGACCGCCAGGGCCTTGGCGAGCTCGGTCTTGCCGACCCCGGTGGGGCCGAGGAAGAGGAATGAGCCGAGCGGCTGGTTCTGGTCGGAGAGGCCGGCACGGCTGCGCAGCACGGCGTCGGCGACCGCATCGACCGCCTCGTCCTGCCCGACCAGACGGGTGTGCAGCCGTTCGCTGAGCTTGAGCAGGCGTTCGCGCTCGCCTTCCTTGAGGCGGTTGGCCGGGATGCCGGTCCAGCGGCTCACCACCTCGGCGATGTCCTCGGGCCCGACGCTCTCGCCGAGCATGCTGATGGAGTTGTCCTTTGCCGCTGCAGACTCGCTGAGCTTGCGCTCGAGCTCGGGGATGACGCCATAGCGCAGCTCGGCGACCTTGCCGAGGTCGTAGCGCCGTTCCGCGAGATCCATATCGCGCTTGGCCTCTTCGAGCTTCTGGCGCATCTGGCGCTGCTGCTCCACCTGGCCCTTCTCCTGCTGATACTGGGCGCTGAGCACGCCATGCTCCTCATTGATGCGCGCGAGCTCCTCGTGGACCTTCTTGAGGCGCAGCACCGAGGACGGATCCGATTCGCGCTTGAGCGCGGTCGCCTCGACCTCGAGCTGGAGGTGGCGGCGATTGAGCTGGTCGAGCTCGGCCGGGGACGAATCGAGCTCGACCCTGGTGTTGGCGCATGCCTCGTCGACCAGGTCGATGGCCTTGTCGGGCAGGAAGCGGTCGGCTATGTATCGGCTCGAGAGCTCGGCCGCCGCCACCAGCGCGGCATCGGCGATGCGCACCCCGTGGTGGGACTCGTAGCGCTCGCGCAGCCCGCGCAGGATGGAGATGGTATCCTCGATGCTCGGCTCGCCGACGAAGACCGGCTGGAAGCGGCGCTCGAAGGCGGCGTCCTTCTCGATGTATTTGCGGTATTCGTCGAGGGTGGTGGCGCCGATGCAATGCAGTTCGCCGCGTGCGAGCAGGGGCTTGAGCAGGTTCGCGGCATCCATCGCGCCATCGGCCTTGCCGGCGCCCATCAGGGTGTGCATCTCGTCGATGAACAGGATGATCTTGCCGTCGGAGCCCTTCACCTCGTCGAGCACGCCTTTGAGGCGCTCTTCGAACTCGCCGCGGAATTTCGCCCCGGCCACCAGAGCGCCGAGGTCGAGGGCGATGACCGTCTTGTCCTTCAGCCCCTCCGGCACATCGCCCTTGACGATGCGGTTGGCGAGGCCCTCGACGATGGCGGTCTTGCCGACCCCGGGCTCACCGATCAGGACCGGGTTGTTCTTGGTCCGCCGCGAGAGCACGCGCACCACCCGGCGGATCTCCTCATCGCGGCCGATCACCGGGTCGAGCTTGCCCTTGCGCGCGTCTGCGACCAGATCGCGGCCGTACTTGTTCAGCGCATCGTAGGTCTGCTCGGCCGATTCGCTGGTCACCTTGTGGCCCTTGCGCACCTCGTCGACGGCCTTGACCAGCTGCGCGCGGCCGAGGTGGTTCTGGCTGAGCAGAGCCCCGACCTTGCGGTCCGCGGCCATGCCGATGACCAGGTGCTCAATGGCGAGATGCGAGTCGCCGCGCGTCTTCTGCTCGCGCTGGCCGGTCTGGATCACCTTCATCAGATCAGCGCCGAAGCCCAGCTGGGTCGGGGGCGGATTCTGCTGCGGGAGCTCCTCAAGGCTGCGCTTGAGCGCGGACGAGATGGCGCTGGCATCGGCGCCGGCCTTGGCGGCCAGCCGGCGGGTCAAGCCCTCCTGGTCGTCGAACAGGGCGGCGGCCAGATGGAGCGGCTCGACCTGGGCGTGCTTGCCCGCCTGGGCCAGCTCCTGTGCCGCCATCAGCGCGGCACGGGTCTTCTCGGTCATGGTGCTGGGATCGAGCATGGGTCCCTCACAACTCCTGCCGGAGGCGTCCGGCATGGTGATTCAGGAGCATCCACCATGCCAACAGGCCGCCCGCGCTACGCCCAGAAAAGGCCCAGCACCCTGCCACACCGGGTCTTTACGACCGGGGGCCCTGGTCAAGTTGGCATAGGCGACCGGGGCGCAATGCGGACCTCGGCGGGGCAGTCGTCGGACTGCAGGAACTGGATGGGATTGAGGTAGCAGGCCGAGCTGGGGTGGCCGCCGCCGCCACGCCGATCGGCGATCGCCGCGCAGTCGACCGGCCCGCCCTCGCTCGAGCGCAGGCTATGCACCCATTTGCCCGTGCCCTTGCGGTAGTAGAGGATCGCCAGGTCATAGCCCAGCCCGCCGGCGGCGGGCGGCAGGCAGATGTGGTCGCCCACCTCATTCTGGTCCTGGTTGCAGTTGACCGCCAAGGCGCGCACGCCGGGCAGTCCATACGGCGCGATCACCGCAATTCCCTGCTTCACCGCCTTGGCCACCCGTTCGCCCTGGGCATCGAGCAGGGGCCTGCCGACGCGGGCCATGGCGGTCAGGTCGACCTCCAGCAGGCCCTGGAACTTGTCACCGGGGAAGGAGAAGGTCAATCCGGCGGCAATCGCGCGGCTGTCGGGCAGCCCCCAGCGCCAGAGATCCTTGTCTTTGATGTAGGCCAGGACGGGGGGTGGCTCGAGCCCGGGGAAGAGGATCTTCCAGGTCAGGGTGCTGCCGCATTCGCTGGTATCGAGCACGCCCCAGCCGAGGGTGCGGTGGATCGGCACCTGGCTGGCGTGGTGATCGATCCAGATCACCTCGCTGGCCTGCGCCTTGAGGGCGCGCATGTGCTCGATCGGCAGGCCGAAGTCGACGATGTACACCTTGCGGTCGAGCACCGTGGGCGGCAGGTGGCTGTACTGCATCGAGAGGAATTCGCAGTCCGGCTCCTTGCGCTGGACGATCGCCGCCGCGCCATTGCCATCGAGGCAGTTCTTGTGGTAGATGCACAGGGGCCGAGCCATGCCCCCCAGCGTCCCGACGCTGGGCGGTGGGGCAAGGGCCGTACCCCGCAGGGCTGACGGCATGACGAAGGTGCCGATTGGCAACCTCGCCCGGAGGCGCAAGCTGAATATGATGCAAGCCGGAGCCGGTCAGCCCGGATATCCTGGCATGCACGCCGCCCCAGGCGGCAGAAGGAGCCTCCATGATCATCGTCCGCCTGCTGGTCGCCGCGCTGTGCACCATCGCCTCTCCTGCCCTGTTCGCCGCCGAGGGTGCGCTGGCCGCACCGGCAGCGGTGCCGGACAAGGACGCCTTCCTGCTCGCCATCATCCCCGACCTGCGCGCAACCCTGGCCAAGGCTGAGCACATCGCCGGCCTGTTCTCGCCGGTGCCGCTGCCGCCAGGGACGCTGGTCGAATCGGTCGGCACGGCCCTCGGCGACCCCGGTCTGGCCAACTTGGGCAAGGGGCCGATGATGGTGGTGGTCGGACCGGGCACCCCGACGCCCACCATCGCCCTGCTGCTGCCCGGCAACGACGCCAAGCGCTATGTCGACCTGGCGGCCCAGAAGGGCTTCCTGATGGGGTCGGTGGTCAAGGACGTGGCGGTGGTCTCCCAGACCCCGGATGGCCAGGCTCTCGGCGAGCGCGTCGCGGCCGCCACCGGCCTACCGCCGGTGGCAGCTGGCACCGATGTGCGCCTGCTGATCGCCCCCGATCGCCTGAACAAGGCCTACGGGGCGTTCGTCACCGGCATGGTGCAGATGGCGACCATGCGCATCCCGCAGCAACCCGGCCAGCTGCCGGTCGCCAAGCTGGCGACCCTGGAGGTCGCCGGGCTGATGGAGCTGATCGGCGCACTCGACGGGTCGCAGATCGATATCACCCTGGATGGCGATACGGTGGTGGTAGCCGACCTGCTGTCCGCCACTCCCGGCAGCACCCTGGCCAAGGCCATGGTCGCACCGGCCCCGGGCCCCAACCGCGCGGACACGCATTTCAGCGCCATGCCGGCGATGGTGCAGATCAGCGGCAAGGCCAATCTGTCGGCGCACAACGGCTATCTGGTGAGCCTGCTGGAGGCCCTGCGTGCGCGTCCGGAAGGCGCCGAGCTGATCACCCAGGGGTTCATCGACATCTTGAAGTCCCTCACTGGGGCGTGGTCCGGCGACCTCGCGATGCGCATACGCAGCACCGATGCGGCACCGATGATCATGGAATCCGTTTGGGGCACTGGGGATGCGGTGAAGGCCCAGCAGGCATACGAACAGGCGCTTGGCATTTTCGTCGGCGACGGCGCGCTGGCGAAGATGTACCAGAATATGGGCATGACCATGGTGATGAGCAAGAATGTCCGCCGAACCGGCGGGCTGCCGGTGATGGCGCAATCCTGGAAGATCGATGAGGCCAAGCTGACCAACAAGATGAGTGCGACCTTCCTGAAGGAAACCCAGTTCGCCTTCGGGGCGGACTATACCGCGTCCTCCCAGGACCCGCAGATGCTCGACAGCCTGGTGGCCGGCAATGGCACCGGACTGGTCCTCAAGGCGCAGACGAGCATCGGTCCCGGCCGCGACTTGTATGCCGATCTCGACCTGGTGACCCTGATCCTGTCCCAGATGCAGGCGATCGCGCCCAAAGCCGCCGGGGTCAAGAAGCCGCCGCCCGGCGAACCGGTCACCGCGGCGATCACCTGGGGAGATGGCCGGTCGCGCATCGAGGTGCGGGTGCCCCTGGTGCCCTTCGTCGGCATGGCGACCGCCATGCAGCAGCTGCGCCCCGAACGCGCACCCCGCCCGCCGGCATCGCAGCCGGTGCCGGCGGGCGGCAACACCTTCTAGCGCCCGCCATCCGGTCCCCGACCCGGCTGGCCGGGGACTCGCCGCCGCTGGCAGGCGCCCGGGAGGGGGGTGCTCCAGGCTCAAGGCAGTCGTCTGGGCGGAGTTGGGGATCATCCCTTCCCCCCTTGCCTCCACGCGTATGCCCCCATGATGTCGCCCCTCCTGCGGAGGCGGCCTTTGGGCTGATTCCGCCCAAACGTCCCAGCCGCCCGGTGGAGTTCCCATGGCCCTCAATATCGCCAAAACGCGCAACTTCGGCATTGTCGCCCACATCGACTCCGGCAAGACCACGGTCTCCGAGCGCATCCTCTATTACACCGGCAAGAAGCACAAGATCGGCGAGGTCCATGATGGGGCCACCACCACCGACTGGATGAAGGAGGAGCAGGAGCGCGGCATCACCATCACGGCGGCTGCCGTGTATGCGCAGTGGCGCGGCTTCTTCCTCAACCTCATCGACACCCCCGGGCACGTGGACTTCACCGCCGAGGTGGAGCGCTCGTGCCGCGTGCTCGACGGCGCGGTGGTGGTGTTCTGCGCCGTGGCCGGCGTGCAGGCGCAGTCCGAGACCGTGTGGAGGCAGGCCAACAAGTACAAGGTGCCGCGCCTGGTGTTCGTCAACAAGATGGACCGCCTGGGTGCGAACTTCGATCGCGTCATCGGCCAGGTCAAGGAGCGCCTGCACGGCAATCCGGTGCCCATCCAGGTGCCGGTCGGCGCTGGCGACGACTTCACCGGCATCATCGACCTGGTGACGATGAAGTACTACACCTTCGAGGGCGACAAGGGCGAGGACCAGGTCGAGCATGAGATCCCGGCCGAACACCGGGCGGAAGCGGAGAAGCGCCGCGCCCTGATGATCGATGCCGTGGCGAGCCAGGACCCCAGCCTCGAGGATGCCTACCTGAACACCGGGACGCTCACCGATGAGCAGATCATGCTCGGGCTCAAATTCGGGGTGCAGAACTACAAGCTCCAGCCCATGCTGTGCGGCGCCGCGCTGCGCAACAAGGGCGTGCAGAAGCTGCTCGATGCGGTGGTCGACTACCTGCCCGATCCCGAGTCGGTTCACAACATGAACCAGTTCGCCCTCGAGGATACGCTCCATCAGCATCCCATCCCGACCAAGCCGGATCCCAAGGCGGCGCTGCGCGCCCTGGTCTTCAAAGTCATGAACATGCCCGGCGGCGAGCTCAGCTTCGTGCGCGTCTACCAGGGTTCGATCAAGACCAGCGATCAGCTGGTGGTCGCCAATACCGGCAAGAGGGAGCGCGCCAGCCGCCTGGTGAAGCTGGTCGGCGCGACTATGAATCCGGTCGAGGAGGCCGCCGCCGGTGACATCTGCGCCCTGGTGGGCCTGAAGTTCGCCTCCACCGGCGAAACCCTCTGCCACGAGGACGACCTTGGCCTGCTCGAAGGCATCACCTTCGCCAAGCCGGTCATCACCATGGCCATCGAGCCGAAATCCAACCAGGACAAGGAGAAGCTCGCCTATGCGCTCTCTAAGATGGAGCGCGAAGACCCGACCTTCAAGAAGTGGGTCGATCCCGAGACCGCGCAGCTGATCATCGCCGGCATGGGTGAGCTCCACCTCGAGGTGCTGCAGCACCGCATGCTCGACGACTTCAAGGTCGATGCCGTGGTGGGCAAGCCGCGCGTCTCCTACCGCCAGACCATCACCAAGGCGATCGAGATCCGCGGCAAGCACGTCAAGCAGTCGGGNNCAGTCGGGCGGTCGCGGCCAGTACGGCGATTGCGTGCTCGAGATCCGTCCGCTCAGCGAGGAGGAGAAGCGCGCCGGCAACGAATTCATCTTCGTCAACGGCACCCGCGGCGGCTCGGTGCCCAAGGAGTATGTCGGCCCGATCGAGGATGGCGTGCGCAACGAGCTGGCCCGCGGCTATGAGCTGCCCTACCCGTGCATCAACGTCCATGTCACCCTGATCGACGGCTCCTACCACGACGTCNNCGCCATCCGCCTCGCTTACCCCAAGCTGGGCGTGCAGGTGCTCGAGCCCTGGATGCTGGTCGAGGTCGAGACGCCCGATGAGTTCACCGGCTCGATCATGGGATCGCTGAATTCCAAGCGTGCGATGATCACCGAGACCGCCAAGCGCGGGCCCAACAACATCATCCGCTGCGAGGTGCCGCTGGGCGAGATGTTCGGCTACACCACCGATCTGCGATCGATGAGCCAGGGCCGCGCCTCGTATTCGATGGAACCATCCGAATACAAGCCGGTGCCGAACTCGATGCTCGAGAAGCTCAAGAAGCTCGAGGGCGCTGCCGCCAAGGGCTGAAGACGCCACCACGGCATCAGGCTCGCCAGACCCGCATGCCCGCATGCGGGTCTGCGCGTTGGCGGCAGCGTCATCTCGCCGGTGCACCCGCGGAGGGTGCACGCCGGCATACCAGGATGGCCTCATCGACCCCGAGCGCGGCGGCATCGATCAAGCCGTCGCGGAAATCCAGGACCTCCTGGAAGCGCAGGGCGATCGGCATCATGATGTGGTTGTAGGCGAAGAGCGCGCGGCGCGGCATGTACTTGAGGAACCACATGCCCAGGCCCACCACCCAGGGCGAGGCCGGCTGCATGCCGGCGTAGCCCGCGCTCTGCGCGACCACGAAGCCCCGTTCGCGCAGGCGCACCAGGAGTTCGGCCGGCTCATAGCGCCGGTAGTGCCCGCACTGGGCATCGAAGGCCGTCCAGCGGGACTGGAACAGCGGTACCGACAGCACCACCGTCCCGGCATCGGACAGGACGCGGTCGATCTCGGCGAACACCGTCGCGTCATCCGCCACATGCTCGATGACATC
The DNA here is from genome assembly GCA_003136555.1 of Planctomycetota bacterium. Lineage (GTDB taxonomy): Bacteria > Planctomycetota > UBA11346 > UBA11346 > UBA11346 > BOG-1363. The sequence continues at coordinate 15,608 of PLEW01000060.1, read as the reverse complement.
GAAGGCGCACACCAGATCGAAGCTGCGGGCGGGGAAGGGCAGCGACAGGATGCTGCCGGCCTGGGCCTCGCCCCCCAGCCGCTTCAGCGCTGTGACGGCTGACTCGCTGAGATCGACGAAGGTCGTGCCGGCGATCGGCAGCCGGGGGCGCATGCCCGGGCCGAGCTCGAGGCGCCTGGTGGCGGTTCGCGCCAGCACCTCGATCAGCGGCCAGGTATTGAAGCGCTCGGGCGGGTGCAGGCGCGTATCCCGCCACAGGTTCTCGTAGAACACGCGGTTGGTGGTGCTCAGCGCTTCGGCGCTGGCAGCATCCGGCCCCGCCGTCGAGGATTGCCCAGGGCCGCGTACCGGTGGCGATTGCAGCGGGCTGTCGGTGGGATGCGGCGAGGAGGTCAGGTACCCACCATCTTGCGGAACAGCGCTTCGGTGTCCTGGAAATCACCCCATTGCAGGGTGCGCAGCCAGTTGGTGACCTGTGATGGCGAATCGCCCAGCTGCAGGAGCTTGTGCTTGGTGTCTTCGACATCGGCATGCAGATGGTCCAGATCGTCGAGCACCGGCTTGCCGACCACCGGGTCGATGGCTCCGGCCGCCATCATCTGCTTCATCGAGTTGCGCAGCATGGTAATGCGAACAGTCATCTCGGCCTGCGCCTTGACCTTGAGGTCGAGGCCGATCTGGCTGGTGACGGGGTCGGCCGGCAGCGACGCGCCAGCCGGTACCAAGCTCCGATAGGCCCACACGGCCAGTGCGACCAGAGCTGCGACGATGAACAGATTCTTCATCAGCCACCATCCCGTCGAGGCGTGGACACTGCCACCAGCGGTGGCGTGCAGATCAGGGCTGGTGCAGCTCGGGGCAGCAGACGTCCAGCCCTGCCGAGGGATCAGCGTCGCTGGCCCAGCGCCTGATCAATCTGCTTCTCGGCTGCCAGCCAGTTGGACACCGGGCTGCCTGATCCACCGCTCTTCTGGGCAATGAAATAGGCGGCTTCGGAAATCATGCGTGCGCGTTCGATCGGGCTGATGGCCGGGTTCGCCTTGGGCGTTCCGGTCGCCGTCTTGGCGGCCGGAGCGGGCTTGGCTTCGGCAGCTGGTGCCGGCTTGGCGGCCGGTGCGGTCGCCGGCTTGGCGGCGGCAGCTGGTTTGGCGTCGATGGCTGGCCCGACCGGCTGGGGCTTGGCCTGGGCGGCAGCGGGCTTGGCTGCTTCTGCGGGTTTGGCGGCGGGTGTGCTCTTCGGGGCGCTCGGTTTCGATGGCTGGGCCATGATGGTACCTCCACGTGCCAGTATCCTATAGGTGGCAGCGCTGCAACAAGACGAGGTCAGGAGAGCGCTCGAAAACATTCAACATGAATACTGACAAATACTTGAGAGGCACTGCACGCTGATAAGACAGTGACACACGGGAACGACTGGACGATGCGCTCGATGGCAACCGGTCCGCTCGTGGGTGGCGCTTGACGTCAAAGCGATGATGATGCCACCGTGATCGAAGACCACCGACGATAGCCTGGTACGAGCGAGGGTGAGATGAACCGTGTCCTATTGGTCGAGGATGACGAGGCGGTACGTGCCGTGCTGGCCCTGGTACTGGAACGCGCCGGCTGGCAGGTCGAGTCGGTCAGCGACGCCGACGCTGCCGAGGTGCGCTTTGCCGAGCGGCCCACCGATGTCGTGCTCTCCGACCTGGTGATGCCGGGGAAAGGGGCGATGGAACTCCTGCGCGCCCTGCGGCAGTGCGATCCGCGCCTGGCCTTCGTGGTCATGTCGGGCTACCTCAGCGATGAGCGCTTCCGTGATGCGCTGCAGGCGGGCGCCTGCGATTGCCTGGCCAAGCCATGCGAAGCCGACGATCTGGTGCTCGCCCTCGACCGCGCGCTGCTGCTGCGGGCCAGCATCAACACCGTGGCGCATCTGCCGGGCGAGCATGCCATCGTGGTCAACCTCCCCGCGAGCCTGACGCAGCGCACGGCGGTGCTCAGCCAGGTCGACATCACCGCCCAGGCGGGCGGCTTCGATCTGCGGCGCAACCGCATCCTCCTGGCGCTCGACGAGGCCTTCTCGAACGCCGTCATCCACGGTGCCAGCTCCGACGATACCCAGTCCATCGAGGTGCGGGCATCGTTCTCGCAGCATGGCGGGGTCATCTCGGTCAGCGATCCCGGGCCCGGCTTCGATCCGGCAATCGCCGAGATCGCCAAGCAGGCCTCGCACCGCCGTCGGGGCCTCTATCTGATCCGCGCCGCATGCGATGATGCGCGCTGGATCGGCCGGGGGAACGTCTGCCAGATGATCTTCAGGCAGCCCGCGGCAGACGAGGGCAGGGCCATCCAGCTGGCGGGCGAGGCGCTGCGCATGGAGGCCAAGCCGTCCCGCCGCATGCGCACCAGCTCGTCAACCAAGCTGATGGCCGAGCGGGGGCGGCGCAGCGACGGCCAGTAAGCCCCGGGGGCCCCGGCCGGCATCGCATCGGCAACGGGTGCGGTCGTGGTGGCGTATATGGTTCTTCCCTGCGACCATGCATCCAGCGGCCTGCGGAGCCTCGATGACCCTCAACTCCGGTGCGTCCGGCGCACCGTCAATCCCGGCGAACGATGCGCTCCTGCAGCTGCGCACCTGGATCGCGGACAAGCAGCTGCTCCCCGGCGGCCGCCTGCCGGCCGAACGCGAGCTCGCCCGGCGCCTCGGGGTCACCCGCTTCGTCGTGCGTTCGGTGCTGGCGCAGCTCGAGTCCGAGGGGGTGGTGCGCTCGCTCTCCGAGCGCATCCGCGTGATCGCCGACGGATCCGCGCGGGGTGCTTCGGTGATGGACGAGACGGTGGCGTTGTGCACCAACCTCACCTCCCGGCCGATCCCCGGGGAGCAGGGCCCTGTGGGGATGATGCAGATGCTCTACATGGGGGTCAGCGAGGCGCTGCAGGCGCACGGGCTGAATGTCATCACCGTGCCGCCGGAGCGTACGGCGATGGCGCGCATCCAGCGGCTCATCGCCCAGCGGCCGCTGGCATGGATCGTCCTCGAGGATGCCCTCACCAGCGAGGCCGGGTTCAGCGTGCTGCGCGAGGTGAGCGCGCGCGGCATTCCCACGGTGGTGTATGGCGATGTGCTCGATGCCCCATCCCTGGCGGCACCTCCCTTCGATGTGGTGACCTCGGATCAGCTCGGCGGCTCCTATGCGCTGACGCGCTGGATGATCGGCCGCGGCGCCAGGCGGGTGGTGCGCTTCAGCGACAATCCCAGTCCCGCCCGCGCCGCGCAGGTGTGGCGGGGGAGGCGGGAGCAGGGCTACCGCGACGCCTGCCGCGATGCCGGGGTGGAGGTGCGGCCGGCGATCGAGGGGGTGCGCCTGGAGGGCGGTGACGGCTCGCGCCAGTCCTTCGAGCTGCAGGTGCGCATGACCGCGGGCTTCCTGGTCGAGCACCTGGGAGGCAGCGCCACGGTCGATGGCATCCTGGTGGTTTCGGACGGCCTGCTGTTCGATGTCGCTGGCGCGTGCCGGCTGCTGGGCAAGGACCCCCAGCGCGAGCTGTGCGTGGCCGGGTACGACAATTATTGGATGGGGGCGCCGGAGCGCCGCTTCGAATCCTTCACCCCGCCGGCCACGGTGGACAAGAACCTGCTCGAGGTGGGCCGGGCGCTGGCCAGCCTGGCCCTCGACCGCGCCGCCGGGCGATCACCGCCGGAGAGCCGGGTGCAGATGGTCTCCCAGCGCCTGGTGGTCGAGCCGTGAGCAGGGGGCCTGCTGCCGCCTCAGGCTGAGGCGGCGCGCACGCGCTGGAGGGCGGCGAGCGCCTGGCTGGCCATGGTCAGGGCCGCCTCGAGGGCGCAGTGCGCCTCATCGGGATCGGGATTGCGCAGGCACGCCTGGATGTTGTGGACGGCGGTTTCGAGCAGCAGTCGTGCATCGCTGAGATCCTCGCGGTTGGAGGCGTTGAATGGCCGATGCGGCTGGGATCCGTCACGGACCATGGGAGCCTCGTCGCGGTGCAGGAGGTGGTGGCGGAACGCTCGAAGGGGGGCAGGTCTGCGAGCGCTTCCGGTGCTTGGCCCCGGGGGCAGGGATCGACCTTGGGTCCGGGGCTGCGCGCTGCAAGCCTCCGGCGCTCATGGCAGATCGTCGGCCGCGGCTCGGCGATGGCTTGCGTCCGTCCTCAAGGCGCCACACTCGCGCCCTTCGCCTGGAGGCGCACCGGCCAGCTCATCTGGCCGGCCAGCAGGGCAGGAGCAGTCACATGGGTTTCAAGGTCGCCATCGTCGGTGCCACAGGCGCCGTCGGCGTCGAGTTCCTCAAGGTGCTCGAACGTCGCAATTTCCCGGTCGACGAACTGGTCCTGCTCGCCTCGAAGCGCAGCGCAGGCACGACCCTGGAGTTCAAGGGCAAGACCCACATGGTCACCGAGCTGACTCACGGCAGCTTCGCCGGCTGCCACCTGGCGCTGTTCAGCGCCGGCGCCTCGGTGTCGCGCGCCTACCGCGAGAGCTGCGTCGCCGCCGGCTGCCTGATGGTGGACAATTCCTCCGCCTTCCGCATGGAGGCCGGCGTGCCCCTGGTGGTCCCCGAGGTCAATCCGCAGCAGGCCAGGAAGGCGCTGCGCTCGCAGGGGGGTGCAGGCGTGATCGCCAACCCCAACTGCACCACCATCATCGCCTTGCTCGCGCTCAATCCGCTGCATCGCGCCGTGCCGATCAAGCGGGTGGTGGCGGCGACCTACCAGGCGGCTTCGGGCGCAGGCCATGCGGCGATGGAGGAGCTCCTCAACAGCACCCGCGCCTATCTCGACGGCAAGCCGTACGAGCCGAAGGTCCTGCCCTTCCCCTACGCCTTCAATCTCTTCCCGCACAATTCGCCGATGACCGCCAGCGGCTATTGCGAGGAGGAGCTCAAGCTGGCCAAGGAGTCGGTGAAGATCCTCGACGATCCATCGGTGAAGATCACCGGCACCTGCGTGCGCGTGCCGGTGCTGCGCACGCATGCGGAAGCGCTGAACATCGAATTCACGCGCGAGCTGTCCGTCGAGCGGGCCTACGAGCTCCTGGGCAAGGCTCCAGGAGTGACGGTGCTCGAGGACCGGGCGAGGAACCGCTGGCCGATGCCCGTCGATGTCGCCGGCAAGGACGACGTCTACGTTGGCAGGCTGCGCAAGGACCACACCCAGGACAACACCCTCGATGTCTGGGTGGTCGGCGACCAGCTGCTCAAGGGCGCGGCATTGAATGCCGTGCAGTGCGCCGAAGCGGCTCTGCTGGGCTAGTGGCGCATCCGGCCCTGCCGCGCGCAGCCGACCTTCACGCAGTCAGGTGCCTGACCAGCTGCGGCGCGAGGTCGAGCATCGAATACTGGGGCTTGGCCCACGCGGGATCGGAGCAGATGATGATCGGACCGTCCGCCAGCGTGCCCGCCGGGCGCCCATGGCTGCCGCGCACCAGGCCGGCATCCAGGGGGATGGCATCCATCACATAGCGCATGCCGAGCTTCTTGCGGCACAGGGCGAGGGCCGCCCGCAGCTTGCCGCCCTTGGGGTCGAACAGCAGCTCGCGCGGATCGTAGCCGGGCTTGCGGTGGATCTCCACGCAATTGGCGAAGTCGGGGCGCAGGCGGCCGTCGAGCCAGTAATCGTATGCGAACCACGCGCCGGAGGCGCTCAGCGCGATCAGTTCGCCCGAGCGCGCATGGTCCAGGCCGAGCGCGGTGCGCTGCGCGCCAGCATGCAGCGAGGCGACGCCGGGGCAGTCGGCGACCACGGCCGCGGCGGCATCCTGCGCCGCGCGGTCGCGGCAGTAGATGTGCGCGATCTGGTGGTCGCACACAGCGAAGGCGCGGCTCGCACCGGGATCGAGCAGCTCTCCGGCGGCATTGGCGGTGACCTCGAGCAGCCCGGCGCGGCGCAGCGCACGGTTGATGAAGACCGGCTGGTCGACCGGCTCGATGCCGTATTCGCTTACCACCACCACCGTCGCATCCCGGCCGAGCGCATCGTCGATGACCTTGCCGGCTTCGGCGTCGAGCTCGCGCAGGTTGCGGCTGAGATGCTCGCCGGTCGGGCCGAAGCGCTGGAAATCATAGTCGAGATGCGGCAGGTAGCAGAGCGCGAGGTCAGGCTGGACCGCCGCGCAGGCGGTGCGGAAGCTCTCGGCGATCCAGCGGGTCGATAGGATCGAGGCGGTCGGACCCCAGAAATGGAAGAGTGGGAACTCGCCGTGCTTGTCGCGCAGGGTGGTCTTCAATTCCGCAGGCAGGGCGTAGAAGTCCGGGCTCTTGGCGCCATCCTGGTGATAGACCGGGCGCGGCGTCACGGTGGCGGTGACATCGCTGTTCATCGCATACCACCAGAAATGCTTGAGCACGCGCAGCTCGGGCCTGGTGCGGCGGGCGATCTCCCACGCGCTGGGCGCCTGCACCAGGCGCTGGCTCTGCCTCCAGAGCCAGACCTCCCCCAGCTCGCGGAAGTACCAGCCGTTGGCGACGATGCCATGCTCCTGAGGCAGGGTGCCGGTGAGCATGGTGGCCTGGGCGCTGGTGGTGACCGCCGGGACGATGCCTTGCATGGAGGACGAAAAGCCGCGCTCGGCGAGCCGGCTGAGATGGGGGGTGTGGGCGCCGAGATGGGCCGGAGTCAGGCCGACGCAGAGGATGACGACGACGGGCTTGGGCATGGGTGAGCTCACCAGCGGCGAGGGGCGGTACGGCGAGGTGCGGCGTCGTGCTGCCCCGGTTCACCAATACTTGAATTCGCCATGCCGGGTCTTGACCACCACTTCGTTTCCGGGGACATCGCGGCTCTCGATGCGCCCGACCACCTGGGCCTCGATCTGGCAGTCGCGGGAGGCCGCCAGGCACAAATCGACGGCATTGGCCGGCACCACCACCTCCAAGCGATGGCCCATGTTGTAGACCGAGTACATCTCCGCCCACGTCAGCCCGAGCGCCTGCCGCAGGGCCTCGAACAGCGGGGGGATGGCGAACAGCGCATCCTTGACGAAGCGCAGGCCATTCTTGCGTCCGCGTCCGCCGAAGCGCACGATCTTGCTCTGTCCGCCGCCGGAGCAGTGGATCAGGCCATGCAGGTCGATCCTCGGCACGGTCTCGAGCAGGCGCTTGATCAGCGGCAGGTAGGTGCGCGTCGGCGACAGCAGGGCGCTGGCGACGGTGAAGCGCGGGTCGCCGGGCAGGGCATCGTTGAGCTTGAACGGACCGCTATAGACCAGCTCCGGATCGATCTCGGGGGCGAAGGTCTCGGGGAAGCGCGCGCGGTAGTCGGCCCCGAGCAGCTCATGTCGGGCGCTGGTCAGGCCATTGGCGCCGATGCCCGAGTTCGGTGTGCTCTCCCATGCCGCCTGGCCGGTCGAGCTGAAGCCGACGATGACGTCGCCCGGCGCCATCTTGCCGGCGTCGATCACGCGATCGCGCGGCATGCGTGCGATCACCGTGCTGGAGATGTCGATGGTGCGCACCAGGTCGCCGAGATCGGCGGTCTCGCCGCCAGCGAGGTGGCAGGGGATGCCGTAGCGCCCGAGCTGGTCGCACAGCTTCTGGTAGCCGTCCACGATCAGACCGATCACCTCGCCTGGGATGCGCAGGGCATTGCGGCCGATGGTATTCGAGATCAGGAAGGGGCCGAGCGAGCCGACGCAGGCGCAATCGTCGATATTCATCACCAGGCTGTCCTGGGCCAGGCCCGCCCACAGCTCGGGGGGGAATCCCTCGCGCCAGGCGAGATAGGCGAGCGAGGATTTGGTCCCCGCGCCATCGGCATGCATGATCAGGCACTGCTTGGCATCGCCGCTGAGCAGATCGGGCATGATCTTGCAGAAGGCGCCGGGGAAGAGTCCGGCATCCTGCTTGGCGATCGCGGCATGAACATCGGCCTTGCTGGCGGATACTCCACGGGCCCGGTAACGTGAGTCATGGCGCAGGTCGCTCATGCGCCACACTGTGCCTGGAGCGCATCAGGTGCAAGATGCGAGCGCTGCATCTGCGGCTGCACGCGCATGGGCTTACAGCCGATGTGGTTGCGTGCAGAGGGGGCTGTGACTATAGTGGTCGCATGCGTGTCGTCATGAGCATCCTGCTGCACGTGACCGCATTCGTGGTGGGGGGGTTGGCCCTGGCTGGCTACCTGGCCCCGGAATTCGGCCAGCCCCTGGGCGAGTTCCTGAAAAAGCCCAACAGCGACCTGATCGTCTGCGCCATCGCCGGCATCTTCGTGCTCTGCCCGCTGGTCATCCTGCTGCGCTGGTGGCAGGTCTTCCGCCGGGCGCGCGACATCAGCTATACCACCGAGAACGGCAAGATCTCGGTCAGCCTGATCGCCATCGAGGAGGCGCTGACGCGCGCTGTCGAGGGCGAATCCGAGGTGAAGAAGGCGACCGTGCGGGTGTTCGAGGATCGCGTCAAACGCTCGATTGTCATCGAGGCGGTGGTCACGCTGTGGGAGGTCTCCAACGTCACCGAACGCAACCGCTTCTGCCAGCGCCTGCTGCGGCGGCGCTTCGCCGAGCTGATGCCGGAGCAGACCGTGGTGCAGGTCAACCTCACGGTGCACCGGCTCAACCAGCGGCGTGTCGAGGTCAAGCCGACCCGGGTGGGTGGCTCCAGCGCCGCCCATCTCGAAGGTGGCGGCGATGCCGCCGAGGTCAGGCGCGACGGTGCCGGCACGACCGGGCGTGGGGCCCAGCAGGCGGGCTTCCTCGGCTCCCCGCCGCCCGACGCGGTCTACGCCACCAGCGACGAGGACCTCTATGTCGGCCCCACCTATCCGGTGCTGCGCGATGACGAGGAGGAGGGGGGCAGCGGCACCCAGAGCTTCTACGCCAAGCCGGCGCCTGCGAGCAAGGCGGCCTCCGGCAAGAAGCGGTAGCGCGAGGTGCTGGTCAGGCGTCTCGCCGATTGCCGGGAGATCATCGCCAATGACGGCTGCCGTCTGCGCGAGCTGCTGCATCCGGCGCATGACGCCAGCGGCCTGCCGTATTCGCTGGCGCTCGCCTGGGTCGATCCAGGGCAGTCGACCCACCCGCATCTGCTCAAGCAGCAGGAAGTCTACCTGATCATCCGCGGCTCCGGCGTGATGCACATCGCCGATGAGACGCGCGAGCTCCACCCCGGGGATGCGGTGGTCATCCCGCCGCTCGCACGCCAGTGGATCGCGAATAGCGGTACCGAGGTGCTGGAATTCGTCGCCCTGGTCAGCCCGCCGTGGCGCGCCGAGGACGATCAGCGCGCCTGACTGCTGCTGCGCGGGGGGGGCCTGGGGCCTAGAACAACCGCTGCTGATCGCCGTTGGCGGGCTTGTCCGCCGGCTTGTCCGCCGGCTTCTCGACCGGCTTGCCGGGAGCTGCGCTCGGCGGGTGCTCGACATCCTCGTCGAGCACATCGGCGCGCGCCCAGAGCGGTTGGGTCTTCTTGGTCGCGGGGCTCTCGCTTGCCGCTGCAGGCTGGCTGGGGGCGGGCGTCGGGGCTGGTGCGCTGGCGGCCTCGCTCGGCTTCGCCGGCTCGCTGCTGGGGGCGGGCTGATCCTCGGCGAGGAACTTGTCGATGCGCTCCAGGATCGAGGTGAGCTCCGCGGTCTGGCTGCGCGGGATCTCGGTCGGCTTGTGCGCATCGGTCGCCGCCGGAGCGCTTGGGGCCTGGTCGGGCTGGATGCCGGTGTGGAAGCCGAGCTCCTCCATGCGGCTGGCCTTGCGCAGGAGGCCGGTCTTGCTCTCGGGGCCCCGGCCGGTGTCGCCCGCTGGGGCAGGATGGGGCTGCGCCTCCTCCTGGGTGGGGAGCTTGATCGCAGTGGTCTCGTGACCGGGCCCGGTCTTGACCTCGATGCGGCTGCCGGAGGCGGGCGGGCTGGCATCGCCGCGCGCGGATGCCGGGGTCTCCGGGCCCCTGGGGGTGGTCACCGGGAGCTTGACGGTCTTTGCGGCACCGGCGCGCTGGTGTCCCGCGACGCCCTGATCGGTCGAGGGCGCGAGGGATTCCTGCTTGCCGAGCTCGGGGAGGACCGGCGGCCTGGTGATCAGCGGCTTGGGCGGCGACCGGCGCAATCCGGCATTGGTCGAGCGGCTCGGGGTCGGGCTGGCGAACAGCGCCCGGATCAGCACGTTGCCGTAGATGGCGAGCAGCGGCAGAGTGACAACCAGGACGATGTAACGATGGTCCTGGATGAGGTCTACTAGGGGCACGATGAACCTCCTCGGGACGGCCCGCACGATGCCTGCTGGTCGTGCTGGACTATGGGATGTGCAGGACCATGGCGCAAGTGGGCTCCCGTAGTGACCGTGCTGAGGCGTGAGGCCCAAGGCATCCGGCGCCCGGGGCTAGCAGGTCTTGCGCGGCTTGGCCCGGTATTCCTTCAGGCGCTTGGCGAGATCCTCGAATCCGCTCCGGCCGAATTGAGCCGACAGGGCATGCTTGCCATGCTCGACGCCCGGCTGATCGAAGGGATCGATGCCGTAGAGTTCCGCGCTCATGGCGGTCGAGAGCTGGAGCAGGTAGTACAGACCGCCGACATTCTCCTCATCCACCTGGTCGAGGAGGATGGTCATGTTCGGCCGGCCGCTGCCGGTGATGTGCTGCTCGGCGCCGATGTAGCCATAATCCAGCAGGGTGTTGAAATCGGCATTCTGCAGGTGCGAGACCGCCTCGAGCTTGGGATAGGCGGTCGGCGTGACCAGGCGTGCACCGTGATCCTTCACGGTCACGAAGGTGACGACCTTGTCAAAAGGGCCTTCGGCAAAGAGCTGCATCTGCCCGTGCTGGTCGGATGTGCCCAGCGAGGCGACCGGGCTGGGGCCGACATGGACGGCCTTGCCCTTGCGATTGAGCATCTTGCCCAGGCTCACGGCGCACAGGTGCGAATACCATCCGCCCACCGCATGCAGGCGGTTGGAGAAGGAGAACATCACATGGATGGTCTTGCGCCGCTTGCGCGTCAGCAGGTAGTGCACCAGGGAATGCATGTAGGCCGGGTTCTTGAACGCGTCGCCATGACGGCAGCGCTTGTCCATGTCCCCGGCGCCCTTGAGCAGCGCGTCGATCGAGATGCCGCACAGCCCGGCGAGGAAGAGGCCGGTATTGCCCAGCACGCCGTAGCGTCCGGCGAGATTGGTCGGCACGTGCAGGGTCTCGATCTTCTCCTGCTTGGCGATCTCGAAGAGCGGGCTCTTGTCGCGATCGGTGGTGAACACCACCTGGCCGGAGAGGGCGGACTTGCCGACCTTCTTCTTGAGCGTCTCCTGCAGCCAGAGGTAGATCGCCAGGGTCTCGGCGGTTGCACCGCTCTTGCTGACCACCTGAAAGAGGGTCTTCTTGAGGTCGAGGACCTCGAACAGCTCGGTCAGGTAGCGGGGATCGGGATTGTTGGCGAAGAACACCCGCGGACTGCCCTTGCGCGCCTTGCCCTCCAGCTGGTTGAAGGAGCCGTGGCCAAGCGCCGTCAGCAGGCTCTGGGGGCCCAGGCTGCTGCCGCCGATGGCAATGACCACCAGGTTATCCCAACGCCCATGATGCTTCTTGATCAGGGCCTTCAGTTCGCTGGTGTCCTGGTAGGGGAGATCGAAGAATGAGCTCTCGCCAGTGGTGCGCAATTCCTCGACATTCTCGTGGTGCTTGGGGAATTTGGCGACCAGGGTGTCCACTTCGGACTTGGTCAGGCCGTGCGTCGCGCCGATGGCTTCGGCCAGGCAGTTGGTATAGTCCAGCGTCAGGCTGCTCATGCACACTCCAGAAGGTTCATCGGCCAGAATCGGATCGGCAATCTCTCGCGTTCGAAGGGGATACGGCGACGCGTTGGGGATCCGATGCTCGCTGATGCCGACCAGGGTCGGCAGGAACCAGGCTGCTCCTGTGGAATACGATTTCTTGTGCTCAATGTCGGTTATTCATTGTTATGACGAGGCTCGATCTATCGGGGGTCTAGTCGGCGGAGCGGCAGCATAGTTTCAAGGCAAGCGATTTTCAAGACCAGAAACCGCTTGAGGGGCGCGTTGGCTTCCCACGCTCATGGGATTTCACCCGCTAGGGGGGAGGGGCCCGCTGGATATAGGCCCATATAAACCTATAGTGATCGCGAATTCAGCGGTGCGCGGATGATCCCCGCCGACACGCGCGGTTCAGTCCGCGCCACAGGCCCCGCCAGCTGGCCGGTTCCGCGCCCCGGCCACTGGCCGCTGCCCCCAGGGCCAGGATCAGGTGGATCAAGGTCGCCGGATTGCCAGCCCCATGACGACGCGCCTGCAGCAGCAGGAAGCCGGCCTTGGCGATGCCGCGCCTCTCGGCGCTATCGCGATCGGCCCCGTCGCGACGATGCCGGGCGCGCAGGCAGGAGGCGAAGCGGATGACGGGTGCCCCGCCGATGGCCGCGACCAGGCGCATGAAGAAGTCGAGGTCCTCGCCCAGGGCATAGCCGGGGCGGCGGGCATCGAAGCCGACCTGCAAGGCCACGCGGCGGCGGACCGCGAAGCAGCAGCCGAACAGGGCGGTGGTCTGCCGGTCGGCGATCCCCGCGGTCTGACGGCGGGGGTCGTGGAAGGCACCCAGCTGCAGCAGGCGGTGCAGCCGCCTTGTCCAGCGCCCGCGCACTTCCACCACCGGGCCCCAGGCCACCTGCTCCGGCTCCTGGCGCGCGAGCGCGAGCAGGTTGCGAGCGAAATCCGCTCCCACATCGGTGTCGTCATCGAGGAAGCACACGAGCTCGGCTGAGCAGGCGGCGAGCAGGGCATTGCGCGCCGCCGGCAGGCCGCTGAGGTCGGGGCGGTGCTGCACCGTCACCCCATGGCCGCCGGGATAGGGGTGGGGCGACTGGTCGCATACCAGGATCGTGCAGCGGTCAGATCCGGCTACGGCGACGGCGCGTTGGACCAGCGCCAGGGTGCGGTCCAGGCACTGGTGGCGGTTCTTGGTCGGGATCAGGAAGGCCAGCTCCTCGGTCATGGCGCTGATCGCTGGGGCAGGAGCGGCAGGAGGCGGGCGACCAGGCGGCTGGTCATGGCACTGGGGGAGAAGTCGTGCTCGGCACGCTGGCGGTTGCGCGCGCCCTGGCGGGCGCGCTCCGGCGCGTCGGCCAGCAGGTCGATGATCTTCGCGGCCAAGGCGGCGCTGTCTCCGGGCCTGGCGAGCTGCTCCGCTGCGACCAGGGCGGCGATGCCCGGGATATCGGTTCCCACCACTGCCAGGCCAGCGGCCATGGCTTCGAGCACGGCGTTCGGGCAGCCCTCGCTCTGCGAGCTCAGCACCCCCAGGTCGCTGGCGCCCAGAAGGCCGGCGACATCGTCGATCGCCCCGAGGAAGCGCACCCGGCCGGCGATGCCGAGCTGGTCGGCGAGGGCGCGGAGCTCGCCTCCCATGCCGTCGTCCCGACCGGCCAGCGCCAGCACTGGCGCACCGCCCAGGGCGCACACCACGGGCCAGGCGCGCAGCAGGGTGCGATGGTCCTTGGCGCGGCTGAGGTTGGCGATCATGGTCACGATCGTCGATCCGGCGTCGGCGGCGAGGCGCGCTCGCCAGGCTTGGCGGGAGAGCTGCGGCGGTTCCAGCTCCACCGCATTGGGCAGGTGTACGATGGCGGCGGAGGGGATGCCGCGGGCGGTGAGGTAGGCGGCCGAGCCGGGACCGTTGGCCAGCACCGCCTGGGCGCGGGCCAGGCCGCGGCGGACCAAGCGCTCCGGGGCGAAGCCAAGGCCCTCATCGCGCTGGTTCCACAGCGTGATGGACGCTCCGCTCCTCGCCCGCTGGAGGGTGCAGGCGAGGTTCGCCGGTGCGGTGAACGGGATGAGCACCGCAGGGGAGAAGGCAGCGATGGCGCGCATCGCCGAGCGCATGCGCAGCCATGAGAGCCAGGTGAAGCGCGATTCCACGCGCGGCACGGCGGTGCAGGGCAGCCCCGCGCGCCGGCACAGAGCCGCGCCCGCGCCCTCTCTCCCCATGCCGAAGACCGCGACCTCGGCACCGTGGTCGCGGGCCAGGTGCGTCGCCAGCAGCACTGCCTGCCGCTCGGCGCCCCCCAGCTCGAGGCTGGCGAGCACCACCGCGATGCGCCGGCCGGACAGGGTCATGGCGCCACCTCCGGGTTCTGGCGCAGCCATTCATCGAGGACCAGCAGCAGCCACAGCGGACCATGCCGGCGTCGGCGCACCAGCGAGGAGATCGCCGCCGGCCGCAGCAGCGCACTCAGCGGACCATGGTCATCGAGCAGGCGGCTGGAGATCAGCGCATGCAGCGGACCGGCGGGCGAGAACCACTGCGCGAGCGGCACGGCGAAGCCGCGTTTGGGGCGTGCGGTATCCGCATCGGGATAGATCCGGGCGAGCGCCTGCTTGAGCACCTGCTTGCCCTGCCACTGACCAGCGGAGAAGCCCGCCTGGCATTCGGCCGGGATGGTGGCGGCGAGCGCGGCCATGCGCACGTCGGCCTGATTCTGCGTCGGGAACAGGAAGAAGCTCTTGTCGTTGAGGCTGCCCAAGATGCCGCCCACCGCGCCCGACATGCNNAGCGCGGCCATGCGCACGTCGGCGAAGGGCGTGCGCACTTCCAGGCCATGCATCATCGAGGTGATGTCGACCTTGGCGAGCAGATCGCCGGGCAGGTAGACGCCCAGGTCGAGCTGTTGCGCCAGGCTCAGCGCATGGTGCGGAATTCCGGCGCGCAGCGCTGCGGCGAAGGCCTCGGGCACCTCGGTCCGCCCAGGCGGGCGCAGTTCGGGCCGCCAGAGGGCCTGGCGCTCAGCCGGGGTGGTGGCGGAGATGACATGGAGGTAGCCCCGGACATCGCTCGTCGGAGGGGGGAAGCGCTGCGGCAGCAGCGCCGCGGCCAGGCGCCGGGCCCTGCCGGGCGCCAGCCAGCGCAGCCAGTCGCCGTGGTGGCGGTAGCCGGCGAAGAGCTCATCCCCGCCGTCGCCGGAGAGCACCATCGCCACCGAGCGGCGGGCGAGGCGGGCGGCATAGTAGGCCGGAATCGCCGAGCTGTCGCCGAAGGGCTCGCCGAAATGCCGGATCAACCCAGGGAGGAGTTCGAGCGCATCGGTCCGGACCTCTTCGTGATGGTGCTGGGCGCCGAAATGCGCTGCAGTCGCGCTGGCGGCGGCACGCTCATCGAACTCGGACTGCGCGAAGCCGATGGTGAAGGTGCGCAGCGGGGCGATCCCCGCCTGGGCCATGAGCGCCACGATCGCCGTCGAGTCCACCCCCCCCGAGAGGAAGGCGCCGAAGGGGACGTCGGAGACCAGGTGGGAGCGCACCGACTCCTCGAGCGCCTGCTGCACCGCCTNNCATGCCCCGCATCCGGGCGTGCGGTCGGGCGCGAAGGCGAGCTGCCAATAGCGCTGAGGCCCGGTACGGCGGCCATCGGCCGCGATGCTCAGGCATTCCCCCGGGCCGAGCTTGGCGGCAGCGGTGAAGATGGTGGATGGCGCGGGGATGTGGTGCAGGCGGAGGTAGAGATCGAGGGCCTCGCGGTTGATGCGCCAGTCCACCCCCGGCAGGGTGCGCAGCGCCTGCAGTTCGGAGGCGAAGGCGATGAAGCCGTCGCCCTGGAGATAGACCAGGGGCTTGATGCCGAGCGGATCGCGGGCGAGAAACAGCGTCCCGGTGCGCCAGTCCATCACCGCGAAGGCGAACATTCCGCGCA
>PLEW01000143.1 GCA_003136555.1 Planctomycetota bacterium | reverse complement strand
ATCTCCTGCATGGTCGCTTCACGACCCATCCAGGGGGCCGCACCAGGCGAGCCATCGCCTGCCGGTGCTGGTGAAGGGGCGACTGGGGTGGAGGGGCCGCCCGGCATCTGCCGCAGCGCCACCTCGCGCCCGCTGAAGGCATGCGGGGGCTGTTGGCTAGGTGGGGTTCCAGGTGCACGTGACGCCGGTTGGACCGGCGCAGAAGCAGGGGGAGGTGCCGCTGCCTGCCGGCCCATGCCGTCATCAACGACGGCGGGAGGCGGCTGCGGCGTCTGGGACCTGGGCAGAGGCAGGATGGTGCGCACCCGCGAGGTCACGCCAGCCGGTTTGCCCTCGTCCGGGGCTTCCTTGCGGCGCTTCGGCGCGCTGACCGGTACGGGGGTGGTCGGCAACGGGGTATGCTCGCGCGCAAAGGGATCCCGCAGCGCAGTCAATTCGCCAAAAGGCCGCGCGTCGTCATCTCCGCTGCGCACGACCCCATCGCCGTCATCCTCGGGATCCATAGCGAAAGGATCGCGCAATGGCGGCTTATCATCAGTAGCCATAGAGGAGATACCCGCTGTAGTGCAGCGTTTGAAGAGGTCCGGAACACATGGCCGCCGCTGCCGTCCGGTACACGCTAAACCTCTTTTCGAAAATGCTACAGGCTTCATGCCTCACCACGAGCCCGCCAAAGCCATTCGGCCTGGAGAGAGATGGCGCCCCAATCGATTGCTTCGCAAGCAGTTATCGTTGAGATGGAACTCTTAGATACCCTGCCTGACGCGTCTGCTCCATTCGGCGAGGATGACTGTCATCACGGTGTCATGTCGGCAGGTCATGCTGCCGTGCAGATGCATCGACCCATGGTGGCGGGCGGCAGGCAAGGGGACATGTATCCAGGACCTACCTGAGAGCCCCCCTGTCTGTCACTCATGGCTGCCCGGGAGACCCATAGCCGCGGGTTGCCCTTGCTGTACTGCGTGACTCTGCTTAGCTAGGCACCTTCTCATACGACAGAGCATAAGTAGCCTCAAGACGGAGTGCTTCGTGGAGCGATCGCTGATCATCGAGGCCGTAGGACACGCAGCGCGCAAGCGCCGCCTTCTCGACGCGGATCAGGTCGCACGCTTGACCGACGTGCTGCGCACTCGCGGTCTCGATACCGCCGAACGCCTGCGTGGCTGGCTCGCTGGAGCCAATGGCATGAGCGTCGCGCTGGCCAGGGAGATGCTCAAGATCCTGGCACGCAGCGACCAGCCGGCCTTCGGTCCCTACCAGCCCCTCGCGCACCTCGCCAATGGCGGCATGGGCAGCGTGTGGCTCGCTGCCAATCGCGCCCGCGACGGTCTGGTGGTGATCAAGGCGATGCGCAAGGACGTCGCCGAGAACGAGGAGTTCAAGAAGCGCTTCGCCAGGGAAACCCGCATCATGATGGAGGCGGAGCATCCCGGCGTGGTGCGCTGCCTCGATACCGGCGCCTCAAGCGACGAGTCGCTGTACATGGTGCTGGAATTCGTCGATGGCGGCGATCTCAAGGATCTGGCCGAGAATCGCGGCGTGCCCGAGGCCATGGCGCTGCAGATCGTCTACCAGGTCACTGGGGCGCTGTCTGCAGCGCACAGCCGGCAGCTGGTCCACCGCGACATCAAACCGGCCAACATCTTCGCGTATCCTGACGGCCGTGCCAAGCTGGCCGACTTCGGCATCGCGCGTTCAACCAGCGAATCGCGCACCCGCCTGACCATGATGGGCGCCCTGGTGGGCAGCCCTCCCAACATGTCCCCTGAGCAGGTCATCGGCGATGATCACCTGGACATCCGCAGCGACATCTATTCGCTCGGCACGGTCCTCTATTTCGCCCTGACCGGGAAGGACTGCTTCTCCGGCCGCCTGCAGGAGATCCTGCACGCACAGCGCAATTCCCCGGTACCCGACGCGCGCAAGCTCAAGCCCGAGCTGTCTCAGCTGACCATCGACATCATCGCCAAATGCATGCAGAAGAAGCGCGAGGAGCGCTACCAGGTCCCGCAGGAGCTCGGTGACGCCCTGTCCGCCGCGCTCAAGGCCCTCGGCCAGGTTCCCGGCTCGCTGGCGAACCAGGCGGTGCTGCCCCCGAACGCCCTGACCGCAGCAAGCGCCCAGGAACGCGAGATGAGCGAGACCATGCTCGCACGCCTGGTCAGCAGCGATGCGACGAGCAAGGGCGACTCCAGCGTGATCCTCGGGCAGAAGACGCCGACCGGATTCGGAGCGCCTGGCTTCCGCAGCGCCCCCGCCCAGGATCCCCGCGAGATCGGGACCGTCGTCGCACCTCAGACTCCGGTTCCCGGCGAAGCATTCACCGGGAACCTGTCCAGCGCCTTGACCGGCCCCTGGGTGACCCTGGCTGGCGATGACCCCAATCGCGTGATCATGCTCTATGCCAAGGGTCGCATCGACATGGGCAAGCTGCGCGAGCCACCGATCGATATCTGCCTGCGCAACTACCCTCTGACCGATCAGCGCGAGGCATGCCTGCGGGTGAGCCGCCATCACCTCGACCTGATCTATGATCCGGCGCGGTCCACCCTCCTCCTGGTCGATGCCGGCAGCGGCAACGGGACCACGGTAGACGGTGCCGCCCTGCCACCCAACCAGCCCCTCAGCCTCGCCTCCGATCGCGAATTCAATATCATCGTCGCGCGCGCGGTGCAGTTGAAGCTGCGCTGCATTCCGCGGAAGAGCGGCAGGCTGTCCCAGCTCACCGGAGCGCCCCCTCCATCTGGAGGTTCCGCCTGCGGGCTCGATACCGAGCACCTGTTCGATGCGGTCAGCATCACGCGCCCGGGCAATCGCCCTGAGATGGCGTACGCCATGGTCCTGCGCCGGATCTCCATCGGCGGACCGGGGAGCGACCTGGCGCTGCATGGTGCGACATCGACGGCATCGTGCGACCTCGCCCTCTTCGACAGCCATTGGATATTCCGCTCCACCCAGGCCGGATCCGCCTGGCAACCGCTCGCCAATGGCACCGTGCTGCAATGCGGTGGCCTGCGTCTCAGCGCCCGGTCAGGGAGCTATGAGGACTTCTAGCAACTGGAGCCTGCCATGACCGACTTCGACGAATCACCGCTCCTCGGCGACATCCTCAAGGCCTCATCCCGGACTGAGCCGGCTGGGGCAGCTCCCGCCAAGGCTGCGCGTCCGCGGGTCGACCTCGAGGACCTGCTTCAGCTGCCGGATCAGGGATGGCGGGCATTCCTCGCCGAAGCCGCACCGGATGACCTGGTGGTGATCTGCTCCTCGATCACACCGGCCTGGCGCGCACGCGTCTTCGAAACCCTCGACCAGGTATCCAGCGATTGGCTGCGCAGCAACATCGCGGCCCTCGATGAGGTCGCACCGGTCCTCCGCCAGGAATCACGCGAGCGGCTGCTTGCCGTCGCCAAGCGCCTCCAGCGCGAAGGTACGCTGACGCTTCCTGAGCCGCAGGTGGAGCCAGCGGCGCCGGTGGCGTCACGTGACCAGGTAGCACCTGCGCTCAAGCCGGCCACCACCGGCAAACCACCCGCAAAGGTTCAAGCGCCCCCACCGGTGGTCAGCATCGGCTTCGACGCCGCACCGGCACCGGCAGCTCCTCAACCCCGTCCCGCGGGCCGGACGACAGCAACGGTGACCGTCGTCTCCGCCCATGCGGTTGGTCCAGCCGCAACGCCGGATGGCGATATCGACGCCCTGTTCGCCGAACTGAAGCGCCTGCGCGCCCACACCGGGCTGGATGCGCTATCAACCCTTGCAACCGAGGTCTCCGATCCCTTCCTGCGCACAGGATTGTCACTGGTGGCATCCGGCATCCCGATAGCTGAGCTCGAACGTCAGCTCGACCAGGCCCTCGCGCGCCAGGCCACCGCCTACCTCGACCAGCTGACGCTGATGCGCATTCGGCTGATCGATCTCGCAAGCGGCGGATAGACGATCAAAGCGGTTCGCCGGTGATGTAGCGGAAACCGCGGTGCCGATCGATTACCGCGATCGAGATATCGCCACCTGCACTAGGGACCGCTCCGCGCAGGCGCTCGATGCCGATGGCGGTGCCGAGAAGCAGGCGCACGAAATCGACCGCGTCTCCCAGGGGCATCTCGGGATGTACGAGATCGAGCTGCAACCGCCCGAGGACTTGCACGAGGCGTTCGGCAGTCGGGCGGTCGGCGACTTCGCGCCGGATGATGTCGAGCAGTTCAGGCGCAACCCCTCCAATGAGGCGATCGATGGCATAGGCCCCCTCTCCAGCCCATACCAGGTGCTGATCGAGGCGCTCGGGAGCCAGTGGACGGCCATGGCGGACCTGGAGCCGCCAGAGGCTCGGCAGGGGCGTCTCCTGGTCGTAACCCCCGACCAGCCAATCGAAATCGGGACGCGCATTGTGCGCGGGGCACACTGCCTCATCGCTGCGCCTCTCGATCAGCGCCGCCATGCTCTCAAGGCTGGCGCGCATGCCATGGCCGGTCGCGCTCGGCTGCGAGCTGAGCAGCTCCGCGGCGATGAAGCGCATCGACAATCCGCCGATGCTGCCTGCGCCGCAGGAGGCAAAGGCAATCGCAGGCTGGTGGCTGATTGGGAATACCTTGCCGGCCATATCGAAGCCGGCAATGGTCTCGCCGTTGCTGTTGCGGCGGATAAGGGTGCGGCCATCTGCAGCCAGAACGATGCCGTCGTTGACCCGAATGGCGATGATGGCCGTCATGTCCTGATTCCCGCCGAGACGTCCGGTCCGCCGGACCCGAGCGTTGCAGATGGCAGGGAATTCATATCGCGAGGAGCTTGATCTGGCTCGGAACGATGCTGACTCCGCACGGGACGTTGCTGAGATTCTGCATGTTCATCGAGGTCATGTGCCCTGTCGGCATGCCTCCGACCAGCAGCTTGAAGGAGCCGAGCAGCTGGGTCGTCGGCCCCATCATGGTCCCGGACATGACGCCTCCGGCCGCACCCGCATTGTCCCCGTTGGTCAACATCACCATCGACATCTGGTTCATGACCATGCCGCAATCGGCGATCACCATCGGCGAACAGGTCCCGGGATTGGCCATGATATTCATCGAGATGTTGGGGAAAGGCGTCGGGATCGGTCCGACCGGCGTCGGGACCAGGCAGACATCAGGGAAGCCCATCGACATTCCGGGTCCGAGATTGGTATTGACGGGAAACATGGCGGAGGCCCTCTTCGCGGGGGTGGATCGGATTGGCGTTCTCTTGCGATGAGTGAGATCAGTCTTCAGGTGATGTTGATGCTTTCGCCATTGATGACCGTCTCCTTGGCCGATCGCTGGTAGGTCCTGCCTGTGCTTTCCATGGAGACGCCATCGATAGTCGTCTGCCTGCGCCCGGCGGTGATGTGCAGGAGGTCAGTGAAGGTCTTGAATGCCGACTGCACACGTTCGACCAGGGCAACCGCGAGCACCTCAATGCTTTGCGCGTGGACCTTGAATCGCCCTGCGTCGACCTCGATGGACTCGCCTGCGTTCAGGCTGATCCTGCCATTGGGGGCCGAGATGGTGATGTCGCCAGGGGCATTGAGGGTGATCGCTCCGCGACCGCTCAGCACCCCGATGACGAAGCACGCCTGGTCCTGGATGATGACCAGCACCACATCTCCCGCCACCGGCTGGTAGGCGAAGGCCAGCGCGAGCCGGCCATTCAGCATGCCGCCCTCGAACACCACCTGCGTCCGGTCTTGGGTGGAATCGATGACCACGGCAGTGCCGAGGCGCACAGCCGGCTGGGCGGGCACGTGCTGCTGCCGGGTGGCGGTGACTGGCTGTTCTTCGGCGATCATGGCGTCTCCTTCAGGGGATTTATCATGGTATGCTTGTCGGGCGCTGCGCGCGCAATGAGTTAGATGGCAGCCGGCTTGAAGGTCTCGCCAGCCAGGCGGTCGGCATCGGTGTGCTTGACCAGGGTCAGTTTCGCACCATCCCACAGCACGCCTTCCTGGCGGCAATTGTGCAGATCGGTTCGCAGGAGCGTCGCCCCCACCATCACGGCACCATCGATCACGGCGTTGGCGAAGGTCGCATACGACAGGTCCGATTCCGCAAAGTTCGCCTGCAGGGCCTGGGCGTCATCGAACATCGCCTCGCGCAGATCGCAGCGCATGAGATTGGCGGCATGCAGCTTGGATTTCTGGAACATCGCCCCGCGCAGACTGCTGTTCAGCAAACGCGCCCCCCCCAGGTCGGCACCGTGGAAATTGCCATGGTCGGCCCGTACGCCTTCGAGATTGGCCCGGCGCAGATCGGCATTCATGAAGTTGCACTGGCTCAGGTCCGCTCCGCCGAAATTGGCATCGCTGAAATCGGAATCCATGAATACCGTCTTTTTGCACGACATGCCGGAGAAGTCGATGCCAGGGGCGATGCTCTTGCGCATGACGCAGCGATGGAGCCGGGCACCATGCAAGTCTATGCCGTTGAGATCGATCTCCATCAGCGCGGTGCTGGTGAGCTGCGCATCACGCAGGCTGACTCCATTGAAGTCGCAACCTGCAAACATAGCCAATTCGAGGATGGCACCGCTGAGATCGGCGCCGGTGAGGGAGCAATCTCCGAAGGAGCAGTTGAGCAGCTGGGTACCGGAAAAACTGCAGCCATCGAAACAGGTGGCTATGGCATTGACGCCGGTGAGGATCGCGGCGCTGAAATTTGCGCCCTGGCATTCGCACTTGGTGAAGATGGCGCCGCTCAGGTCGCAGTGGGAGAAATCGAAAGCGGCGAGATTCATGGAGATGAGGCGGACGCTGGCGAGCTTGGCGAAGGGCAGACCGGGAGCTTCGCCCTGTGGGCTGCCGCCGTCAACCGCGAGCGGACCCGCAGCGACGAGGATGCACCGGCAGAGGCTCGTGCCAGCGAGGACGCAGCCGTCCAGCCGCGCCTGGCGCAGATCAGCAGCCGTCATCATGCATCGCGACAGTACCGCATCGGAGAGCGATGCGTCAATCAGCGAGGTCCCGTTGATCGATGAGTCAAGGAGCGTCGATCCTGCAAGGTTCAGGTTGTCGGCGACGCAATTCGCCAGGGCCACCCTCTCCATGTGGCATCCGCCAAGATCGAGACCCCGGAGATCGCACTTCGCGAACACCGTGCCCCACAAACGTTCGGGCAGGGCAGAGCTGCCACGCATATCGCAGGCAATGAAATTTGCCTTAGACCAATCGCAGCCGGACCACCGAACCTGGCTGCAATTGCAGGAAACCAGCTTGGCATCCTCCATGCGGCAATCCTGGAGCTCGCCACCTCCGAATCCGACGTTCTGCATCCGCGCCTTGGAGAGATCGCAGGAGGACAGTCGGACGGATACCAGATCGCAATTCACCCACAAGCTATCCACAAGGGAAGCGCCCTGCAGCGCACAGGAGCGCAGACTGCAATCGAGCAGGCGCACGCGATCGGCTCGCCACGATTCCATGTTCTGACCGGAGAGGTCAGCACCCTTGATGATCGCATCACAGCAGCACGCGCCGGAGAGATTGATCGCCCCGCGTACGAGGTTGACGAGCGATGCCCTGGTGAGATCGGCATCGTGCAGATCAGCGCCACTGAGAGTGCAGCCGTAGATGATCGAAGAGCGGAAGATGGAACCGCTGAGCCTGGCCTGGCTGAAGTCGCACGACACCAGTCGGGCCCCGGAGAAATCCGCACCGGCGAGGTCCCTTCCGACAAAACTGATGCCCATCAGCGAGCAGCCCGCCAAAGAGCGCTTGCTCGCAAGCCGATCATTAGCCTCCTTTTCGCTGAGTTGATCAACCACGGCGGAGGCTCGACCGTGTGAGGTTGGCGCCATCGAATTGGGCATTGGCCGTGACCGCATCCTGGAAATCGGTCTGGTAGCAATTGCTGCTGCGCAGATCGGCGAGGCTGAGGTCGGCATTTCCGAAGCTGGCCTGGCACAGGTTCGCGCCATGGAAATCTGCGGCCTCGAGGCGGGTATGGCGGAGCTTCGCCCCCTTGAGGTCGGCGTGGGCGAAGTGCGCCTTGATCGCGGAGGAGAACATCAGATTGGCACCACGCAGATCGCCTTGCGAGAAATCGGCATCGTCGAGCCTGACGAACATCCAGCTCGTATCGCACATCATTGCACCTACCATCTTCGCGCCCTGGAGATCCGTGCCATTGAAGGCACGCATACCCTTCAAATGGCCACCAGCCAGGACCAGCCGCTGGGCACGGCAGGACATCAGGATCGTATCATGGATCGACGAGCGGGAGTAATCACCATCATCCAGTAGCGATCCCGACAGCAGGACTTTCGTCCATGTGCTGCCCTGCGCCTTGGCCGATCGCATGATGCAATCCTGCCATATCCCCTCTGTGATCACCGTGTCCCCGAGATCCACCCAGCTCAGATCGCAGCCATCCATGATCACCGACGTCAGAGAGGCGCCGTGCAAGTCGGCCCGGACGAAATGGCAGGAGGCGAAGACCACGCGCTCCAGGTCCACGCCGCTCAATCGCGCTTCGCTGAAGTCGGCCTGCGTGTAGTCGCCAAACCCCAGCTTGGCCCCGCGGAGATCCGCCCCGGAGAAATCGGCTTGGCGCATGAGCACTGACGCGAAAGTGCAGCCGGTAAGATTCGCACCGCGGAAGCTGGCATGCATGCATTGGGACTGGGTGAAGTCACGTCCGCTGAGATCGAGCCCGGAGAAGTCGGCAGCGTAGAAGTTGCGCCCCCGCAGAGGCGCTCCGCCGGCGAGCATCCGTCGGGCATCCTCACGACTCAGGCCGCCAGCCGGTCGTGGTCCGGGTTTGGCTGGCTGCTGCGGACCATCGGCGATCCCTAGGGGCGGCTGCCCTGCGGCATTACCGACCTCGGGAAGAGGGATTCCTCCCGCCAGCTCTGGCACTCCTGCCGACGGCACCGGACCACCGGGGGATGCCGGTCCCGGACTGCCTGGGCCAGGCATAGTCAGCGATCCGCCGCTGGCAGCAGGAGACGCGCCCGGTACGGGATGATCCGCAGGAGCCGAGGGCAGCTGCTGGATCGCGGCCAGGAAGCCGGCGGTATCGCCATTGGCCAACGCGACAGATACCGGATCGCCGCGTGACGCGATATCAAGACCTGCCTTCTTGAACGCTTGTGAGACCGCGACCACGCCGATCGGATCGCCACCAGGCGTCTCGAGCTTGGCCAGTTGATCCTTGAGAGAATCCGGTACAGGAGCCTTCTTCTCCTCAAGAAGGGCGATCGAGTCCTTGACCCCTTTCTTGTACATTGCCAGGAGATCGACCAGTCCGCCCTTGGGACTGGCATCGACATCCACTCCATGTTCCTTGCCGAGCGCCCGGAACCGCTCCATCGCCTGG
This sequence comes from Planctomycetota bacterium, assembly GCA_003136555.1. Taxonomy (GTDB): domain Bacteria; phylum Planctomycetota; class UBA11346; order UBA11346; family UBA11346; genus BOG-1363. The sequence continues at coordinate 30,619 of PLEW01000143.1, read as the reverse complement.
GAGCGCAACCGGCCGAGCTGGTCGATGGCATCCTGGAATTTGGCAGCGCTCGGTGGCAGAGGTCCGTTCGGATTGAACGGCAGGCAAGCCAACTCCGTGGCGGTCGGACCGGGGGCCACTCTTGCAGCAGGCATCTTGAGACCATACCGCGCGAGGATGCCCGAGGCCTTGTTCTTCACCATGTCGACCTCGGCATTGACCTGATCGGCCAGCTTCTCTCCGAGATCGCGGGCCTGCTCCATGTCGGCCAAGTGCTGCTCAAGCGGCTTGGCCGGACCAGCGATCGGCTCCTCTACCACATAGAACTTGGTCACCTCGCTGCGCGATTCGGAGCGGATGGGCAGCAGTCCCCGCCACAGTAGGTGGAGATAACCCTCCTCGAGATTCGCGAACAGCGTATCGCAGTTCATCTCCACCTCACGGGTGCGTGGCTGATCGCGCTCATCGGTATCGGCGACAAAGCAGCGGATGCGCATGCCTGGAAGTTGCACCGACCAGTCCGGTTGCTGAGCATGGAGATTGACGAAAGTGATCTCCTCATCCCCGCGCAGATAATGCTCGAGCTGCTGATCCTCAGGAGCCTCGTTGAGGTAGCCCCAATCGAAATCCCCTGGTGGGAGCGGGAAGCGCTTGGTTAGATATGATCCGTCGGCGCTGCCCATCTTGCCCATGCGCTTCGCCCACATGCGATTGACCGGCAGGAATGCCGCAGGCGGCGATGTCGATCCATAGCTCCTCAATCTGCGATCGGCATATTCGACATTGGGCAGCAGGTCCGCGCGGAAGCCCTTGCCCGCCGGATTGTCGGGAAAATCGGCACCACCATAGGCGTGCTCCCAGTCGAGCGGCATAGTGGTGAATGGCTGCGGCGCACCGGGCGTGCGATTGAGGAACCCGACCTTCCAGGTCCTGTCACCGATGACCAGAACCTCCTTGTGCCACTCGCCCACCGCGAAAGCCGCCTGGACCTCGGTGGCCGGGAGGCCGCCGGGAGCATGGCAGGTCGCCCGCAGCAGCACATCGCATCGCGGTTTCCACATCACCAGATCGGTGCCATGGCGCAGTGCGCCCCGGAAATCCTCTCCTGGCCACTCATCGCCACGGAACTGAACTTGCGGTTCCATCGGCACCAGCGGATGACCCGGCACAAGGCTGTAGCTCGCCTTGACCGTGGTGGTCATGGTGTAGCCATCCCCTAGCCCCCTGCCCACCGTTGCCGCGATGAGGAACGGGGTGTCATTGCAGTACTTGCACTGCGGGAATTTCAATTCGGCAACCTGGCTCATGCCACTCCACCTGAGGCGGCCCGGCCAGGAGTGGCCAGGAGTCCAGGGACGGGCCCGCAGACACTCCGATCAGAGGTGGACATGGATGCCGCTCTTTATCTTGGTCACCCGGCTGTCCAGTTGCGCCAATCCCGATTTGAGCTCCGTCGCGGTGGCGGAGAGCTTGGCCTGCTCGCTCTCAAGGGCCACCACCGAGTCTTTGGTTGCTAGCGTCTTCAGCTTCGTCTCGACCGCGGTCATGGATCCTTCAAGCGCCTTCACGCTGCTGTCGCTCGCGACGATCTTCATGTGCTCGACCTCGAATTCCGCCTTCGCACCGACGCTCAGCGACACCGATGCGCCAATCTCGAGCTCGGCCTTGAGGGCGAGATTGATCGACGCGCACAGCTCAGCCTCGATTGACAGTTTCGGCCCATTGAGGCTCATTTCGAATTGCGCTCCGCCGCACGCCAAGCCGAGCGAAGCCCCGACATCCGAGAACTCGATTTTCTCGCCGACGTTTGAGGTCTCCTTGGCCAGCCCATAGACCGTCTCGGTGGCATTGCTGCTCTGGATTTGCGAGACTTCCACTTTGGGACCATTGATATTTTCGAAAGAGTTCGAGCTGGACGAGTACTTATATTCCCAGCAATCATCGGAGTATTCAAAGCTCTGGGTTGGCCCCTTGTTAAAGGTGACCTCCTGGTTACCCCAGTTATAGTTATAGGTGTTGCCGTTCACCCCGAAGTTGTGCTGATCGCCGATCTGATAGCTGCAGATCGTCCCACGACGGTAGAGGTACTGATCGCCGTGCATGACCCAGATGTCGTCTCCAAGACTGAATTTCTGCGTGCCGCCAGCGGTGGCGGTGAAATTCGCGAACAGCTTGCCGAAATCTGGTGCAGGGCTGAGGGCCGGTTGCTGCCCGGGATAGGTCAGTAAAGGGTACGACAGCCAAGATGTGGCTGGATCAGGCGGGTTCCCGAGCGAGGTCGCGCTCATTTGGCTCCAGCCCATTGGTGCCACCGGGGGATTATTGAAGAGCTGGTTGTTGAATGAGAATCCAGGCGTATCGCCCTGGGTCGGGACCGGCATGGTGTAGATAGCGGTGAACTCCTGCATAGCGAGGGACCGCCAGTCCGGAATGGTGTTGGCGGTCAGCCCGGAATCGTCGTAGTTCCCGCTCACCGAGGTCCAGAACTGCTCGACCGCAGAGGTCGGATCAGTGCTGTCGCTAGCCCCGTCCTCGGCGGTCACCGGCGCTTGGAACGGCACCACCGAGATGGTCGTAGATGTCGTCTGCGACAGACCGGAGCGGTTGGTGACTGTCAACTGGATGGTGTAGGTCACGCCCTGGGTGTGGTCGCTGCCAAGATTGAACACTGCCGTCGGGGTCTGGGTAGTGGCGCCGGTGAAGCTCATACCAGCAATAGTGGTCGGTCCGGTGACACTGGTGCAGGACCACAGATAGGTGGTCGCGGAATCTATGCCGGTGATGGTGGCACTGAGATTGACCGTCACGCCATCCTCGACGACCGTGGTCGCCGTGGAGTTCCCCGGCGTATTGAGGATCGCTGAGATGGCACTGACGCTCAGCGCCTTGACCGTCACCGATACGCTGCCATTGCTGTTGTTGCCTGCGGCATCGGTGGCCGCCAGGCTCAGTGTGTAGACAAGATCGGCGCTGCCATTTCCAGTCTGGACGAGGGTCACTTGGGGATTCTGCGATGAGGATGAGGTAAACTGCGCCCCGGAGGGACTGCTGGTCCAGGTGTAGGTCGAGCTGGAATCAGTATTCGACACAGACGCGGAGAGACTCACTGGCTGGGTCTGGTCGACGACCGGTGACGGCGATGCGGTGATCGTCCCGACGCTTACTGCCGATCCGAATCCCCAGGAATCGGTGAATGTTGCGGAGGAATCCGCAAACCGCTCCCCTGGGGGTACCGGTGGTTCAGCGCCGGGAATCCACGAAACCAAGTCGGTGAAGAAGGCAAATGCGGCCGATGAGCCGGCGAAGCGCGGCATTCCATCGTCACCGGGCGGGAGCGGCGCCTGGGGCCGCGCCTGGGGCTGGAGTTGAGGAGGCTGGGGCTGGGGCTGGGGCTGGGCCAAGGCTTTGGCGCGCATGCGCGCGCGGGGGGACTGCGACTGCCTGGCTGGATTGGTCGAAGACGATCCGGCAGCGGCGGCCTGATCGGTGTATTCGGGGCGTCCGAACTGTTGTACCGACGTCAAGCTGCCGTTCGCCATGGTCATGTGCTTGTGCTTGGGATCATCATTCATCTCGATGATGCTGCCGCCCTGGCTCTTGATGCGACCCTTGGTGCCGAGCTGGTCCTGGTTCTTGTCGAGCACGTTGGTCTTCTTGCCGTCATGCACCGCGCCGAGGATGATCGGCTTGTCGGGATCCCCATCGATATGGCCGAGCAGCACTTCAGTATCCTTGCGCAGCGGGAAATGCTGACCCGAGTCCTCGCCCACCGATGGCTGGGCCATGCGCACCTTGCCAATGCTTTGATGGGTCGCGTCGTAGTTCGCATCGATCTTGTAGCGTCCCATATCATCGAGCTCGGCATAGGCGAGGGCGCCACCGACGACTCGACCATGCACAACGCCATGGATGGATGGCCACGGTGTCGCGCGCTCAGGCCGATACGCTAGAGCCGCGGGCATGGCGGTGAAGGTGCAGGAGTAGTCTCCCGTCAGGGCTGCATCCCCATCGCCCTCCTGCTTGACCGTGTGGCGGACCTCCAGCAGCACCAAACTGCGATCCGTCAGGCTGGGATTGAAATGGTTGGCGGGAGTGAAGGTCCTGCCCGGCTGGAAGCAGCGATGGTCGCCATCTCCTGACACCCGCTGCCTGCGACCCAGCCAGTATTCGCGCCGGATGCCGAGCAGGAATCGCCCCTCGCTCTCGGTGCGATAGTTGCTGTTGTATTCGTACCAGGTGCCCAGCCCCTTCGGATCGACCTCGGCCTCGAAGAACAGGGCTTCGTCCGGTGATTCGCAATTGTAGTCCTTGAGCTGCACTTTGCGAGGTATGCGGACCTCCTCGAGATCGAGCCGACTGATCCGCTGATGGCCGTTCGAAGCCGTCAGACCGCTGGTCGAACGGTCGTCATAGGACACCCGCTCGCCATAGGGGCTGATCGGCGCAAAGCCACGTGGACTGTCAATGATTATGACCGTGCCCTTGTCTCCATCGATATCGTAGTAGTAGCTGATGCCGACCTGCTCCATCCAGCGACTGATGAAATCGAGATCGGACTCCTCGTATTGGACAGCGTACCTGTAGATCGGATAGGCGCTCTCCTTGCTGAGCTTCATCTTGTAGGTGATCCCGGCATCGGCGAATACCGCTTTGAGCAGATCTGGCACATTCTTATCCACGAAGATCCTGCTGCGCCTGGTATAGGAGAGCTTCCACAGCTGCGGCCGGAGCACCGCCGAATAGCGGTAGCGATTGAATCCCGCACGACCGACCTGCCGCATCTCGGCGATCATCCCGTGGTAGTCGTATGCCAGCGTCCCAGTCCGGCCATCCCCCGAGACCATGGTGCGGAACAGCGACACGTGCGCATCTGCTCCCAGGATGGCCGCCAGATCAATGGAGGACTTCTCGCTTACCAGATCAAGGTCAAAGCGGAATGGCTGGGATAGCGCCTCGACACCAGTGGCATTAGCGACTTGGAGCGTGCCATCCGCAATTGCCGCGCTATGGAGGCTCATGACTACGCGATTGCTGCTCATACATTATCTCCCAGTGGACGTGAATCTTCCATGAAGCATGGGGTGCTGCAGGAAGGAGAGATCGTAGCCCGTGTCACTCCGGCGCCTGGTCCTTGACCGCTATCAGCCGCACCACGGACACTCCGGTCCGCCTTGGTCTGCACAAAAAGGCATCGATTTGGACTCGTCGTCACAAAGGGCTTCGCAGAACGCGCGTCAGACATGACCTTCCCTTTGCCTCGAATGGTATCGCGTGTCTGTCTGGGTGACCACTCCAGCCCTCAAGCCACAGGCATTGTTCCGCCAGAGAAGGCGAAAGTGAATCCGCCCTTGGGATCTACGTCGATGAGCAAGCGGTCAGCTCGGCCACCGCTCGACATCAGACCGAGTATCTCGCTGGAAATGCGCGGCAGCAAGGTGCCGCTGATGATGTGGTCGACATTGCGAGCACCCGTCTCGACCTCGGTGCATCTCGCGACGATGCCATTGATCACAGCTGGGGACACCTCCAAGGCCAGTCGATGGGTCTCCTGCAGGCGCTTGCGCAGTCGACCGAGCTTGAGCTCGGCGATGCCCTTCATCGCATCGCTGGGGATGGCGAAGTAGGGGACGATGGTCATGCGTGCCAGGAGCGCCGGCTTGAAGTGCCGGCTCAGCGTCGGACGTATATGCTCGACCAGCGCATCCATATCGGGGCGCTTGCCATCACGGGTCGCCTCAGTGATGAGATCGGTGGCGAGATTGGAGGTGAGGAACATGACGGTGTCCTTGAAATCGACACCGCGACCTTCGCCATCATTGAGGATGCCCTTGTCGAACACCTGGTAGAAGAGGTTCAGCACCTCAGGGTCGGCCTTCTCGCATTCGTCGAGCAGAACCACCGAGTAGGGCCGCTGGCGCACCGCCTCGGTAAGCATGCCACCCTCGCCATAGCCGACATAGCCGGGTGGTGAGCCGATGAGCTTCGAGACCGAATGCTTCTCCATGAACTCGGACATGTTGATGGTGGTCATGAAGCGTTCGCCGCCGAACATCAAATCCGCGATACCGAGCGCAGTCTCGGTCTTTCCGACACCGGATGGCCCGACCAGCAGGAAGATGCCCATCGGCTGCTCGGGCGGCTTGAGTCCGGCCTTGGCCGCCCGCACTCGGGTGGCGATAGTCGACAACGCATGATCTTGCCCCTTGATCCGCTCCCCCAGTACGCGCTCCATATCGAGCAGGGCCGCAGCCTGGTCGGAGACCATCTTGCCGATCGGGATGCCGGTCCAGTCAGAGACGACGCGTGCGACGACATCCGGCGTGACCTCGATGGGCACCAGCGGATCCTTGCCCTGGAGTGCGGCCAGGGTTGCGGCAGCGGTCGCCAGCTCAGCCCGCAGCTTGGTCTCTTCGGCAGCGCTCAGCTTCACGGGCGCAGGCTGCTTCGCATTCGCGGGCTCGGGGACTTTCGTCGCCCCCGCACTGGAAGCCGGATTGTCAGCAGGGGCCGGCTTGGCATCCGCGCTCGGCTTCTTAGCCAGCGATTGGATGATCTCAGGAGGGAACAGCTTGGTGCGGATGGCAAGCACCGCCTCTGCCGCCGCCTTCTCCTTTAGCCACTTGGCGGAGAGATCGCTCTGCGCCTGGCGCTGCTCGACCAGCGACTTCTCGATGGCGAGGATGCGGTCATCGAGCGACCCCACACCCTGGCCGCGATCGCGCTGCAGCGCAGACAGCTCGCGCTCAAGCGCCTGGATGGTGCGCTCGATGATCTCCAGGGTGCCAGGCTTGGTGGCCAGGGCGATCTTCACCCGTGCCGCCGCGGTATCGATCAGATCAACGCCCTTGTCCGGATGCTGCCGCCCGCTGATGTATCGGCTTCCAAGTTCCGCCGCGGTCACCACTGCATCATCCCTGATGATGACGCCATGGGCCGCCTCGAAACGCGACTTCAGCCCTCGTAGCATCCCTGCGGTGACTTCAACAGATGGCTCATCGAGCTTGACCAGCTGGAAGCGGCGGGCGAGCGCCGGATCCTTTTCGATGTACTTCTTGTACTCCGACCAGGTCGTCGCGGCGATGGTGCGCAGTTCGCCTCGTGCGAGCGCCGGCTTGAGCAGGTTCGCGGCATCGCCGGTACCAGCCTGGCCGCCAGCGCCAATGAGGGTATGGGCTTCGTCGATGAACAGGATGATCGGCGTCGGTGAGGATTTGATCTCCTCGATGACGCCCTTTAGGCGGCTCTCGAACTCGCCTTTGACGCTTGCCCCTGCCTGGAGCAGTCCGATGTCCAATCCGACGATGCGGACATTCTTGAGTATATCGGGGACATCACCCTCGACCACGCGCATCGCCAGACCCTCGACCACCGCGGTCTTGCCGACGCCCGCCTCGCCGACGGCGATTGGGTTGTTCTTGCGCCTGCGCGCCAAAACGTCGATGAACTGCCTGATCTCGGTGTCGCGGCCGAAGACCGGGTCGATCTTGCCGGCCCTCGCCTGGGCGGTGAAATCGATGGTGTACTTGCCCAGATTCCCGTCGCTGCGCGGGCTGGCGGGAGAGCCATCCGCCGACTTGGCCGAGGGCGTCTCAGCACGCGAGGTAGCGGTCGCAGCCTCCTCGCTGCGGGAGCAGATCTGAAGCAGATCCTTTTTGAGCTCACTACGCGGGATCTTCTCCAGCAGCTCCAGGTAATCGCCATTGCCGAAGCGCGCCAGGTTGCCGAGCAGAGCCCGCAACAGCGTACCGGAGCGGATTTGGGCGAGGTCGTGATCGAGGGATGCCAGCAACCAGGACTGCTGGAACCATTCGAGCAGCAGCGGTGAGAATACCGGGCGGCCCTGATTGCCGACCCGCTGGTCCTCCAGCACCTCGAGCAGGCTGCGCTTGAGCGTCGCCGCATCGATCTCGTAATGGGCAGTGATCAACGGGACGTCGCTACCGCCCTGCTGGACAAGCTCATGGAGCAGGTGTTCGACGGCGATCTCGTAATTGCCGCGTGAGACGCACCATCCTGCGGCAGCTTCGAGTGCGCGCGTGCAGGTGCGGTTGAGACGACCGAGGAGCGTCTTGAGTTCGATGTCAGCCATGGTGCATCCAATCACATATGAGGAAGGAGATGGGTTCGGTATGCTCCGGCCGGTCGCCCAGCCACGTGGTCCAGCCGAGCCGGGTCTGATCGCTGGAGAACAGCCCTTCGAGTCGCAGCTGCGGGACCTCAGAGGGTATGATGCGAAGATCGACGCGGTAGTCGAGCGAGTCCGGATTGAGCTCGTCGATGACCTCACGTAGCTCCCCCATCAGATCTCCGGATGGCAGGAAGCGCAGACAGGTCTCGAGCGGGACTGGACCTATGGTTATGCCGAAAGTGCAGGCGCGATCGAAGACCAGGCTGCCAATCGAGAAATCCACCCCCAGGCAGCAATTGCCCCGTCCGAGGCGGTTCTGCTGATCGCTCGGGATGTTCACCCAGGTGCCGACGCAAGGCTCGATTTCGATAGGCACATCCGGGAACCAGGCCTTGATCACCGCTTCCATCTGCCCGAGCGAATGCCCCTCCCCTGAGAGCGGTCCGGCCAATGCCAGCAGTCGGCCTGGCGAGGTCAGACGGTCGCCTGCGTAGTCCTCATGCCGCAATCCGGCCAGGTTGAGCAATTTGTGCGAGAACTTGTCGCTGCCATCGCCTTTGTAATCGAGATCGATGCGCAACCGCTCCCAGCAACGGTGGAAGAGTGAATATAGACGATGATGGAAGAGATCGAGGAAACCGCGCTCAAGTTCCGGATCATCTGCGTGCAGGATGTTCTCGGTATAGTATGCGGGAAGCGGGCTGACGGTGCCGTAAAGGCCGAGGAAGTTCCCGGTAACTTCAAAGCCTGAACCTTGCCCGACCTCGATCGCCGCGATGTCGGCATTGTGGAATGCCAGATCAAGCGAGGCGCGGAAGCGCACCGCCTCCCGTGCGACTGGACCCTGTCGACCGATCGGCGCCGAATCGCGCACCGAGGCCTGCAGCAGGTGCACAGCCCGGTGGAAATCGGCATCCCCAGGTTCGGCGAGCAGGTGCCCGATCAGAGGATCGAGCGCCGGCCGATTCGTGCTGGCCATGCAAAGACCTCCGAAAAGCGGGACCCAATCACCTGCAGGCGACTGAATGAGTTGATCGAGACGGAATTTGCGAGCAGTTCATTGATGATCGAGCCGAATAGGAATATCTCTCCCTCTCCGCCGAAATGCTCTTCGCTCAGACGCACGCGCACCGAAATGCCCCGTACTGGTGCGCCCCGGTACAGTCGGGTAGCTGGTTCTGACTCCACGCCCTCGATGCCATCGAGCATCCGGGCGCGCGTACGCTCGAGCTGGCGATCGACCAGGGCCGGGAAATCGTAGATGCGGACCAGTTCACGCAGGGAATCGACCGAGCACAGGGATCTATGGCTCAGGCCGAAATGGGAGATCAACCGCCAATACAATTCGCCTGGCGCAGGCGGAGGATACGAAGGCGTAGGACGGGTGATGTTCCGAAAGGTCGCAAAAGCAGGAGAATCGGATGTTGGCTGTACCACGTCACCTGGTCCAAGGCGGCTCGGCAACTGGCGGTTAGTGCACGTCAGTGAGGCGGATATCACATCCGGTGGCGGTATCCCGCTATCACGCTGATCGACCAGGCCAAGATAATGATCGTTGCCCTCGCCGACCGGTGAGGGAGCAAACGATGAGAAATAGAAGAGTCGGTCTTCCCCCCTGCGCCCAGGACGTAGCATCGGCCGGTATTCTCGCGACTCTCCAGTCGATCCGGCGATGCCACGCACGGATTCGATCCGGTAGATCTCGTGATGGCGTGGATCCGTGCCGGCAGGGCGAAGCTTGAATGCGGTGCGCAAGCCATTGAAGCGAACTGGGTCCGCCTCGTGCGGGAAGGCGTTGACAGCAGGCGTGCAATGAAGCATGACATTTGCCGCGGAGACCNNCATATCGGCAGGAACACGTTCGAGATTGAATATCAGATCAACCGTGCCAGCAGTGCCGAGGATCTGCAATTGCCGGATGCCGACGATATCGACATACATGAACTTCTGGGGGAATGCGAGGTACTCCTGGATCATGCGCAAACCAGGAAAGGATCGCTCCATGCCTGGGACCAGCGCCTCATCCTCGGAGAAACCGACCGGCTCGACGCTGAGTGCGGTCTCGACCACCTCACCATCCGCCCGCCGCGCTGAGATCCCCTTGAGGCATCCCAACAGGCAGACATACAGAGAGCGCACCACCGCTCGCTCTCCGGCCAAATAGAGGCGAAGCCTATTCTGGGTGATGGAGTTGAATCCGGCACCAGACAGCGTGCGCAGGCGGAGCCGCAGCTGCGGTGACGGGACGGTCCGCAATTCGCATTCCGCGATACTCAGGGGAGAGAGGGTCACCTCCGCAGTGGTGATGAAAGTGCAGCTCGTACCATCCACTGGTCGCGAAGCCACACGTGTGCCGACCGGGATGACCTTGGTCTCGCGAGCGACGCGTGGCAACACCGTGAACTGGAGCATCGTTGCGGATGGAATGGCTCGCAGATATTGCGGCCACAACAGCTGGATGAGCTGCTGATTGTAGTAGCCCTGCTCATCCTCGAGCTTCTCGCGCAATTGCGCGGTCAGGAAGGCGAAGCCTTCGAGGAGGCGCTCGACGTCGGGATCGGTCCCGGCTTCTGCGAGCAAAGGCGCCGCCTGCGGATGCGCGATCGCGAACTCGCGACCGAGTTCGCGCAGGTAGGTCAGCTCATCGATGTAGTACTTGCTGCTGGTCACGGCGGTCAGGCGTCCACGTGGATGAGGCCGGCGCCATCGAAGCTGGTCTCGAAGCTGATCATCTCATGATCAGGATCGGTGACCAGACGGCCGTTGATCAGGTAATGTATCATCAGGGTCTCGTTCTCGTGTTGCACGAAGTATACCTGGACATCCGAGAGGCGCGGCTCGTACTTCTCCACCACTTCGATGATGGTGCGCTTGAGCCGGGCAATCGAATCTGGGCAGGTGGCGACGATCTCGCAGGGAGCCGGTATGCCGAGATCCATCTGCGCAGGGGCATGGCCACGCCTGCTGTTGAGCATCTGCCTGAGATTGTTCACGACCGAGCCGATCAGCGCGGCGCGGTCCAGCTGGGTCGTGCGCCGACCGCTATCGATGGGGCGTCTCAACCGTTCGAGCAGTGAGAGTTCATGGGCCATAGGGATCGTTCACAAGCTGAGGGCCATCCGTCCCCAGGCGGACGGATGGCCCTTGCTCACGGGTATCAGGCACCCTGGGTCAAGAGAATGCCGGCGACCTTCTTGGCGATGATGTGGTTGATCTCGACGGAATTGGCCGAGAAGGTCACTTCCTCGTAAGGGATGCCTCCCGCATCGGCACCCTCAGGATCGATGAAGATCTGGCGGGTGACATAGACGTCGCCCAGGCTGATGGTCATGTAATGCTCGGCATCCTTGCCACCATCCTTGGTGTCGCGGTAGAGATGAATGCCGACATCCTTGATCTTCGAGTGCTCGGCGAGCGCCTTGAACAGCAGCGGCGTGGCCTTGTCGATGTGCTTGCGCACCTTGGCGCCATCGAAGTTGACGCGGGCGCTACCGTGCCCGCCGCCCTTCGAGGTCGACGCCTGCTCGGTGCCGATGGAGAACTCGAAGTGTATGATGTCGATCGCCTTCTCGGCGAACTGGCTGAACCCCTCGATGCTATCGATGGTCAGCAGGGCGTTGTGGCCGCGCATATGCACGTCTGCGTGCTGCTTGGGCTTCCCGACGGTTGAGACTGGTGCAGGCATGTGAATGCTCCTGGGTTGGTGGTGAAATGGCAGGCATCGCGGTGCACAGCGGTGCACTGCGATGCCAACGGTGGTTATTTCTTATCGAGCTTGCCGACGAGGGAGAGGGTGAAGGACGCTCCCATGTACTTGAAATGCGGCCGCATCTGGATGCCGACCTTGTAGACACCGGCCTGGCCAGGGACGTCCTCCACAGTGATCGCAGCCGCACGCAGCGGGCGCTTGCTGCGCACCGCCGGAGAGGCGTTGTCCATGTCGACGACGTACTGGCTGATCCAGGTATTGAGCTCGCGCTCCAGATCCGCCTTCTCCTTCCACGAACCGATCTGCTCGCGCTGCATCACTTTGATGTAGTGAGCGAAGCGGTTGACGATGAAGAGGTACGGCAGCTGGGTGCCGAGCCGGTAATTGAGCTCGGCCGCCTTTCCTTCCGGATTATTGCCGAAGGTCTTGGGCTTCTGGCAGGAGTTCGCGGCGAAGAAGCATGCGTTGTCTGTGCCTTTGCGCAGCGACAGCGCGATGAATCCCTCTTCCGAGAGCTCGAATTCACGACGTTCGGTGATCAGCGCCTCGACCGCCGGCTTGGTCTGGACCTCGCCCATTACCTCGTACTGATGAAGCGGCAGGTCGGCGACCGTGCCGCCACTGGTCGGTCCGATGATGTTCGACGACCAGCGGAACTTGGCGTAGCTGTCGGCGACACGGCTGGCGAGCGCGAAGGCTGTGTTTCCCCAGAGGTAGGCATTATGCTTGCCCTGGACCTTCTCATTGTAGTCGAAGGCCTTGACCGGCGTGGTCTTGGCACCATACGGCAGGCGGAGGAGGAAGCGCGGCGCGGTCAGACCCACGCTGCGGGCATCCTCGCTCTCGCGGAAGGACTGCCACTTGGCGTACTGCGGTCCCTGGAGGATCGGCTTGATGTCCTTGAGGTTGGGGAGCTCGCGGTAGTCCTTGACGCCGAAGAATTCAGCTCCCGCAGCGGCGATGAATGGCGCATGCGCCATGGTGGCGACCGCCGCCACCGACTTGAGCAGTGCGATGTCCTTGGGTCCAGGTCCGAAATCGTAGTTGCCGACGATCATCGCATATGGCTCGCCGCCGAAGGTGCCGTATTCGTTGGAATAGCACTGGCGGTAGAGGCCCGACTGCACGAGTTCGGGCGCATCCTCGAAGTCGCTCTGCAGCGCCTCCTTCGAGACATTGATGATCTCGATCCTGCTGTTCTCCCGGAAGTTGGTGCGATCGACCAGGAGCTTGAGCCCGCGCCATGCGGATTCGAGCTTCTGGAACTCGGCATGGTGGAGGATCTCGTCGAGCTGATCGCTCAGCTTCTTGTCGATCTCGGCGATCATCAGCTCGATGGCGTTCTTGTCGGCCTTCTCCTTGGCATGGGTCGGCTTGAGCATCTCCGAAATGAAGGCCGCCGCACCCTTGCGTGCGACGTCGTAGCCATCGTCGTTCGGGGCGAGCTTGGTGGCCTGCATGATGTCGGCGAGCAAGGAGCCCGAATCATCAGCGGCGGCGGAGGGCTGGGCCCCTGACGCCTGTTTTTCAGCATCTGACATGGTGTGTTCCGTACGTTGTTAGTTGGGTGATTTTGGTGGAGGATGTTGGGCTGTGAGCTACTTGCTCTTCAGCTCGGCTTCGATCTTGGCGCGCTTCTCGGCATCGCCGAGGATGCCCTGGATCTTCTTGCGGAACTCCGGGAAGTTCCCCATCGGGCCCTGCAGGGCGGAGAGGGCCGCTCGCAGTTCGAGGAGCTTGGCCAGCTCCGGTACCTGGGCGGCCACCGCCTCGGGCGAGAAGCTCTTGAGCGAGTCGAAGCCGAGCTTGACCGGCAGCTCGCCGCCGCCCTCGGACAGCTTATCCTGGACATTGACATTGACGCTCAGGTTCAAGCCCTTGAGCACCTGGTTGAAGTTGTCGGCATTGACATTGATCGCCTTGCGGTCCTCCAATGCAGTGTCGTCCTTGCGTCCACTGAAATCGCCGATCACCAGCGTCTTGAGCGGAAGCTCCTTCTCGGCCTGGGCATCGCCGGTCGCCGCCTTGTAGGTGATGTTGATGCGCTCTTGTGGCGCTACTGAGCCGTCGTCAGCCATGGGATATCTCCTCGGTAAGGGTTAGTGGCACGAACTGGGAAGTGGTTCCGGCCGCGGCCGGCATTCAGAAGTCCCCGCGCACAGGGCGCGTGCTGGGGGTTTCGCTGGCCGGCGCTGTGGATGCGGATGAAGCTGATGCCTGGGAGCCCTCAGGCAGGCCGCCTAGCACCAGATCCCACGCCGATCCGGTCTTCTGCAGCTCGACATAGAGCTGGGGAAGGGCCATCCCGCCCCAGGAGGCCGCCCGTCGCAGGAGATAGGGCACTGGGCTATGGGGTTCGACGGCGATGAGGTAATCTGCAGCGGCGACGATCTGCCGGTAGGCCTCCGCGCGACCGGCGGGCGCCGATGCATGGGACAGGGTGGCGCCCGAGCCGGAGGCTGCTCCCCCTGCCGCGCCGCTGTGCCCTCCAGCCGCATCCTGCTGCGCTTCGGCAGGCGCCTCTGCGGGGATCGCGCTCAGCTTTTCCTTGAGGATCTGGCTGAGCGACCACACCGTAGGCGGATCGTTCTCCCAGCGTCCCTCGCCGAAGGCAGCCAGCTGGTCGATCACGGCGATGCTGGCCTCGACGGATTCGCCATCGGAGGACTGCACTGCCACGGTCTCGAGCGCGATCTTCATGCGATCGAGCAGCCAATCGATCGCGGCCTTGCGCGCCCGCAGCTTGCCCGGATGCAGGCCCTCCCAGAAGGCGGCGAGCATCTCCTTGATCAGGTTCAGCCCATCGGTGAGTCCGGGCCAGCCACGCGTCTCGCGCAGCCCCGCGCACAGGTAGCTCGCTACCATCAGATCCTTGGTCTTGCCGGTCAGCAGGGTGGTGGCATCGCTGATTACGGCATTCCAATCCGGAGCGGCGCCACTGAGCGCGGTGAGCTTGTCGATCTCGGCCTGCATGTGCTCGAATTCGGGCTCATACCGGGAGGATTGGCCGGTCGGGGCATCACCTGGGATGGGTGAAGTGGCGAGCGCTTGGATGGCCGGATCAAGAGGCATAGTCATCACTCCAGGGAGCGGATCACGATGGTCGAGGGGAAGCTGAGATCGTCGAAGACGCGGCGGGAGAACAGCCCGACCGCCGGACCCTCCTCGATGAGCACCTCGAACAGCCAGCTGGACTGGGGCGGCTCGACCATGACACCCTTGGCGGGCGCCTTTGCCACCGTCTTTGCCGGAGCCGCAGGCGTCGCCGCCTTGCTCGACTTGGCATCCTTGCCCGACAGCGTCCAGCTAAGCAGCAGGCGGCCATTGGCTGCCGGGGCATGGGTGGCCGTGGCCGCCCAGCGCAGCAGGCTCCAGGCCCTGGATTCGGCAGCCAGCTCGAGCCAGTTCCCCTCATCGACCTGGGCCGAGATCCGGCAGGCCAGGGGTTCGCTTAGCGTGCCGCTGAAGGTCTTCTGTGCATCGGGGTTGTCATGCAGATCGAGCTGCTGTGTGCCGATCGCCAACTGCTCCTGATACACGCCGCGCCGTTGGCGAAGGGAAGCGGTGAAGGTCAGCGCATCGACTTCCCCATCATTGGGGTACATCGCAGTGCGCAGGGCCTGCGCCGCGGCGACAGCATGGCGATAGCCCTCGTCCAGGGTCACAAGCGGCTTGCCGTCGATGGTGATGGCCGCAGCCGCGTTGATCGCCTTGATCGCTACCCACAGGGAGCCGCTCTTGGGGCCGAAGAATGCGGTGACCGACTTGATGTCGCAATCCTGCGCCACATTGACAAAGGGGAACTTCACCGCCAGATCGGCGAGGAAGGGCGAGCGAACATGCTCCTTCCAGTACTGCTCGGCATTCTGCGCCAGGAGCGTCGCCAGCTGCCTGCGTGCATCGTCCTGCAGTTGGCGGAACGGCTGGGCCACCGCCGTGCGGAATGCCACATCGCCGATGCCGGACAATGCCGTGGCGATGTCCCGCTCATACGCAGCGAAGGCGTCGCTCAGATGGATGAGATGCACCGTACGCGAGATCGGGGCGTCCGGTTCCGCGGCCACCGCAGGCGAGTAGGCGGCGCTGAAGGCGCCAAGCGCTTTGAGGCACTGCTCGATCCATTCCTGATCGCCTGATGCAGCTCCGTTCGACGCCAACAGGCCGCTTTGCAGATGCTGTCCACGCCAGGCGGCACGCAGGATGAGCGCCAGCGGCGATTGCGGCGATGAGAGGTTCGCCAGCCGCGCTGCGGCGGCAGCGGCGCTCTGGCTGGACGGTATGCTGATCGCCGACACCACCTCCTGCCAGCGCTGCGGGAATTCCGGCACTCCCGCGCTCTCGAGGCGGTGCGCCAGGTCGGCGCGCCTGAGCGTCATGGTCAGACCGGGTACAGGCGTGAGCGCTTCGAGGAGCGGCTCGCGTTCCAGCGCCACGCGTGCTCCTTGGGCGATGGCCTGGAAGTGGGCGATGAAGGCTCGGCGCGGCTCCTCTTCCGGATAGGCGGCCAGGGAGGCATCGACCGCGCTAGGCAGCGCGGCGCATGCCGCAACCGCCTTGTCGAGCTCCGCAATGTGCGCCAGCCTCGTTCCGCTCGGGCAGGCCGAGGAGTAGCCGGTGATGGCGATGTGCAGGCCACCGACCGCCTCGAGCGCATGGTCGAGCCATTCGAGCTTCTTGGCCTCGCTCTTGTCCTCCTTTGCCAATCCGACGATCAGCTCACCGACCATCGAGGTATGGAGCTCCTTCTGCTTGAGCCAGGAGGCCACCCATTCCCGATAGGGCGAACCTTCGTGGCTGAGTTCGCCGAGATGCGAGATCGCATCGTCGAGGGATTTTGGACCGGCGAAGTGCAGGAGACCTGGGAGGGCGCTCCATTTGCCTTTGAACTCATCCTCGTAGCGCGCACGCAGCCGCGCCGCCACACCCTTGGCATCCAGATCGATGTTCAATTCGGCGAAGCGCTTGGCCAGGACCTGCGCGCGCTCATCGATGGCATGCGCGACGAAGCCGTCCCAGGCCCGCTGGGTGTAGAACCCAGGCAGGGTGTGCTCGAGGGTGAAGACCGTGGTGTGATGCTCTCCGAGGAAGGAGGCCATGTCGACAACCGGGTAGAGACCATCTCCGGCACGGGCGATCTCGACGCCAGTGAGGGGTATCCAGAGGGCATCGCGCAACTCGTGGGTGGCGCGCTCGACCAGGGCGGGATCAGCCGCGGTCTTCCAATCGGAGACCGGGAAGTTGGCGAGCAGATATGGCAGGTTGGTGACCGCTTCGCCGTCGCCGCTGGACAACAGGCGCAGCACCGCATCGCGATCCAGGGGCACCTGACCGCAGAGCATGAGGTACACGTGGAAGCGCTCATCGATCGCCTCATAGCCGGACAGGGTGCGCTCCTTGGCATCGATGCGGGTGGTGAGATCACGGGTCAGCCTGGCGACCAGGGCTGCGACCAACGGGGCGCCCGTCCCGGTCACATAGGTGGAACGCACATGGCGCGAGAGATCGGACGACAGAATCAGGCCGGGATAGAGGCCCCAGGGGATGCCGCTGCGCGATTCGAAGCCCTGGAGGCCGGCGAAGAGCTGGTCCGGCAGCTTGCTGCCCTCCTTGGCAGCAGCCTCCTTGTCGTGCATGCGCTTACCGACCTGGGAGAGGCCATCGAGCATGGTCGCCGCTCGGCCATAGCCCTGGAAGAGATCGATGATGGCCGCTATGGCGACGCCTGCCGCCGCCACCCCGAGACCGGCGCGCAGCAGACGATGGCGCTGCAGCGTGCGTTCGCTGACATGCGCCAGACCCTGGTCGCGCGGGATGATGTCGGCGAACGGCGAGTTGAGGAAGTACGAGCGCTGTTCAGCGAGCTGGACGCTCTGCACCTGGGCCTCGCCGAGGCCGATCGAATTCATCACCCGATCGATCGGCTCGCCACCCTGCGCCGCGCTGGTGAAGTAGAAGCCGCGCAGCCAGGCGCTCTCCTGGAACGGATTGGGGCGGGTCAGGGCGGCGATGTAGTGCCCGACGCGGCGCTTGAGCAGTGAGAACTGGATGGGGAACAGCAGGGCATTGCGCCGCTGGTCATCCGATGAATCGTTGGCACTGGCGGCAAGCGAATCGATCCTACGCAAGCCCAAGGCCTGGTACAGCTTCTGGAACTCATCATCGACCCTGGCCTGCAGGCCCTGGGCCCCAGTATCCCCCTGCTCGAAGCTGCAGCCCCATACCTGGGCACGCTCCTCCAGGGAGCAGTGGGCGAAGAATTCGTTGAAGCCATGCAGGCGGTCGCAGTGGCTGAAGATCAGATGGACCGGGAAGACCAGATGGAGGCGCCCGGCGATCTCATCGAGCCGGTCGCGCAGCCGCTGTGCATGATCGCCAAGGCGATCCTCCTCGAGCGCCAGCAGATCGGCGATCGAGACCACCAGCACCACCCCGTCGATCGGCGTCGCGCGGCCGGTCTGGTTGAGCAGGCGGATCAGGCCGAGCCACTCGCGATGCCGGGCCGGATCGGTCGCATAGGCACCGCTGGTGTCGATGAACACGCTATGGTCAGCGTACCACCAGTCCAGGCTGCGGGTCGCCCCGGCGGTGGCGCTGGCACGGTGCCCGAGGCCGACGAAGGGGAAGTTGAGCCCGGATTCGCGTATCGCCGAGGTCTTGCCGGAACCGGATGGGCCGATGACCAGGAACCACGGCAGATTCAGCACCGAGGACTTGCCGGAGCGCGTCGACCGCAGGGCCTGGACGCCGAAATGGAACTGGGCGGTCATCTGGTCCAGAGGACCGGAGCGCGAGGACACCACCGCCGAGGTCGAAGCCTGGCGCCGCAGCATCGCCTCGATGCGCATCTGACGCACGACCGCGAGCACGCGCTGGACCACGTACAGTACCAGCCAGACCGCCAGGATGACCAGGATGATGACGATGCGGACACGTGCCGACCACCCGAAGAAGTCGCCACCGAACCACACCATGGCCGATAGCACCAGGAGCGCGACTAGGCTGAACAGCCCTTCACTTACGATGGCAACGAGAAGATTCTTCATGGATCCGTTCGCAGGGTGGCTTGTCAGACGAAGGCAGCTGCGGTATCGGCAGCCAGGAACCGGACGAGGATGTTGAGGATGATGAGGACCGCGAGGGTGACCAGCAGGGCGATGGTCGGCGCCAGCCAGATCGATGCCCCGCGCGACACCTTCTCCGCCACCAGCGGCCTACCCGCATGCGGCGAGAGACCGACTGCAGCTCCACGCAGCGAGCGGATGTCGGCGGCGAGCTTGTCCATAACCGATCGCCGCTGCTTCTCGAACTTGGGCGAACCGCCATAGCGGCCCTTGAATCCCAGGCTGAGGCACAGATAGAAGCTCTCAAGCACATCCGCGGCGCTGCCATCAGTGAGCTTATGCGAGGATTCGAGCCGGACGTAGAACTCCTCGCCTGCGGCGTTCTCATTGAAGTAGGTCAGCTGGAGCGGCTGATCGGCCCAGGCCGAGCGGAAGGGGAGCTTCGAGGTCAGGATCATCTCATCGGCGAAGGCGGAAAGCGCGAAGAGCACCAGGCGGATGCTCTCGGGAGCGGCGCCATTGCGCTTGCCGCCCTGATCGATCTCGCGCAGGAGCTCATCGAAGCGCTGGTAGACCGCACGCACATCAGGGGCCTGGTCCTCGGCCTGGCCGCGCAGCCAGAGCACATAGGCAAAGAGACCGGCGCAGAGATCCGGGATCGAGCGCTTCTGCTCGTCGGGCGCCGGTCGTGCGATCGCGACCGGCCGCGTCTGAGCCGGGCTCGCCTTCGACGCGTTCGGCACGGGTGACGAGGCCTTCGCCGGCGCCTGGCCGGTGGTGGGAGGTGCCGGGGTGGCCTGGGCGATCGGGCTCATGGAGCTGACCTTACAGCGAGTAGCTCAAGGCGCAGGCCCTTGAACTCAAGCGGCAGATAGAAGGCGATGCGACGCGCCGCTTCCACCGACTTCCACTGCTCGCCGACAGTGAGGATCTTGAAGTATTGCCAGTCGGGATAGATCGGCAGCTCGGCCGGCGGGGTCGGCAGATGCTGGAGGCCGATGCCGCGGATGGATTGCGCGACCAGATAGTCGAGGTCCTCGGGAGCGGCGATCTTGGCCTTGAGCGGCCCCTCCTTGATGAGCTTGTCGGGCCGGACGCTGGCGGTCGCAGCGAGGTAGTAGGTGTAGTCGTCCTCTTCCGAACGCAGCTCCCCGCTGAAGGTGGTCTCCTTCTCCTGCTTGAGCGGGATGCGGATGGCCCTCGTCGGGATGACCACATTGATCAGGCCGCGCAACTGCTCCTCGAGCTGGTTGAAGGTGCTCGTGAGGTCGTCATGGACATAGAGCGGCAGATCCTTGGGATGGCCTTCGCCGGCGAATGTGTAGAGCGTGCCAGCGAGCCGGGAAAGTTCGATGAAGGCCTGCTCGGGATGCGTACCGGGCTGACTATGGCAGTGGCGGATCGCCGGCAGCGAGCCATTGATGATCTGCAGCAGGGCGAAGGAGGCCGATTCGCTTATGGCGAATTCGACCACGCCCGAACCCCGGTGGCGGCGCTGCTGGGAGAGGTCGTCGCAGCGCGCCGAGAGGGTCTCGAGCGTCCGCCGCAGGATCAGCTGCAAGCGCTCCGATGCGCGGATCTGGACCGCAGCCGGTATGAAGCTCTGGACCAGCTCGATGCGCCCGCTGGGACCGCGCACGATCTCCGCCATCTTCAGCCAGGTGTAGTCGTCCCGCGATTCGCCTTCGAGCAGGATGCGCAGCGATTTGCGCGCCACGATGACCTCGCGTTCATTCGAGGCGGTGTTCTCATCGCGCACCAGCACGCCTGCCTGCCGATAGCGCGTCGGGGCGCCATCGACCTGGCCGTCCGCACTGGTGGCCCGGGTTCCTGGGCGCACCAATGGCGCCGCCAGGTAGACCGCGACCGCACCGCGACGGGCATCGAAGATGGCGCCCTTGCTGTCGAACAGCCCTGCGAGCTGGCGCGTAGGCGGTACATGGTCGGCATCCGGGCTGTTGAATGGCAGGCCATCCTGCATGATCCCCGCACAGCGGTTCACCACCAGATCGCCGACCGCGAGGGCATCCTCATCGATCTTCAGCTCGGTGAAGCCATAGCACAGCGGCTGGATGGCCCGCAGACGATGCCAGACCTCGGCCTCGAGATGCCGATCCCACTGCTGGAAATGGTGCGGTGTGAGGAACAGTCCCTCGTTCCACAAGACCTTCTGCTGAATATCCACTCCGAATCCTTCCTGGTCTGATGCTGGTGACGCTCGTCGGCTGCTATATGACTGTCCTAGTTCGTCCTGCCGCGCACCGGCGGGCTGCCTGACGGCTGGAACGTGTTCCCTGCCGGGGGCGGACTGGATGAATTGGCTGGGCTGGACGCCGGCGCGCTGCCGGTTGGTGGAGGCGCGCTGGCTGCCGGAGCCGGGGCCGCTGCCGCAGTTTTGGCTGGGGCTGGGGCTGGGGCTGGCGCGGCTGGCGCAGGCTTCTCCTGGGGCAGCGGCCGTCCTGGGAGAGGATCGCCCTTGGTATGCATGACGATCGAGGAATCGAGCACCTCGATGACCTGCGATCCGATGTCGTTGCGGGCGATGATCACCCGGCGCCGATCAGGCTGGTCGGCATGCTGGATCAGGGCGACGACGCCGAGGAAGCGCGCTTCCCTGGGCAGTTCAGACAGCTCCACCATCTGGGGATCGGTACGCAGCCCGGTCGGGCCGACTACCACTACCTTTGGGTCCTGCAGGCGGTCGTCGCCCAGGACTTCACGGTCCTTGGACCAGAGGTCCGCAAACGGGGCGGAGCGGAAGCGCGCGTCGTCGCGCAGTGCATAGATCCTGATCTTCACCGGCAACGATTCGCCGGCCGTATTGGTATTCACCGGTGGCAGGGCTCGCACTTCCACCGATGGGGGGGCGCACGATGCGATGGCCAGGCAGGATGCGGTCAGCAGCAGGGGCATGCCCTGCCGGAACAGTCGCTGAGGAAGCAGGAGTCGCTGAGGAATCGAAAGCATGCGTTACTCGCAGCGCAGGAGCGCGGTGGATGACGGAGAGGCGGCTACTACGTCAGCGGCCAACGCCGCCATGCGTCGAGGCGGCTGCAGGGCTGGCATGGACGATGAAGGATGTGCCGCACCCAGGTAATGAGGAAGTGCGCTGCGGCGGACGCTGGATCGTACATATTCATCTCCATAGGCCATGCGCCCCCACTTTCGGCTCAGGGAGGATCGCAACTCCCCCCCTCAGTCAAGCGCAGAGCGGGTATAGCGCTGGTCACCCGTCACAGACAAGCGTGCGTTTGAGCCTGCACTTCGACCCGTGCGCATCAGTTGAAGCATTATGCCTGTCATCGATTCGTAAGGTCGCAGAGATCCCCGGCAGGTGTGCAACCAAGCCTGTTCATTCCACTTCAGGCATGGAGACGGCTGGGCTCAGCGCCCGATATGATCGGGACAGAGCAGACCGACGAAGAATTCCGGCATGAGGACCTTCTCGAAGGCCGGCGCCTCGATCAGCGCGCCAGCATTGAAGGTCGCGGACTTGCCGACTGAGGGGCTGGAGAAGCTCCAAGAGCAGATGATGCCGCCCTGGCTGCGCGGCATCGGACTGCCATCGCGCAGCAGGCGCAGCAGGCCCCAGGGCGAACCGCCATGATCCTGGGTGAGCCACTGGTCGCTCACCACATTGATCGACAGCTTCGCGCCATCGCCGTCGCCTTCCTTCCAGGTCATCGAACTGCGCCGGTCGGGGCGATCATAGAGTCCGAAGGTATCGCTGCCGACGGCGAGGCGGACATCCTTCACCCCTTCGCGCTGGACCAGGGTGACGAAGAAAGGCGCGGTGATCGCGGACTGGCCGTCGGGATAGAGCGCCTCGCGGATGTCCTTGGCGCGGTCGACCATGCGCTCGTAGTCACGGTTGACCGGCAGCAATTCGCGTCCCACCAGCCTGATCTTGCGCAATTCCTCGATCGGTTGGCTGGCAGCCACGAAGAGGCCATTCTTGGGATTGAAGAGATGCGAGAAGGAGGCCAGCGAGGCTTCCGCCTTGGCTGCGAGATCGAATGGATAATGGCCGGCAAGCTGCTCCGCGAAAGGCTTGGCCACCCGCTCGGCCCATAGCCTATCCTGCTCCTGGGTGATCTCCGCGGTCAGGGCGCGCTGGGCCTCGACCACCAGGTTCTCAAGGGCGGTCGAGACGGCGGTACGGCGTTCGGGAGATTCGATGATCTTGAGGGCATTGCCGACCTTGGCCCAGGCGCCATCGCAGACCCCCTGCAATGCCTGCAGACGTACGAGGTCCAGCGAGCGCTTCCCGGCATCGGTCGCATTGGCGAACTTGTCGACTGCGTCGACGAATTCGCCGACCGCCGAGAGCGCGTCGTCGAGCCATTTGCCGTTGTCGTCGGCGCTGAGGGGACGCAGCTCCGCCGCGGTCAGTCGGACGCTCAGATTGCGCCACACCGTGCGGATCAACTCGCGATAGGGCGATTGCGGACCGGTCAGGGCGCGCAGCGCCAGCGCTGCCTCCTTGAGATCCTTGCAGGCAACCGGATGGATGCTCGCCAGCAGTGCCAGCCAATGCCGGTTGTAGTCGCTTAGGTACTGCGCACGCAGACGCTCTGCGATGCGATCGCGCGGCTTGTCGATCTTCAGCGACTGGTAACGGCGGAACAGCTCCTCGGTCTTCTCACCGACCGCCGAGGCGACGGCATCATCCCAGCCCGACTGGGTGAAGAGCGATGGGAACGCGTAATCGCTGGCGAGGAGCTCCTTGTACTGTCCAGAGATCACCGTCTCGCGATTCACCGCCGCCACCGTCGACTGCAGCCCGGTGATGATGTCCTCGTAGCTCTGCCGCGGCCAGAGGGTGTCGCCGAGCTCGGTGCTCACCCGCTCCAGCAGCGGCCGGTCGATCGGGATCTCCCAGCCGCTCGACGAGGTGCGGTGGTCGAGGAAGTAGCCAAGCTGATTGCCGCCGAGCAGCTCCTCCTGCGCATCCACGGATGAAGCCTTGCCGGCCTCCTGCAGGCCGGTGGTCCAGCGATGATCCACCGTGGCGACGCGCTCCAGGAGATCGCGGTCGTGCTGGGCCTGGTGGTCGGTGATCATCTGGTAGGCGCGGAAGAGATCATACAGCTGATCATGGGTGGTCTGGGACTTGGTGGTCTCCGACCGAAGATGCTCGAGCTCAGTGCGCAGGCGGTCTCCCAGCGGGGCGAGGAAGTAGCGCTTCAGCTGCGCATAGTAGAGCGCCTGGCCCTGGGCGCGTGCGCTAGCTGCCGCACCCGAATGATGGTGATCGAGGGCGCTGAGGGCCACCCGCAGGCCATTGAGCGCGACGAGGTTGGGCTGCATCTTGCCTCCCTCCTTGTCGAGGGTCTCGTTCACCTGCCTGGCCGCGGCGACCACCTGGGTGATCAGACCGCGGCCAGTGACGCACCACTGGACCAGCCAGAGCCACACCACCAGGAAGATGGCGATCGATGCGATTCCCGATGCCAGGCGCAGCGTCCGGCGCCTGCTGGCGATCGAGCGCGAGACCTGCACCAGGCCGCGATCGCCGAGCAGCTGGCGCGAGAGCAGNNTCCTTGATGAAGATGCCCTTGCCCGCTTCACCCACAGCAGCCACCGCCCGCGGCGCATTGGGCATGATGAAGATGCTGCCTTCCAGGCTCGGCTGGCTTGGAGGCGCATCTTTGGGCGCCGGGGCGGCCGGGACCGACGCGCTGCGGCTGGCCTCGGCCGGGGCCTTGGGCGTCGGCTGGGCGGAGGTGAAGTAGAAGCCGCGAAGCGCCGGGCTCTCGCGGTTCTGGCTCGGGCGGAACAGCGCACCGAGGAAATCGCCCATCCATTTCTGCACTGCCGCGAACTGATGGGGGAACTGGAATATCTTGAATTGCTCCGCCTGAGTGTGCGGTCCGCCCAGGGCATTCAGCCGGCGCGCACCCAGGATGGGCAGCAGCGCCCCCGCTTCTCGCTGGAACAGGCCGAGGGCATCCACTGGATGTCCGGGCTGCCATGGCACAGTGCAGCCGAAGACCTGATCCCGCTCGGCACGTGGCAGACCGGCGAAGAAATCCTTGAACCCGCCGATCATGTCGGATTTGGTGAAGACGACGTAGACCGGAAGGTCCAGGTGCAGGGTGCGGACCACTTCGTTGAGGCGATCGCGGATCTGCTGCGCATGCGCATTGACCGCCACCTCATCCTTGCCGATCAGCTCCGGTAGGCTCACGGTCACGACGATGCCATTGATGGCGCGTTCGGGGCGGACTTGGCTGATCAGATCTATCAGCAGGGCGAACTCGTCATGCGCAGCGGCATCGGTGATCGGGCGGCCGCTCACATCGAGGTAGAGCGCCTCCTCGGTGTACCACNNGTCGCAGCTGCGTGTCGGTCCGTTGGCGTGCGGACTGCCGGCACCGAAGGAGGCGAAGGACAGTCCCGACTCTTCCATCAGGCTGGTCTTGCCGCTGCTGGGCGCACCGATCACCAGGTACCAGGGCAGATCGGTGAAGGCCATCGGCCTGGTCGACTTCAGGGCGGCGAAGGATTTCTGGAACTGGTCATTCATCGCCGAGACGCCAGCCGTGCCGCGGACGAAGCTGCGGGTCATCGCCGGCGCCGTGCGGACCTTGCTGCCGCGCCTGGTCAGCAGCCACGCCACGATGGCTGCCCACACCACCAGCACCAGCCCGAGCACGCCCAGCCTGATCGGCGATCCGACACCCATGGCGCCCAGGCCGAACCACAGACCGGCGGCGAGCACGGCCGCGACCACGGTGATGACCACCACCACCGCCTTCATGGCGCGACTCCGCGCCCGAGCGCCTGGGTCGGGAATGCATCGGCCGCCGAGCCGAGGATCAGCGAGGCCACCAGCCAGGTCACCAGCAGCAGCGTCACTGCCGCAGCCGGCGGCAGCCACAACGGCAGGCGATGCAGCCAGTTCCCGGCCGCCGGCACCACGGTGGGCGACTCCAGGCCATGCGGGGACAGCGCCCCGATGCTCCCGGGGCGGGCGTCGAGGATCTCCCGAACCAGGCGGTCCATCAGGATCTTGCGCTGCTCGAGGCCGCGCCCTTCGCTGAACTTCCCCGTGAATCCCAGGGCCAGGCAGAGGTAGAAGACCTCGAGCGCATCGATGCGCCCCTTCTCGTTGCCCTGGCGCAGTTCATCGAGCTTGTTGTAGAAGTCCTCGCCAGCGGTCGACTGATCGAAGTAGCGCATCTGCAGCGGCTGCTCCAGCCAGGCATCCTTCACTGGCAGGTCGCTGGAGAGCACCTGCTGATCGACCAGCGCCACCAAGGCGTATTTCGCCAGCTGGACCATGGCGAGCGGGATGTCGGCGCGGTGCGCGCGGTCCTCGAAGTCACGGAAGGCGGCATCGAAGCGCTCCCCCAGCGCACCGGCGTCGAGGCCGGCAGCCTCCTTTGGCAGATTGAGGGCCAACCGTACCACATCGCCGCAGAGGTCGACGAGTCCGTTGGCCATGGGTCACTCCTTGACCGCCATGAATTCGAGCTTGAGGTCGGCGAACTCGGCCGGCACGAAGATCGAGAAGCTCCGTCCGTCGGTGACCGCCTTCCAGGCGTCCCCGTCGCGGCTGACCTCGAAGTAGCAGCAGCCGGGCTGGGCCGGGATCTCGGCGGGCGGCACGCTGAGGTAGGAGAGCGCGATGCCGCGGATCGACTTGGCGATCAGGTCGCTCAGGCGTCCGGAGGCCGCCGCCTTCGACTTGAGCGGGAACTCCTTGAGCACGCGTTCGGCCGGCAGCGCGCAGAGCACCGACAGGTAGAAGCGATGCGCCTCGATCACCGCGTCTGGGATGCGGGCAGCATGGATGCGCTCGCTCGTCTTGGCCAATGGCAGCGGCACATATCGCACAGCGATGTTGGTCTCGAGCAGCTTGCGCAGCTGGAGGTCGAGGGCGCGGAAGCAGGCGCCAGGCTGGTCGTGCTGGTAGCCTGGCAAGTCGCGCGGATGCCCCTCGCCAGCGAAGGTATGCAGCTGGGCGGCGAGGTGCACGAGCACGCCGAAGATGGTAGCCGGATGTGTGCCCGGCTCCGCGAGCAGGCGGGACAGGGTGGCGAAGGCGCCATTGACGGTATGCAGCAGGAGCAGGTTGGCCGAATCGCTGACGGTGAATTCGACCATCCCCTGGGTGCGCTGCCGGCGGCTGGCCGCGAGCTCACCGCTGCGGCTGCCGAGGATCTCGACCGTCCTCCGGATCTGCTGCAGGAGCACCGGCGAGGCGCATGCCGCCAGGCAGGGCGGGACGAAATCGTCGGCCAGGGCCAGCGCGCCGGTGGCGCTGCGCACCACCTCCGCGATCCTGATGACCGCATGCCCATCGAGGGACTCACCCTCCACCAGCAGCCGCAGGTTGCGCAGCGCGATGCGCACCTCCTGCCGTTCGCCGGGGGGATTGTCGTCGATAGCGGTCAGGGTCGAGCTGCGGTAGCGGGTCGGCCGGCCCTCGAGCTGTCCGCCCTCGCTGGTATTGCATTCGCCCGGGCGATCGAGGGGGATGGCGAGATAGACGCCAAGGCGCGCCTGCCCGGCGACCATCGCCTTGCCGAGAGGGCGGGACAGCGGGCTGGCATCGCTGGCCGGGATGTCGAAGGGCATGCCATCCGGCAGGATGCCCGAGCACGCGTTGAGCTTGAACTGCTCATTGGCCAGGGATTCGCCGTCGACAGCCAGGTGGGCGACGCCATAGGCGTGCGGCGCGAGCACCGCCAGGAGATGGCGCAGGACGGCGTCGCGATGCCGCTCAGCCTGCTGGAAATGCTGCGGAAGGAGCAGCATCCCCTCATGCCAGAGCACCTTGTTGGCCTGTTCCATGGTCAATTACTTGCCGTTGCCGGCAGGTAGAAGGGTGACCGAATAGCGGGTGAACTGCACCACCTTGTCCCCGAAGCCATCCACCGGCACGATCAGCACGCGCTTGTCAACCGCATCCGATCGGCGGTACAGCGCCAGGATGCCGATGAAGTGCGTCCCGGCAGCCAGCTCCCCGAGATCGACCGACACCGGCTTATCGCCGGCCGCTCCGGGCAGCACGGTCACCACCTTGGGGCTGCCGATGCGATCATCGCCGAGCGTCGCCTTGTCGTTGGTCCACAGCTGATCGACCACCGCATTGCGGAACTTCGCGTCGCTGGCCAGCTGGTAGATGCGGGCATTGACGGGCGTCGATTCGTCATTGTCCGTCTGATTGAGCGGCGCGATCCCACGCACCTCGATCGTCAGCGCCGTTCCGCAACCGGTGGCCGCGACGAGGGTGGCAAGGACGAGGAATGAGGACGGCCAGCGAGACAACGTCGACATAATTCCGCAGACTCCTGACAGGGGTTGACCCGGGAATGAGCAGCGGCAGTACACTACAACCGGCCGTAGCTGGCAAGCCCTTATCGAGACGGCCCGCCACGTCGGCAGGGACACGATGCTGCCGGCGCACCAGGCGGCCATCCTCCCTGGCGCTGGTCCAAAAGGACACTACGCCCGGCGACCGCCCCACGCTGGACGAACTCGCCGAGATCACTGCTCGACTCGCCCTGCAGGGCCGATAGCGTGCGATCGCCGGCCCGCGCCGCTCCCGGCGTCCTGGGCGGGAGTGCCGGTGCGCCGGAGGCACGATGGCTGATATCTCGCGACGTGCGTTCCAGTTCCATAGCCAGGCCCTCGCCGACGGGATGCTCAATGTCCTGGGCTTCACGGGCGTGGATCGCATCAACCACCCCTTCCGCTTCGAACTCGAGCTCGCCAGCTCGCGCGCCGACCTCGATGCCACGGCGCTGCTCACCAATGATGCCTGGCTCGGCATCAAGCAATCGACCATGCTCGCCAGCGGCCAGCTGGGATCGCGCCTGCTGAAGATCCATGGCGTCCTCTGCTCCTTCGAGCTGCACTCCCGGCAGCACGACTGGTTTCACTACCAGGCCACCCTGGTCCCCCGGCTGTGGCGCTCGACGCTCAGTCGCCAGAGCCGCATCTTCCAGGACCAGAGCACCACCGACATCATCAAGGCGGTGCTGACGGCGTCCGGTTTCGGCGACGATGACTACGAGTTCAGGACCAGCGCACGCAGCTACCCCAACCGCGGCTACGTCGTCCAGTACCAGGAGACCGACCTCGACTTCATCAATCGGCTGACCGAGCTCGAGGGCATCTCGTACTTCTTCGAGCACAAGGAGGACCGCGCCTGCCTGGTGTTCGGCGACCAGGGCGAGTCCTTCCAGGACATCCCGGGCGCCACCAGTGCGCTGCGC
The DNA here is from genome assembly GCA_003136555.1 of Planctomycetota bacterium. GTDB lineage: Bacteria > Planctomycetota > UBA11346 > UBA11346 > UBA11346 > BOG-1363. Next base: position 1,513 of record PLEW01000143.1, on the reverse strand, counting down.
TACAACGAGAACGTGGATGCGAGCGGGAAGAGCAGCCATATCGCCCCGGAATCGGTGTTCGCATTGCGCACCTGCCATCAGGCGGTGGCGGCCCAGGTGGTGCTCGGCGATTTCGACTATGGCCAGCCATCGCTCAGGCTCGAGGCCGAATCCACGGTCGACGCCGACGCCTCGTTCGGCATCGTCCATGAGCATGCCGGCAACGTCTTCATCTCCAATGATGCCGGATCGGACTATGCCAAGATCCGCGCCGAGGAGATCGCCTGGCGCCAGCTGATCTTCCGCGGTCACAGCGATGCACGCGGGCTGCGTGCCGGAGCGGTCTATGCGCTGAGCGGCCATTTCAGCGCCCCATGCAACTGCAGGCAGCTGCTGATCGAGGTGCACCATGAGGGCAGACTGGAGATAGCGTCGGGAAGCGAAGGCGATGATGAGACCGCGAAATATTCCAACCGCTTCGTCGCCATCCCCGCCGATGTCCCCTTCCGTCCGGCACGCATCACCCCCAAGCCGGTGATCCACGGGACCATCCATGCCCAGATCGATGCCGCCGGCAGCGGGCAGTATGCCGAGCTCGACGACCAGGGGCGCTATCGCATACGCATCCCCTTCGATCGCCGGCCGGACACCAAGCCGGCGGAGGCCTCAGCGCCGGTGCGCATGATCCAGCCCTATGCCGGCGACAAGATGGGCATGCATGCGCCGCTGCACAAGGGCACCGAGGTCCTGCTCACCCATGTCGAAGGCGACCCTGATCGGCCCGTCATCGCCGGAGCCGTCCCGAATCCGGAGACCTCCAGCATGGTGCAGGCCAGCAACCAGACGCAGAGCGTCTGGAGGAGCGGGGGGCAGAACTCCATCCTTTTCGAGGACAGCCAGGGCGCCGAGAACGTCGCCATGAACGCCACCAAGGACATGTCCACCACCATCGGCAACAGCCAGACCCTCACCGTGACCGCCGACCAGACCACCACCGTGGGCGGCGACCAGGACATCTCGGTCACCGGCGACCAGACCATCTCGGTCACCGGCACCCTGAGCGAGAGCGTGACGGGCAATCGCACGCTCACCGCAGGCGCCGATGATTCCCAGTCCATCGCCGGCAAGCTGACCCAGAGCATCGGCGCCAACCATGTCCAATCCATCGGTGCGGACCAGAGCACCATGATCGGCGCCAGCCAGGCGATCACCGTCGCTGCATCGCGCACCGCCTCGGTCGCCGCGACCGATGCGGTGCAGGCCGCGACCATCATCCTGAACGCGAGCTCGTCGATCACCCTGCAGGTCGGCGGCAGCACGCTGGTGATCAAGCCCAGCTCCATCACCCTCAGCTCGACCGACATCACCCTGCTCGCCTCGGGGAATCTCAGCGAGAGCGGCGCCCACATCGCCAGCGCCGCAACCGGCGCCCATGGCATCAGCGGCGCAACCGTCAGCAGCACGGCCTCCTCGGGGGCGAACAGCATCAGCGGCGCCGGAGTGGCTATCAGCGGCGGGAGCGCCAAGGTCTCCA
>PLEW01000034.1 GCA_003136555.1 Planctomycetota bacterium | reverse complement strand
GAACTTATGAATTGATCTATACGCATGATGCGGCGCCTTGAGGCCGGCGACGTCCCCGACCCGTGCTCGCCCGAGTTCCTGTGTTGGCTGCACCGATCGTTCTACGAAAGGCTCGCTGACGAATTTCGCGTCGTGCGTTCGCCCGCCGGGCGTGAGGTGCGGCTGGTGCCGGGCGAGCTGCGGCACGATGAGGTCACGGTCGGCACTCACTACCCACCGCGATCTTCCGCGCTGCCGGCATTTCTCGAACACTTCAACGGCGGTTACGATCCGCGTCGCTTGAATGCAGTGCAGAAGGTGCTCGCGACCGCGGCCAGTCATCATCGCTTCGTGTGGATCCATCCCTTCGTCGACGGCAACGGCCGCGTCGGTCGTCTGTTCACCACCGCCATGCTCCGCATCGCGCAAGTCGACGCAGGTGGCCTCTGGTCTATCGCGCGCGGCATGGCGCGTACAGTAAATGACTACCGCGCAAGGCTGATGGCTGCTGACGCACCACGGAAGGGGGACCTTGATGGACGCGGAAACCTCTCGGACGAAGGGCTGACCGAGTTCTGCCGTTATTTCCTTGAGACAGCGCTCGACCAGGTGCAGTACATCCGCGGTCTCTTGAATCTCGACTCGCTGCAATCGCGCATCTTGGCATATGGCCGTCGCGAAGTCGATCTCGGCGCACTCCCGAAAGGAAGTGATGAAATCCTTCGGCAGGTGTTCCTGCGCGGTGAGCTGCCTCGCGGAGAACTACACGCCATGCTCGGCGCGAGCGAGAGGCAAGCGGCACGCGTCGCGTCGGCGCTGGTGAAGAACCAGCTGCTCGTTCCGGCAACTCCGAGCCACCGGGCGCCACTTCGGCTCGGATTCCCGAGTTCGGCCGTGTTCTACTACTTTCCCGATCTGTATCCGAGCGACCCGCGAGGCAGTCGGACTTCCGGTGCTTCNNGGCAGTCGGACTTCCGGTGCGTAGCGCCCGATTAGATGCCGACGGCCAGCAGACGGTGGTGGCGGAGGACAGCGTCGCCAGCTGGGCCACGTCGTATATGGCTCCTACGTCGATGAGCCGCTGAGGACAAAGGCGGTGGAGGACACGTATGGTTACGTGGCCAATCGCCTCTCAAGCGTCGCAGTGCTCACAGATAGGGGTTGTCATTCGACTGCATGTACGCTATCCTGTACATATCAAGGAGAATGCCATGACTGCCGTCACTGCTACCGACGCCCGTCGCTTGATCTTCCGGCTGATCGATCAGGTGACGTCGAACCGCGAGGCGGTCGAGATCACCTCTAAACGAGGCAGCGCGATGCTGATAAGCTTGGAAGAGTACGATTCGCTTCAGGAAACGGCGTACTTGCTGCGTTCTCCCGCCAACGCCAAGCGCCTCCTGGAGTCGCTAGCTCAAGCCAGAAAGAGAAAGGGCAAGGAACGGAAGTTGATTCCATGCGATTGATCTTCACCAAGCACGCATGGAACGAGTATCAGGAATGGCTGGCGGAGGACCGGGCTATACTCAAGCGGATAAACCGCATCATCGACGATACTCTGCGCGAACAGTTCGATGGCATCGGCAAACCGGAACCCCTCAAGCATTTGCTTCAGGGCGCGTGGTCGCGCCGGATCACGGAAGAGCATCGCATGGTGTATCTCGTGCTGAAAGACGATCTGGTGATCGTCCAGCTGCGCTATCACTACTGATGGACTATGGGTACCGGGAAACCGGCGCCTGCACGTCCTCCCTCGAGAATGACGAAGCGGTGGACGCGGCCTACCTCGTCCGCGCCCGGGCTAAACGGTGGTGCACGTGGCCCAGGCCGGCTGCGACGGCGACCTCTGCCAGGGCGGCGGGCTCAGGATGAGTGGGGGTGAGATCGTGGCCGAGAAAGTCCACGGGAGAATCTGAGGTGGTTGTCGTGTACGGCCCATACCCGCACTCCTGGATGCTGCCAATAATTCATACGGTAAGGCGATCATCCCTGGCGTTTGCGGGCAGGGCCTCATTGCAGGGCCTTCAGGCCGGTGGCGATCGCGTTGAGGCTGGGCAGGGCATCGGCCGGCTGGGGATGGTCCGGGGAAAAAACGTGCAACGCCTCGGGCGGCAGCATGGTCACCGGTGTTTCGTCGACACTGCCGTCGGGGCGGCTCACCGCATGCAGGTCGAGCCCGAGGTGGGCGGCCATGAACGGGTACATGGCCGCGCGCTTCGACGCTCCGTAGTCGTGGCCCTCATCGGCGAGGTGGACGTTGGCGACCTGCGCGCGCGCGGCCGCGCCATAGAGCGCATAGATGCGGCAGAGGAAGGGGTACTCCTGCACCGGGACCAGGCGGGTCCAGTCCTTGCCGTCGGAGATCACCAGCAGCGGGCGCGGCGCTGCCAGGGCGCAGATCTCGGCGTTGGTGGTGAAGTGCCGGCTGCTGCGGTGGATGGGCAAGCCGCTCTCGCACAGGCAGCCGCCGAAGAAGAACGAGGACACCATCACCACCGGCACCTCGACTGCGACGCGCGGATCGAGGGCGGTGAGCAGGAAGGTCTGGGTGCCGCCGCCCGATTCGCCGGTGACGCCGATGCGCGCGGGATCGGCGCCGGGAAGGGCGCACAGCACGTCGAGCGCGCGCATGCTGCTCCAGGTCTGCACGGTGAGCGCGAGCGGCGACTGGTGCGCCTGGTGGTCGGGGATCTGGCCCATCGATTCGCCGTAGCCGAACATGTCGATGGCGAGCACCAGCGCGCCCATGCGCGCCAGGGTGGCGCAGCGCTTCTGCTCGGTCTCGCTCACGCGCGCGTTCTGGACATCGCCGTGGCCATGCGGCGAGAGGATCAGCGCATAGGGCGGCGGCCGCGACAACGGGCGGTAGAGGTTGCCGGTCACATAGAGCCCGGGGATGGCGGCGAAGGCGACGCTCTCGACGCTGTAGCCGGTGTGCTCGCTGCGTCCGCGCATGATGAGCCCGGGCGCGGTGCGCCGCGGCAGCGGCTCCAATCCCATCGCCTGCAGGATGCAGGTGCGGTGGTGCGCGGCGCGCGCCTCCCACGCGAGCCGGTCGGGGCACTGGCTTAGTGCGAAATCGAGCATGGCCTGCCCCTGCTCCGGGGTCAGGAAGGGGCCCCGGCACAGCGCGGGACCCACGGCGGGGGCGGCCGGCAGGCCGGGCGGCAGCGGCTCGACGTACTCCTGCACCAGGCAGAGCACGCCAACCAGCAGGGCGAGCAGGAGCAGGACGGTCCAGATCAGCCGGATGGCGGTCATGCGGTTCCTCGGGCGTGGGGCATGGTGCGCCTCAGACCTTTACCATGGACGGAGGCGAATCACAGCGTGGTGTCCGACCTGCGGATGAGGACAGCGGGGCACGTGTCCCTGGCCATCGGCCACGCGGGTCCTGGTCACCGGAGCGGCACCATGGGTGTGCACGTGCTGTGCGGTCTCGGGTCGGACGATCATCGGCATGACGGCGATCAGGGAGCGCCGCCGCACCGGCCAGGCGTGGCCGTAGGGGGTCTGAGGCAGAACAGACCCTATCGGCTGGCGCGGCGGGGAAGGCACACTCGCCTCTGACGTGCAAGGCCGGGAAGCCGAGGAGGCAGCATGCGGGACAGCGGCAGGCGGGATCAGGCAGGAGCGGCGCTCGCAGCACTCCCTGCGGCGGAGCGCTAGGCCATGGGCCGCTCCACCGCCATCATCCTGCTGATCGCGTTCGTGTGCCTGGCGGTGGTCGCCGCCGTCTCGTTCACCCTGCTGGGGAGCCGCATCGTCGGCGAGCTGCCGCCGAGCTCTACTGCGTCCACGCCTGCGCTCACCACCCTCCCGCTGCCGGAGACCGCCTCGGCAGCGGCAAGCGGACCAGCGGCGTCCTGGCAGCCGCACCCGACCTCGAGCCTGCTGCTGAAAGAGCTCGCGTACCGCCATTTCACCATCGGCTACGATGAGCAGGCGAGGAATCCCGCCTGGGTCGTCTATCGGCTGGACGGCGGGATCGCGCATCACGGGCACGAGCACCGGCCGGCGGTGTTCGCCACCGAGTTCCGCACCGCCGCCCAGGTCTCGCATCATGATTACAGCGGCTCGGGCTTCGATCGCGGGCATATGTGCCCCGCCTATGCGATGTTCAGCCGCTTCGGCGAGGACGGCATGCAGGAGACCTTCGTGATGTCCAATGTCATCCCGCAGTACCATGACCTGAATGCCGGCGAGTGGGAGCATCTCGAGTCGGCGATCAGCGGGCGCGACGGTCATGGGGATGGCTGGGCCGGGAGCGCCGGCCCGCTGTGGATCATCAACGGGCCGGTCTACCAGTCGCGTCCGGCCGCGCGCCAGCTGCGCAATAGGACATGGGTGCCGAGCTCGTGCTTCTCGGTGGTGCTGCGCTGGCGCTCGGGCCACTGGGATGCCCTGGCGGTCGAGATGCCGAACCGCGAGCAGGTCGCTGGCCCCTGGTCGCGCTACCTGACGACGATTGGGACGATCGAACGGGAGACCCGGCTCGATCTGCTGGCAGGCTGCCCGGCTCAGGAGCAGGAGCGCCTGGAGCGGGAGCATGCGAGCATGGAGGAGTGGCGCTAGCGCTGCTGCCGGGGTGGATGCATTGCGGTGCTGGCCGGATCAGCGCCCTGGAGGCAGCTCGGCGAGATCCTTGCGCTGCCACGCCCGCACCCAGTCGATGACGAAGTCGGCGGGCAGCTTCTGGTCGTCCAGCGGGGTGTTGTCCCAGCCGCCGGTCGGCATGGTGAACATCAGGATGGCCGGGACGTTGGCGACCCGGGGGCTCTCGAAGCGCAGGACCTCGCTGCCATTGCCGTAGTATACCAGCCGTCCAGGCTCCCACAGCAGCCCGGCGACGATGAAGCCGTCCTTGTCCGGCTGGACGTAGATGCGGTCGCTGCCGGTGGACTTGTGCTCCTTGCCATAGCCATCCCAGTGCATGGCGATGTTGTAGCGGTTGGGACCCCAGCCGGTGAGGTGCTCGAGGATGTCGAACTCCATCCCGCCATTGGAGGTCGATTGGCGATCGCCTTGTCCGCGGTCCGGCATCATCCAGAAGGCCGGCCACAGCCCGGGTGCGCTGGGCAGCTTCATGCGCGCCTCGAAATAGCCGTAGCGCTGCACCCAGTGGTCGAAGGTGTGGAGATAGCCTTCCGCGTAATCGGTTTCGGGCTTGGATGGATCGTCGTCATGGTGGCCGCGCTTCTTCTCGACGCGCAGCCGCACCACGCCATCGCCGATGATGACGTTCTGCTCGCTGAAGTGGCCGAGCTTGTCCCAGTAGTTCGGGCCGGAGACCGACCAGCGGCTGGCATCCAGGGAGGTGCCATCGAATTCGTCGTCGAAGGTCTTGCTCCACTCGCCCGGGACGGGCGGACGCTGGCCCAGCCACTCGGGCGGATGGGCGACGGGGAGATCTGCGGTGATGGACTCGATCACCAGCGTGCGCGCATCGCCGCTCGCGGCCGCACCCACACTGATCGCCGCGACGGCATTGCTGACCATGTGGTTGCCGCTGCCGTCCTTCTCCCCGGTCCAGACCGAGGAGGCGGTGAAGGGAACGGCGAGATCGAGGGAGGCGCCGGGAGCCAGGGGCGCGGCTGGCGAGGCCCAATCGCTCGCACCGCCATCGCTCTCGAGGCGGATGCGCGGCTGCACGGCAGCCTGGCCGGCATTGCGGATGCGCACGCGCACCTCGAGCCAGGCGCGCAGGTTCCAGCGTCCGCTCGCCGGCTTGAAGCGCACCGCCCGCTCGCCCTGGCCGGCTGACCAGGCGATGCGCAGGGTCTGCTCCGCAGCGGCGCGCACCAGCGTCGCTTCCGCGCCATTGGCCTCGATCTGGCTGGCCGCATCGATGGTGCTGCCGGCTGCGAGGATGATGCCCTGATCGGGGACGATGCGCACCTGATCGGCAGGTATGGGCGGCTGCTCTCCCGGGGGGCCGGCACTGGCCAGCGAGGTAAGCAGGAAGGACCGGGTCTGCTTGCTGGTGTCGGTGAACAGGGAGACCTGGGTGATCTTGGCGGGATTGAGCGGGAATGCCTTCTTGCCCCAATCATAGCCGTAGTAGACCCGCAGCGTTCCGCTCGCCGCCGGCTGCAGGTCGATCAACGCGGTGCTCCAGGGCGAGACCTTCCAGTCGCCGGCATTGTCCACCCGCATCACCACCCGCACCGGCTGGCTGCCGGTATTGGTCAGCCCGGCTTCCAGGTGGCCGGAGAGGGACAGATCCCAGACCGCCGCCGGCGGCTTGATCACCACCCCGGGATACCTGTTCGGACCCGGGGCGATGGTGACAGCGATGCCCGTGCCGGCATGGGCGACCTGGACCTGGGCCTGGTCGTTGGAGACCACGTGCGCGTCCGCTCCCGCTGGGGCCAGGTCGATCAGCGGCCGGATGGTGGGGTCCACCGCCAGCAGGCGGGCGGTCAGGACGAGCACCAGCAGGAGGGGGCGCAAAGTCATACGGGCTCATGCTCCAAATATATGCTCCAAAGGCGCTTGCATCGGGAGCGGGGCGATTGCGTGCCGTTCGCCTGCGCCGCAGCGCACAGCGCATGCAGACGCGCAGCCGGACTTGGTACCGGTGCCGGCACGGAAAGTTGCCGCAGGCGTCGCACGCGTCCAAGCGCCTGGGCGTGAGCGGTGGATGGGTGGATGGCCGGTGCGCCACCGCCATGCGGGGCGATGGGCTGAACACCCCGGGTGCCATCGGCGGTCAGAACTCGTCGAGCGCCTTGCTTGCATCGCCGAAGGTGGCCAGCGGCATGCCGGCGGCCTTCATCAGCGAGAGGTGGAGCCGGCACAGCTGGCGATCGGGCTTGCCGCTGTAGTCGAGGATGCGGCCGCCGGTGATGCGGCCGCCGCCGCCACCCAGCACCACCACCGGCAGCTGATCGTTGTTGTGGTTGCCGGTCATCATGCTCGAGCAGAACAGCAGCATGCTGTTGTCCAGCAATGTGCGCGGCCCCTCCTGGATGGCATCGAGCTTGTGCGCGATGTAGGCGAGCTGCTCGAGGAAGAAGGTGTTGACCTTGAGCCAGTCCGGGGTGTCGGAATGGGAGAGCAGGTGATGGATCATGTAGTCCACGCCCAGATGCGGGAAGCGCATCGAGGAGTGGTCGTTGTTGAGCTTGAGGGTGGCGAAGCGCGTGGTGTCGGTCTGGAAGCCGAGCACCAGGATGTCAGCCATCAGGCGCATGTGCTCGGCGATGCTCTGCGGGATGCCATCGGCGGGTCGCGCCATGTCCGGCTTGTCCAGGGTCGGCCGCCAGCCGTGCGCCTCGCCGCGCAGGCCGGCATTGGCGATGCGGCTCTCGACCTCGTGCACCGAATCGAGGAATTCATCGAGCTTGCGCTGATCGCCTGCGCTGATGTCGCTGCGCAAACCCTTGGCGTCCGCCAGCACGGCATCGAGCACGCCCTGGTCGCCGCGGCCGGCCTCATCCTTGAACAGGCGGTCGAATGCCAAGGCGGGATAGATCTCGAGCGGTGTGGGCGTGGTCGGCGAGCTCCAGGAGATGTGCGAGCTGTAGAGCATCGAGTAGTTCTTGTGCACCGACGGATTCGACTTCTCGCAGCCCAGCACCAGGCTGGGCAGCTTGGTCGCATGGCCGAGACGGCTCGCCAGCACCTGGTCGAGGCTGGTTCCCGAGCGGATCTCGCCGCCCGAGGCCAGCGGTGCACCGGAGAGCAGGTTGCCGGTCTGCGAGCTGTGGATGTTGCCCTTGGTCGCCTCGGCATTGAAGAGGCCGCGGATGAACAGGGTCTTCGCACGCAGATCGTTCAGCGGGGCGAGCACCTTGCCGAATTCCAGCGCAGCGCCCTCCCCCTTGGCCCACCATTCCTTGCTGTGGAAGCCGTTGCCGGAGAACACCACCGCCAGCCGCACCGGTGCCTGGCCGGCTGCTGCAGCTGGCTCATCGCCATGCGCGGCCACCGATTCCAGCCAGGGCAGCGCCATGGTCACGCCGAGGCCGCGGAGGAAGGTGCGTCTGGTCCAGGATGAGGAGCTGCTCATGGGAGGGTCCTGACGGGATTATTGCTCGAAAACCGCGTCTCGGCCACGGATATCGCGGAACTGCCGGCTGCGCACCACCAGCTCAAGGACGGTACCGATGCGGCTGCCATCCGTTGCCATCTCAGCCACCATCGCGTCGAGCAGGGGCTGGTCGGAGAGCTGGACCGAACGGCCGAGCGCGAAGCCGAGGAGCTTGCGGCTCAGCTGCCGGAGGAAGGCCTCCCGGCGCTTGCCCAGGAGGTAGCCGCGCAGGCCATCGAGGCCATCGATGCGGGTGCCATCCCGCACTGTCGCCACGGTGTCGATCGGCCGCTTGGCGATGTCAAAGGTGCGCTGATGGCCGATGGCATCGAAACCCTCGAGCGCGAAGCCGAAGGCATCGATGCGGACATGGCAGCCGTTGCAACGGGGGTCGGAGGCGTGCTTCTCGGTGAGCTGCCTGACGCTGAGGGTCTCGTTCGCCTCGTCGGTCGGCAGGGGCGGCACGTCCTTGGGCGGCCGGGGCAGGCGTTCGCCCAGCAGCACCTCGCTTATCCAGTTGCCGCGCAGGATGGGGCTGGTGCGCGACGCGCCGGAGTGCTTGGCCAGCGTCGCCGCCAGGCCGAGTATCCCGCCGCGGCCATGCGCGCGCAGTCCCTCCACCCGTCGCCACTCCGGACCATGGACATCGGGGATGGCGTAATAGCGTGCGAGCTCCTCGTTGAGGAAACCGTAGTCGGCATCGAGCAGGCTGATCACCGGGCGATCGGCCTGGACATAGTCGGTGAGGAAGCGGATCGCCTCCTCGTACATCGCTCCCCGCAGGGCGAGGAACTCGGGGAAGGCCTTCTCGCTCTTCTCATCGAGCTCATCGAAGTCGGTGATGTGCAGCCAGGCGCAGCCGAATTCGATGGCCATGCGCCGGATGCGCCCATCGCGCAGCATGCGCCGCATCTGCTCTGCGAGCACATCGGCATCGAGCAGGCGACCGGTGGCGGCGGTTGCGAGCAGTTCGGCATCCGGCTCCGACGACCACAGGAAGTAGCTCAGCCGGCTGGCGAGCTCCCAGGCATCGACCGGGGTCTGCTGCGTGCCCGGCCTGGACTTCTCCGCCCGGTAGAGGAAGGGGGGGCTGACCAGCACCTTGGCGATCAGCAGGCGGATGGCCTCCTCATGCGGCAGCTCGCGCTCGCGCAGGGTCTGGTAGAGCGTGCGCAGATCGCCCTTCTCGCTCGCGCTGAGCGGACGGCGGTAGGCGTGCTCGGCGAATGCCAGAACCGCATCGAGATGAGCCGGCTGGGAAGCGATCAGGGCCTGGCGGAATGCGGCGGCCCGCTCGAGGAGCGGCTTGCGCAGCGGTTCCAGCGTCGAGGGATCGCCATCCTGGGTCGCATACTGCCAGAGCTGCTCGAAGGCGTCGACCTCCAGGAGGGCGTCCCTGCCGATGTAGTGCAGCTGGTCCCACAACCGGTCAAGCTGGGCTCGCTGGGCATCATCGAGCATCAGGTGGCAGAGCTGGTCGTCCTCGCGGTAGAACAGCGAGAGGGTGATGACCTCATCGACCGGCACGATCTTGGTATAGCACAGCGAGGCAGGGAACAGCTCGCGGAACTCCTCGCAGGCGGCGGCAATGCGGCGGCGCGCCGTACCGCTGTCGGTGACGATGACCGGGATGGCCGGGGTGGCCGCCGGCGCGGCACCGATGGTGGCCTGCAGGCGGACGCTGCCATTCGCCCCAGCGGTGGGTTCGAGGGTACCGGTGGTGACCAGCTCCGCTCCGGCGACCAGTTCGGCTGGCAGCCGGACCCTGATCACCCCGGGCGCCTGGAGGCAGATGCTCTGGTCGTCGATGGCGCTGCCATCGGGACGTTTGCCGAACAGGGAGGGGTCGACGCCCCAGGTCGAGGCCGCTGCCGGAGCGCCGGCGAGCGGTGGGCTGGCTGCTCCCTGCGCGCACAGCGGGCTGGTGAACGAGATCAGCTGCCGGCGCAGCTGGGCGTCCGGACCATCGCCTGCCGGGGCAGGTGCGGTGAGCAGCGCCTGCAGCGCCTCGGCGAGCTGATGCTTCTCGGCGGGGCTGCCGGCAGCCAGCCAGCGTGAGAGCGCACAGCCCGCTGGCAGGGCATTGGCGCTCGCGCTCGCCGCCAGGGGCTCGGTATAGAAGCTCCACACGCCGGGATGGCCTGCGCGATCGGCATGCGGATTGCCTGCCAGGACGTCGGAGGAGACATCGCGGGTCAGCGACCATTCCCGCTCAGCGCCGGCGCTCGATGACAGGGTGAATTCGACGTCGGTCAGGGCGCAGGCGTGGCTCATGCCTGGATGCGGGGCATCCATGCCGCCGCGCGGGGAGACCAGCACCGAGATGAGGTCCCCGGGACGCACCGGGACGTCGTTGAAGGGCCCGACGGCGATGGGTGTCGCCCCCTGGGCATCGCCCGTGGCGAGACGCTGGCGGGAGGTGCCGCGACGCACATCCACGGCCCAGGTCACGCCGTTGCCGCACTCGGGATGGGCATGGGTGATGGTGGCCGATACGCGTATCAACCCGGCGATCGGGCTGCGCCAGCCGACCGCGACGGTCAGGGTCGGCGACGGATGGATGGCCACGCCGTGGGGCTTCATGATCCCGGGGATGCGCACCTGCTGATCGGAGGAGTTGGCCACCAGCGACGGCGTATCAGGCGACCCCCAGCCGGTGATGAAGTCGTACGTACCGGATTTGGGCAGCGGCTTGGCCATCAGCTCGAGGGTGCCGGCCGGTGCAGTGCCGAGGCCCAGCACGCTCAGCCAGGCGCCGAGGGCATCGAGGTCGACGCCCAGCGTGGCGGCGAGCGCCGCCGGGTCGGGGGCGGCTGCCGTCCTTGGCGCCAGGGCCAGCGCATCGAGCGCCTTGGTGGTCATCAGTATCCGGCGGTCACGCCGCGCCAGCAGGACGTCCAGGTGGCTGCGCACATCGCGCAGCGCCATCGGAGGCTGGCCGGGGACCAGCAGCTTGGGCTGATGCCAGACGACCATATCGCCGGTGCTGTCCGCCTCCGCGGGCTCGGCGCTGAGGGTGACGACGATGTCGCTGCTGCCGGCGGCGGGGGCGAGCTTGAGGTGCACATCCTGGTGCGAGGCCAGCGGCGTGATGCCTTCCATCCAGGATTTCGGACCGGCCTTGCGGCCGATCTGCCCGATGCTGTTGAACGTGAACAGCACCTTCTGCCATGCGCTGATCGTTGCGACCATCCCCGGCACGTCGCTTGCCTGCGCGGTGCGCCAGCGGGAGCGCAGGCCGTCGAGCAGCGGCGATGGCTGTCCGCCGCGCAGCAGGCCGACCAGGTGGGTGAGGTAGCGGGCATTGAGGTTGTGCCGGCGCGCCACCTCCTCGGCAGCGGATCCCGGGGCGCGCAGCTCGAGCGAGGCGATGAGATACTTCTCCACCGGCAGGCGTCCGCCGAGATTCTTGTCCAGCACGATGCCCTGCATGGTCACCGTATCGGCGCCACCGGGATCGGTGAAGGTGGAGTAGAAGGCGCGGATCGAGCTGAGCAGCTCCTCGGTCCAGTCGCGCCGGCTGACATGGGGCGAGAAGCGGATGCCATCGCCCAGCAGGATGGCGTGGCTGGCGACCGCCTTGCCGGCATCGAGGAACTTGCCCACCAGGGAGGGCGACATCACCAGCGCCTGGCCGGTATTGGTGAATCCTTCGCCGGCCGCGCCATCGATGGGGAATTCGCGTGCCGGATCGAGCGCGTCGACGCCGGTCAGGTCGCGGATGGTGTAGGTGTATTCGGCATTCGACAGCCGGCGCAGGACCACCGGTCCCGGATCGCCGGCATATCTCGCCGCCACCACCGCTAGGCCGTCATGCGCCCATGCGCACAGGGCGGCCTTCTGCTCCGGCGACGGCTGCGGCTTGCCGTCGGGCGGCATCTCGCCGTCCGCGAGCTGCTCGATCACCCGCTGCCAGATGAGCGGGTGGCTCTGCAGTCCGGCAGGGGAGGCGTTCGCCTCCAGGTCGAGATCGCCCTTGTGCTTGGCGGTCGAATGGCAGCCCAGGCAGAAGTCGCCGATGATCGGATGGATGGTGGTGGCGAAGCTGGCGTTGTCCGCGCCCTGCGCCGGCATGGCGCTGGCCAGGCAGAGCATCAGCAGCAGGCAGGCGGGAGGGAGGGTGCGGCGCATGTCAGCGCGCCACCAGACGCTGGACGTCGACGCTGGAGCCCGCGGATTCCGGCAGCCAGGTGCGCCAGCCGAGGATGTGCTTGCGCATGATCGCCTCGCATGCCGCAGGGGATTGCGTGCGGATGATGGTGATGAGCTGGTGATGGGCGCGCAGGGTCTCAGCCCGCACGCTCCGGGTCCGCTTCTGATGCAGGCGGTGCAGGCGGCCGAGCCACAGTCCCAGCTCCCAGCGCAGCGCCTTCCAGGCTTTGAGCAGGCGCGCATTGCCCGACTGCTCCATGATATGCTGGTGGAATTCGAGATCGAGGCGGGTGACGTCGAGGATCGAGGTGGCGCGGCCGGTCGACTCCAGGTTCTCGATCAGCGCCTCCGGATGCGCGCGCAGATGGGGCGCGGCCAGGCGGGTGGCGATCGGCTCGAGCGTCAGTCTCATGACGAAGAGCTCCTCGAAATCCTGGGGCGTGAGCGTCCTGACGAAGGCGCGTCCGGTGGGCGTGAAGCCGACCAGTCCCTCGCGCTCCAGGGTAAACAGCGCTTCGCGGACGGGCACCCTGCTGACGCCCAGCCGCCGAGCCACGGTGGCCTCGGCCAGCGGATCGCCGGGCGCGAGGATCTCGTCGATGATGTCCGCACGCAGGCGGTCGGTGGTCAGATCCGAGCGGCCTCTGGGGGGTCGTTCCGTGTCCATGTTTTTGGTATACCGTTTATGAAACGGTATACAATTGCAAATGCGGTCCCCATCCGACGGCGCTCCTCCGGCCATGCCATCTGCCGTTGCGGTGGCGGCCATGGACCTCCTGCGGCCCGGCGCGGACGGTTGGCTGCGGGACGCCTGCCAGGGCGATGGGCGCCATGCGCTGCGCGCCATCAGGCGACCCCTGGGCCGGTCTGGTGTCACACATCTGCGCCCTCGCAGATCATTCGCGGCGACTGGATGCCGCGCGCCGTCTCATAGAGCTTCGGGCTGAGCCCGTTGCTGCGCCGTCACACCCCAGGAGATCCGCATCCATGTCGAGCCTGCCCTATCGCCGCATCCTGCTGCTGCTGGCCGCGGTCGCAGCTCCCGCCCTCGCCGCGGATGCGTCTGCCGCCGCGCCACCGGATGCATCCGACATCGTACCCTTGAAGAAGGCCACCTTCTTCATCTATGAGGATTTCGAGAGCACGGATGTCGGCAAGATCCCCAAGGGATTCACCTCCAAGGGCTCGGTCGGCGTGGTCGACGATGTCGCCCATACCGGCAAGCATTCCCTGCGGCTGAATGCTGCGGTGAGCGGGGCGCGCCAGATCGTCAAGCAGGGTGCGGAGCTCGCGGCCATGGGTGGGGAGCATTGGGGACGGCTCTTCTTCAAGGTCCAGCTGCCGTCGCCGTTGCCCCAGGGCGGCGGCGTCCATACCACCATCGTCGTCGGATCGGCGAAGAGTCCGCTGGCCAAGGACAACATCGAAGTGCGCCTGATGGGGACAATGACGGGAGGCGACGGCGCATTCCGCTTCCTCTACAATGTCCAGCCGCCCCCCGGCCGGCAAGAGTTCGGTCCAAGCACCAAGAAGTCGTATCATTATACCGACGACTGGACGCTGGCCGAATGGCACGTCGACTTCGCCACCCAGACCTACCAGTTCTATATCAACGGCGAAGAGCTTCCCGACATCTCCTTCACCAAGGGCGAGGGGAAGTTCGCTGGCGCCGAGATCCCGGCGGTGTTCGAATCGATGTCCTTCGGCTGGCAGAACTATCAGCCGGTCAAGGGAACCGGATTCGTGACCTGGATCGATGATCTGGCAGTGAGCAAGCAGCGCATCGGCGGTCAGACGCTGCTGCCGGCGAACGGTGCGCCAAAGAAGCAATAGCCGCACGGCGGCCGGCGACGCCGGACGCCACCGGCAATGCGCAGGTGCAGGTCAATGGGGGGTCTACGCCAGGCCGATGAGCAGGGGGACGCCCGCTGCGGCGATGGCGGCGCCTGACAAGCGCAGGACCTGGAGCGGTGCGGTCCTGAGCATCAGCATCCCGACCAGGATGCCGGTCGCATGGATGAGCGCGGTCGAGAGCAGGAAGCCGGCGCAGAAGGCGCCGAGCGACTGCTGCTGCGACATCTCGGCCACATGGGCATGCCCATGGAACACTGCGCAGGCGGCTACCGTCAGGCAGGCGAGCACGATCGTCGGGCGCGGGGCCAGGGCGACCAGCAGGGCGACGGCCAGCACCGAGCAGGCGATCACCCATTCCGCACCAGGCAGCGCCATGCCGGCATAGGCAGCCAGGCCGCCGAGGAACATCGCGGCCATGAACGAGCCGGGCACCAGCCACAGCGCCCGCCCACCGACCCGCACGGCCAAGAGCCCGACGGCGAACATGGCGAGCAGATGGTCGAGGCCGGTGAGCGGATGCAGCATGCCGGCGACGAAGCCGGCCTGGCCATGCCCCGGGTGGGCCAGCAGGGCGGGGATGGTCCCGGTCATGAGGGCGACGACGTAGACGTATTTGCTCATGGCGTTGGCTCCGGCGTGGCAATGGCGAGCGGGCGGGATGCCGGAGCAGTCCCACGCCCAGGGCCGGCCTGGTGGGGGGCAGGACACGGGCTCATCAGCAGCAGGCGGTCAGGATGCGGACCAGATCGAGGACCATGTCGCGGCGCACCGACGAGAGGATGAAGCGCTCCTGGCGCTGGCGTTCGATGAGGCCGGAGCGTTCGAGCTGATCGAGATGATGCGACAGCGTCGGACCGGGAAGCCCGAGCGCGGACTGGATCTCATTCGCCGGTACCGGCCTCTTGGCCTGGACGAGGTGGAAGAATACCCGCAGGCGATCCAGGTGCGCGAGCGCCTTGAGCGCTGCTATATGCTCCAGCGAGGCCTGCAGCGGGGGAACGCAGTTGGTGCCGCAGGATTCCGGTGTGCAGGGGAGATTGGCATCGCTCACGCTACCGACGCTAGTTTAGCGGAGGCAATGTAAAGAGCTAAGCGGCAAGGATAAGCATTCCCAGGATCACACGACCTGCTCACCCTTTCCGTAGCTGTGTGACCGCTCTAAGGCGCAGGGTGATGGGTGACGTCGCCTACCACCACGCGGAGACTTCCACGCCCACGGTCCGAGGCGGCCCTTCGCGGACATAGGTCTGGGGCGTCTGGGTGAAGACGCCGTCGGCCGGTATCTGGATGGCATTGAGCGCATAGACCTTGTTGGCGAGGTTGCGTCCGATCAGCGCCACCGACCACGCATGTGCACGGTACCCGAGTTTGGCATCGATGACGACATAGTCATTGAAGGTCACCATATTGGGAGCGGTGCTCGGCGGGTTCGGGAAGTAGACCGAGGTCGCACCCTGGCCGCTGACGGTGCCGCCAAGGAAGAAGCCGCTGCGATCCTGGTAGAAGCCCCCCAGGGCCGCGGTGTATTTCGGGATGTTGGGGAACTGCATGCCGGATTCGTTGACCGCCCCGGTCGCCCCGGTGTTGCCGTTCAGGCCGGTGAAATTGTAGTCATCATAGGTGGCATGCAGCAGGCCGACCGAGAGCCAGATGCGCAGACCGGTCACCGGCTTGGTCTCGGCCTCGAATTCGGCGCCATAGACATGCGAGTGCGCCGCATTGACGGTGATCTCGTCGAAGGTCGGTGAAGGCAGGGTCAGGGGCACCTGTTGGTTGCGCCAGTCGATGTAGAAGGCGCTGGCGTTGATGGTCAGCACCCGATCGAACGTGGATTTGACGCCGAGCTCGTAATTCCAGGTGTATTCCGGCTCATAGAGGGATTGCGCAGCGGCCACCGTGTTGGCCCCGGTGTTGAAGCCGCCTGGGCGATAGCCGCGGGAGACGCTGGCGTAGATCAGCACGTCCTGGCTGGCGTGGTAATCGAGGACGCCCTTGGGCAGCAGCACCGGTTCGTGATCGCTCTCGGAATCCTGGAAGGGCAGGTAGGGGAAGGTGGCGGGAGGGGGCGCGGAATTGGTCTGGTTGGTGATCTGCTCGTCCCAGTCGAAGGTCGCATGCTCGTAGCCGAGCCGGGCGCCGCCCGTCAACTCGAAGCCCGCGCCGAGCTTCGCGGTGGCCTCGCCGTAGATCGCCGCATTGAGGTCGCGCACGCGGGCATCCTCGTTGTACGCCTGGGCCGCCCCTTCGATCTGGTAGTAGGGCACGCCGAAGAACGGTGTCGTCGAGTACGTCGAGAGGCTGGTGTAATCGAATTTCTCCTGCTGGGCATAGATGCCGGCCAGCCAGGTGAGCACATCGGGTCCGGTATGGGCGAGACGCGCTTCGATCGACATGTCCTGCACCCGGTTGGCGCCGGTGACCTCGACTGCATCGGAGGCATTCCGGGATGCATCGTAGTCGACGGCATCATTGGCCACGCCGAAGCCGTAGACGATGGTTGCGCTGGTGTGGGCAGAGACCAGGTAGTCGGCCTCCAGCGAGCTGACCAGGCCGTGGCCATGATCATAGCCGGGATCTCCGGTGACGGTCTGGCGCTGATCGATGAGCGACAGGGGCACCCAGCTGTCGGTGGTCTCGGAGAGGGCGCTGGCCGAAACAATGGCCTTGACGCTCAGTGCGGAGGTCGGCTTCCACAGCAGCTTGCCACGGGCGCTGAAATCGTTGCTCGAGTCGGTCTTGTCGCTGCCGGTGGTGATGTTGTCGTAGTAGCCGTTGCCGCCGGCCTTCTCGAGCGCCAGGCGGAAGGCCAGGGTATCGCTGAGCGGACCGCCACCGGCGACATCGACGCGGTACTCATCGTAGCTGCCGCCATAGGCGCTGCCCTCGATCTCGTTGGTCCAGGTCGGGTCCTTGGTGCGCACATTGACGACGCCACCCAGGGTCCCGCGTCCGTAGAGCGTGCCCTGCGGACCGCGCAGCAGCTCCACGGTGTCGACATCGTAGAGCGAGCCGAAGTCGCTCATGCCGCGCTGCGCTTCCAGCGAGACGCCATCGACGTAGAAGCCGATCGGAGACCAGCCGCGCGTCGGCTTCTCCTCGCCGCCGAATTCGGTCGATGCGCCATAGCCGATGCCGCGGATGCTGAGCATGCCGCTGCGATGGTCATCCATCTGCGTGGTGTTGGCGGTGTGCTGCCACAGATCGTCCAGCTGGCTGTCCGTGCTCTCCTCGATGTCCGCGGAAGTGTAGGCGGTGACCGAGAGCGGGACCTGCTGGATGTCCTCGGGACGCTTGGTCGCCTGGATGATGATGACGTCTGCCGCGTCAGCGCTGCCATTCCCGCTGGTGGCCTGGGGAGCAGGCGCCGGCACCGCATCGGCGGCGTTACCGAGGTGCGGCAGCAGGGCCAGGGTCGGGCAGCACATCATCAGCAGGCAGGGGGAGAGTTGACGGAGGCATGTGGTCATGGACGTCCTTCGCGGTCGGAGACGGAGAGGGGCGGTGCGGGAGCGTGGCGCGCGCTCAAGCGGCACGGAGCACGTATATACGGGCTAGCCGCGCTCGGCATTGAGGAAACTTCAGTTCCACAGGTCTCGTATTCGATACTTGTGAAATTACGGAATAGCCGAGCCCACCCGCCTTGCGGTGCGGCCACCCTCCTCGGGGGACCGGCCATGATCGGCTCCCACCTCTGGCATGCTTGTCGAAATGTGGCTTGACGATCCTGCGATTGGTGAATGAAGTCGGCATCGGCCCGGCGGTTCGCCGGACTACCTGAGAAGCGTCGTCCTATGGCACGAGCAAGGCACCTCCACGCTATGCCCATTCCGCTCTCTGAGATGGTCATCCCCCTATCGGCAGATCAGATCCGCTCCTACCATGAGCAGGGCTTCCTCATCATCAGGGACGTCATCGCCCGAGGGGCGATCGCGGATGCCGCCGCCGAGATCGCGCGGCTGGCCGAACGCACGGATCTCATCGACGTCAACAACATACGCTGCCGTTTCTGGAAGCAGGTCGACTCCGATGACTGCCGCTTCGACTGCTTCGATCCCATCATCGATCTCTCGAGCCGCAGCCGCGCCCTGGCGCACGATCCGCGCATCCTGGGCATCGCCTCGGCCCTGTACGGCGAGCCGGCGTGCCTGTTCAAGGACAAGCTGATCTTCAAGCCTCCAGGCGCCCAGGGCTATGCCCTGCATCAGGATTACATCGCCTGGCCATCGTTCCCGACGAGCTTCCTCACCATCATCGTGGCGATCGATCCCTGCCATGCCGAGAACGGAGCCACCGAGGTGTTCCCGGGATTCCATCACCAGGGGTACCTATCGCCCCGGGATGGCCAGTATCATGAGCTGCCGGTGGACGCGGTCGCACAGGGGAAGGGGGTCGTGCTGGAGCTCCAGCCCGGTGACATCGCGGTACTCTCCGGCTACACGCCGCACCGCTCGGCGCCCAACCGCTCCGCCTCGACACGGCGTCAGCTCTACGTCAGCTACAATGCGATCAGTGACGGCGGCGAACAGCGCCGGGCCCACTACGACGAGTTCCACCTCTGGCTCAAGGACAAGTATGCCGAGCATGGGAAGACGAATACGTACTTCCGATGAGCCACACGCCAGCTGCACGCGGGAAGGGCGATCCTGCCCAGGAAGCCACCGGTGATCGACCAGCGTGGATCGACGCCGTCTTCAATTACGGGTGGGTGAATGTCATGGTGGCGGCCCTGCTCATGGTGGCCACCATGCCCGGGCGCACCCAGGGATTGGGTCTCATCACCGAGCCGCTATTGCGTGATCTGGGATTGGGCCATGTGGCCTTCGCCAAGATCAATCTCTGGGCGACGCTCATCGGTTCGCTCATGTGCTTCCCGGCTGGATACCTTATCGACCGCTTCGGGTTGCGCATCGTCTCGGTCGTCATCGTGCTGGCCTTGGGTCTGACGGTGTGGGACCTGAGCGGCTTCACCGGTGGGACGCTGGGGCTGTTCCTCCTGATCACCTCGACACGGGGGTTCGGCCAGAGCGCCCTGTCGGTGGCGAGCATCACCGCAGTCAGCAAGACCGCCGGCGGTCGCTATGGGTTGGTCGTCGGAATCTATTCGTTCCTGCTGACCATGCTCTTCGTCCTGTCGTTCATCTATGTGGGCAAAGCGATCAGCGAATGCGGTTGGCGTACGGCATGGCTGTATATCGCCATCGCCCTGCTCTTCGGCATCGCCCCCCTGACCCTGCTGTTCCTGCGCGAGGCATCGCGCACGTCCGGCGCGGTGGATGCGGCCAGCGCCCCGAGTGCGAGCACGCTCGACAGCCACGCGAGCTTCACCTTGCCGCAGGCGCTCAGGACCCATGCCTTCTGGATCTTCGCCCTGTCGGTCTCCATGTTTGGATTGGTGTCATCCGGCATGGGCCTCTTCAACCAGGCGGTCCTCGCCGAACGGGGATTCAGCGCGAAGGTCTACTATCAATTCCTGAGCGCAACCACGATCGCGTCGCTGTCCGGCCAATTGGTGTGCGGTTGGCTGGCTCTCCATGTCCCCCTGACGCGACTGATGGGGGCGGCACTCTTCGTCTATGCCGCTGCGCTCGCCATGCTGCCTGCGGTGGCGACCTTGCCGGCCCTCTGGATATTCGCCGGACTGATCGGGTCGGCGGGAGGATTCATCGCGGTGATCTTCTATGCCATCTGGAAGCAGGCATTCGGTCCGGGGCAGCTGGGCCGGATACAGGGGGCGGCGCAGTTCCTGACCGTCATCACCTCGGCGGTCGGCCCGCTCATCTTCGCGGAATGCCATGCGTTTGTCGGCTCGTATACCCCTCTGTTGCTCACCATAGCGGTAATTGTACTGTTGATGGGGATGACCGCGTGGCGTGTCGTGATGCCCAGGCTGACACTGGCTGCTGGCTGAGTTCGCCCCGGGCGGTCGCGCCGCTCTGACCCCCGCATACCCCGGAGCCGAGAGCGCCATGCCGATATCCGTAGCCACCGAGACGACGAAATTCCACCTGTCGCTCAACGTCTCGGACCTGGTCCGCTCCACCGCCTTCTACCGGACCTTCCTCGGTCTGGAGCCGGCGAAGGTGAAGGCGGATTACGCGAAGTTCGAATTGGATGATCCTCCGGTCATCCTCTCCCTGGTGCCGGTCCGTCCGCAGCCTGGTGGTACGGTCAATCACATCGGCGTGCGGCTGTCGAGCGTGGATGCGCTGACCGCCATGCAGAAGCGCCTGGAGCTGGCGGGCATGACCATCCAGCTGGAGGACCGTGTCCAATGCTGCCATGCGCTGCAGACGAAATTCTGGGTGAAAGATCCGGATCAGACGCTCTGGGAGCTGTATGTCCTGCATGAGGACGTCGAGGATGACGCGACGCCTGGCACACCAGCGGCCCACCCGCCGAAGGCTGAAAGCGCTGCCAGCTGGCAGCACCGGATGACGGAACCGTTCCCGTCTCGCATACCGCATGATGACAACAGCCTGGTCGAGGTCGCCTTGCGCGGCACCGGCAACCTGGCGTCGTTCGGCGAGCAGCGGGATGCCATCCTCGCCGAGTCGTTCCGTGTCCTGCGGCCGGGTGGACGGGTCGTCATGCACGTCCTCACCGGCGATCAGCCGGCGGCGCCAACCCATCCCCATCTCCCCGGTCCCGCAGCCGTCGTCGAGCGGGTGCCGCAGCAGTCGGAGCCCGTCGCTGCCATGCAGCGGGCGGGCTTCGTGCGCATCCATTTCGACAAGCTGGCACCGGAGCCATGCTTCGTGGTCAGCGGCGTGCGCATGCGCGAGAGCCTCATCGCCGGCATCAAGCCGGGCCATCGTCCGCGCAGCGCGACCCACGGCGCGATCTATCTCGGACCATTGGCGCAGGTGGTTGATGATTATGGCACGACGTTCAAGCGCGGTGAGCGCGTAGCACTCAACATCCATGACTGGCAGCAGCTGGCAGCCAGCCAGGCGGCCGACCAGTTCCTGCTGCTGCCACCCGAATCGGCCGCGCCGAGACGTTGCTCCTGACGGTAGTCCGGCGCATGGACTCCCGCGGCCGATGGGCTTGCGATCGACCCTGTCACTGCCGATATATCTATAACAGCACTTCATAATTATAGTTATGTATTTTCATCGCGCTGGCGTTCCCCGTTGCCCAGCATTGTCATCGTGCTATATAGAGCTTGGCATAGCTGGGATGGCCTCACCACGGCCGGAAAGGATGCGGTCATGCTCGGTCGTCTTCGGATGCCTACGGTGGACGATGGTCGGCCCCTGGTTGTCGCTCCTCCGGCGGCCGCGACCGGTACAAGCCCGTGGCTATCGTCATTGCCCAGCCGATGGCAGCGACATAGGACGCCGTCAGCACCCGCACGCAGCCTCCTCCAGCTCCCCTGGTGGCACCACCGAACGCATGCCTGGCCCGTCCTTCGCAGTACCCGCAGCGCCAGTTCCCCTGGAGCCCTGGCGGTGCGGCCGCGGGTCGCACGATTGCCAGCGGCGTACCCGCTGTCCCAGGTTTTGGAATGGTGTCGGCCACAGAACCCACCAGGCCGTCATCCGACCCTCGCGTGCCAGTCAGCTCCCGGTGCCGGCGGGACATAGGCAATGCTGGCAAGGCTCTGAAGTATAACCTCTTCCCCCATGGCTGATTCCGATCACATGCACGCTCCCGCCAAGGTTGACGGAATCCGCTACAAGCGCTCCCGCTTCACCACCCGGCTGCCCGTCGGCTACCGCTACACCGCGTCGCACATGTGGCTGTCGAACAGTGGGCGTGATGAATGGCGTGTCGGCTACACCAAGTTCGCCGTGCGCATGCTCGGCGAGGTCGTCGAATCGGGATTCGAGATCAAGCCAGCTGAGCCCATGAAGTTCGGCCAGATCATCGGCTGGCTCGAGGGCTTCAAGGCGTCGACCGACCTGTACTCGGTCATGGCGGGTGAATTCATCGGCGGCAATCCCACCCTCGGCGTGCAGGCGGACCGCGTCCATGCCGATCCCTATGGCGAGGGCTGGCTCTACCATGCGCGCGGAATGCCCGATCCCGATGCGCTGGATGTCCAGGGCTACATCCAGGTCCTCGACCGCGCGATCGACAAGATCCAAGGCGACGATGGGAGCCATGAATGACTGCGCTGTACATCATGGTCGGCGGCTTCCTCGGAGCCGGGAAGACCACCGCCATCGGCATGCTCGGTGATCGCCTGCGCGCGCATGGCCGCCGGGTCGGCCTGATCACCAACGACCAGGGGTCGCAGCTGGTCGATTCCCTGACCCTGCGCAGCCGCGGTTTCGATGTCGAGGAGATCGCCGGCGGCTGCTTCTGCTGCCGCTTCAATTCCCTCAAGGATGCCGCCGACCGCCTGACGGCCGCGAGCAAGCCGGACATCTTCATCGCCGAGCCGGTCGGCAGCTGCACCGATCTGGTCGCTACCGTCACCTACCCGCTGCGTCGCCTCTATGGCGACGATTTCGCCGTCTCGCCATTGAGCGTGGTGATCGACCCGCTGCGGGCGGCGCGCATCCTCGGCCTGGTCGCCGAGGAGCCCGGCAAGCGCTTCTCGGCCAAGGTCGTCTACATCTACCTCAAGCAGCTGGAGGAGGCCGACGTCATCGTCATCAACAAGCGCGACCTCATCGATGATGCGCTCTCGGCCACGCTTGATGCCGAGCTGGCCAGGCGCTACCCGCGGGCACAGCGCTTCTTCGTCAGCGCGCGCTCGGGGCTGGGGCTGGACGCCTGGTTCGCGCACATCACTCACGCCAGGCAGGGTGCGGGCACCGCGATGCCGGTCGACTATGACACCTATGCCGAGGGCGAGGCGCTCCTGGGCTGGTACAATGCCACCGTCAGCGTGCGCGCCGGCGCAGCCCGCGATGCCGATGGCAACCGGCTGGTCGAGCGCCTGATGGCGCTGGCCCAGGCACGCCTGATCGCCGCCGGGTGCGAAATCGCGCATTTCAAGATGACCCTGTCGCCCGATGATGGGAGCGGGGAGATCGCCACCGTCAATGTCGTCCAGAATGACCGCCAGCCGGAGCTGGCGCAGTCGTTGAGCGATGACATCGAGACCGCGCAGCTGGTGATCAACCTGCGCGCAGAAGGCGCCCCGGAGACGCTGCGCGATGCGGTCGCGTCTGCGCTGGCGCAGTTCATCGGCGAGAATCCCGGCCTGGTGTTCCTGCCCGAGCACAGCGAATGCTTCCGGCCGGGACGGCCTGTGCCCACGCATCGGCTGGCGGCCATGGGGGAGGGCCTGTGAGCTGCACGCTCTACTGCCATTGCGCCCATGCCCAGGTGGTCCCAGCGGACACCAAGCGCGCGGTGCTCGAGGCCCTGGCGGCCTCGGCCGGGACGTTCGAGGCGGTCGGCGATCTGTGCGAGATGTCGGCGCGCCGGGACAAGGCCCTCGCGCGCATCGCCGCCGAGCCGGGACTGCGCATCGTTGCCTGCCACCGCCGTGCGGTAGCGTGGCTGATGCATGCCGCAGGAACGACCCTGCCGGACAGCGTGCCGGTGCTCAACATGCGCGAGCAGAAGCCGGCCGAGATCATCGCTGCACTGGCCGATCTGACACCGCAGGGCAATCCATCATGAGCGCCGCCGCCGCACCCGTCCTGCACCTGGCGCTCTACGAAGGTGCCGGCAGCACGCCCTTGGCCGGCGCTGAGCGCGCCGCCCTGCTCCTGGCCCTGCTGGGACGGGGCCACCAGGTCAGCGTCTGCGGAGCCGCAGGCGGCGAGATCGCCTGCAGCCGTCCGCATCTGCTGGTCCTCGCCCGCTTCGGCGGGCATGCACCTGAGGACCGCACCGACCACAACGGCGTGCTGGTGCGCTTCCATGACATCGATGGCCAGTCCCCGGAGGCGGTCCTCGCGGTGGTGCAGGCCAACGAGGTCGCAGTGGGCAGCTCGGCACCGGGCTCCTGGAAGCCGTGGTTCCCGGTCATCGACTACGACCGCTGCACCAACTGCATGCAGTGCCTGAGCTTCTGCCTGTTCGACGTCTATGGCGTCTCGCAGGCCGGCAAGCTCGAGGTCCAGGAGCCGACCAACTGCAAGACCAACTGCCCGGCGTGCTCGCGCGTCTGCCCCGAGGTCGCGATCGTCTTCCCCAAGTACAAGGCCGGTCCGATCAACGGCGAGCCGGTCAACACCGACGATGTGCGGCGCGAGCACATGAAGGTCGACATCTCGGCGCTGCTGGGCGGGGACATCTACCAGGCGCTGCGCGACCGCTCCGAGCGCGCCAAATCGCGCTTCTCCAAGGAGCGCGACAGCGAGCGGGCGCTCAAGGAGCGCATGCGCTGCCTGGAGAAGCTCAAGGGCCAGCTCGACATCCCCGCCGAGGTGCTCAGCTCCCTGCCTGATCTCGCTTCCATCGCCGCCAAGAAGGCGGAAAAGTTCGCGCAGTCCAGCCAACCGACAATGCCGGCATCGGAACTACACCCATGACCACCCTCACGTTGCCCAGACCGGTGCCGCTGCAGAGCATCCGCCCGCCGAAGGAGAACATCCCGCAGACCGTCGGTGAGCGCCTGCGCCTGCGCGACCTGGTTGCGGCCTATGTGCTGGAGAAGAAGCCCACACCGCCGCTGCCAGTGGCTGAGCTGCGCTCGCATGCCGAGCAGTTCGCCCTCCAGCATGGCATGGGCACCGCCTACCTCGACTACCTGGGGGTGCTGATCAACAATGAGCTGTGGAAGGATCACCTGGCGAGCGTACCCTATGAGCGCCGGCTGCTGCTGATGCCGAAGTGCCTGCGGGTGGAGGAGAAGTGCCCGGCGCCCTTCGACGAATTCGGCCTGCTATGCAAGCAATGCGGCCTGTGCACCATCCAGGATCTGCAGTCCGAGGCCGAGCGCCTGGGCTATGCGGTCCTGGTCGCCGAGGGCTCGGCGATCGTGATGGCCATCATCGAGACCGGCAAGATCGATGCGATCGTCGGCGTCAGCTGCCTGTCGGTGCTGGAGAAGGCCTTCCCGTTCATGGAGGCGGCCGCAATCCCGGGAGTCGCCATCCCGCTGCTCCAGGATGATTGCGTCAATACCACCGTCGATCTCGACTGGGTGTGGGAGACCATCCATCTCACCTCCGATGACCGCACCAGGCGCCTCGACCTCGATGCCCTGCGTCGCGATGTCAACGAATGGTTCACCCTGCCGGCGCTCTCGGCGGCCATGGGCACGCCCCAGGGCCGCACCCAGGAGCTGGCGCACGCCTGGCTGGCCAAGGCCGGCAAGCGCTGGCGCCCCTTCCTCACCGTGTGCGCCTTCCGCGCCTGCAGCGAGGCGACCGCGCATCCGGCGCTGCAGAAGCTCGCGCTCGCGGTCGAGTGCTTCCACAAGGCCTCGCTGATCCACGATGACATCGAGGATGGCGATGCCACCCGCTATGGCGAGCGCACGCTGCATGAGGAGGTCGGCATGCCGCTCGCCCTCAATGTCGGCGATTACCTGCTCGGCGAAGGCTACCGCCTGATCGCCGAAGCCGCCCCGGCGCAGCTGGTGGGACGACTGATCACGGTCGCCGCCGATGGCCATCGCCGCTTGAGCCTCGGCCAGGGCAGCGAACTGGAGTGGGTGCGCAATCCGGAGGCGCTGTCGGCGATGGAGGTGCTGTCGATCTTCCGCGGCAAGACCGCCCCGGCATTCGATGTCGCGCTCACCATCGGTGCGCTCCTGGGTGACGCCGGGGAGGAGGAGCTGGAGGCCATCGCCAGCTACAGCGAAGCGCTCGGCATCGCCTACCAGATCAACGATGACCTCGAGGACGCGGAATCGTCGAGCGATGGCGATCTCGAGCGCAGGCGCCCGTCGCTGGTGATGGCGGTGGCGCTCGAACGGGTGAAGGGACCCGAACGCGAGGAGCTGGCCGCCTGGTGGCGGCATGGTTCGCCCTGCCCGGATGCGGCGCGCATCCGCGCCATCCTCGCCAGCCATCACGTCGATGATCATGTGCGGGCACTGCTGGCATCATTCAAGGAACGTGCCGTCCAGTCGCTGCGCATGATCGACAACGACAGCCTCAAGGGGCTCCTGCGCCGCCTGATGGGCAAGATCTTCATCGAGCAGGTGACCAGCTGGTGCCACGATGAAGCCGGCACGGCCACGGCGACGCCAGCGGCCGCATCGCTGTCCTGACCCCACCACCCTGGCGGTACGATGAGCATGCGTCTTGAGATGCTCCAGGTCGCGCGCCTGGCGCCACGCGTCCTTGGCGATTCCGCGCAGCTGGTCGAATCCTTCGTGCGCGGGCAATGGAATGGCGACGGGGGGGTCAAGGACAGGAGTGATGCCAGCGACCTCTACTATACCGTCTTCGGCCTGGAGTCGCTCGCGGCGCTGCAGCAGACCGCCAGCGCCCCGGTGAAGGCATACCTCGCCTCCTTCGCCGACGCTGAGGGCCAGGATCTCGTCCATCGCTGCTGCCTGGCTCGCGCCTGGTCGGTGATCGGGATGGCCGATTTCCCCCATCGCCAGGCGCTCGCGGCCGCGATCGCCGCGCAGCGCGCAGGCGATGGCGGCTTCGCCGCCAAGCGTGGCGAGGCGTGCGGGAGCGCCTATGCCGCCTACCTCGCCCTGGGGGCGCTGCAGGACCTCGGCGCACCCCTCCCGCCTGCCGGCGAGGTGCTCCCGGCCATCGCCAGCCTGCGCACCGCTGATGGCGGCTATGCCAATGCCCCCGGTGGATCAGCGGGCACCACACCGGCGACGGTGTCGGCGGTGATGGTGCACCACGTCTACGCTCAGCGAGCCGACCAGGTGGTGGTGCAGTGGCTGCGCGCGCGGCAAAGGCTCCCCGAAGGGGGATTCCTCAGCCATGCCCAGGCGCCCATGCCCGATCTGCTGTCGACCGCCACCGCCCTGCATGCCCTGGCATGCCTCGAATGCGCGCTGCCGCCGGAGCAGGCCGAGGCGGCGCTCGATTACATCGATAGCCTGTGGACCAATGTCGGCTCCTTCCATGGCCATTGGGCCGAGGACATCCTCGACGTCGAGTACACCTATTACGGACTGCTCGCGCTCGGGCATCTGAGCCTATGAGCAGCCTCGCGGGCACGGCGCAGTCGCTGCGGGATCGCGTACGCGCCTCTCTCGTGCAGGAGCGCAGCGGCAGCCACTGGACCGGGCATCTCAGCGCCAGCGCGCTGTCGACCGCGATCGCGGCGGTGGCGCTGCGCTGCGCAGGGTCGGCCGGGGACCAGGCCATCATCGATGCCGGGGTCGCGTGGCTCACCGGTCATCAGAACCAGGATGGCAGCTGGGGGGACACCATCGCCAGCAAGGGCAATCTCAGCACCACCGTGCTGGTGTGGGCGGCTCTGGGCTATGCCGGCCGGCCGGCCGATCCCGCGCTGGAGCGGGCGAACGCGCGTGCCGAGGCTTGGATCACCGCGCGCACTGGCGGCCTGGACGCGGCCGCGCTCAGCTCGGCGGTCGAGGCGCGCTATGGCGAGGATCGCACCTTCGCCGTGCCGATCATGATGCTGTGCGCGATCTGCGGCAAGCTGGGCGACGATCCCTGGCGCTTCGTGCGGCCGCTGCCCTTTGAATTCGCCGCCTGCCCGCGCGGGTGGTTCCGCTTCC
Source organism: Planctomycetota bacterium (assembly GCA_003136555.1). Lineage (GTDB taxonomy): Bacteria > Planctomycetota > UBA11346 > UBA11346 > UBA11346 > BOG-1363. The sequence continues at coordinate 39,660 of PLEW01000034.1, read as the reverse complement.
TCAACCTCCAGGTGGTCAGCTATGCCCTGCCAGCGCTCATCAGCGTCGGCCTGGTGCGCTTCCGCCGCCGGCCGCCAGGCAATCCCCTGAGCCGCCTGGCGCGTGCATGCACGGCCCGTCGCACCCTGCGCCTGCTCGAGGAGATCCAGCCGCGCAGCGGCGGCTTCCTCGAGGCCATCCCGCTCACCGGCTTCGTCGCCATCAGCCTGATCGCCGCCGGGGAGGCAGCCCACCCATCGGTCGAGCGCTGCCTCGCCTTCCTGCGCCGCACCCGGCGGGACGACGGCAGCTGGCCGATCGATGTCGATCTCAGCACCTGGGTCTCGACCGGGGCGATCAATGCGCTCGCCATCGGCGGGCTCGCGGATCTGGAGGGGAGCCTGCGCAAGGGGCTCTGCGACTGGCTGCTCGGCCAGCAGCATCGCCAGATCCATCCTTACACCTCTGCGCCACCGGGCGGCTTCGCCTGGACCGATCTGCCCGGCGGGGTGCCTGACGCCGATGATACGGCCGGGGCGCTGATCGCCTTGCACCATCTCGATCGCGGAAAACCCGCAGTCATCGCCGCCGCTGCGCTCGCCATCACCTGGCTGATCAGCCTGCAGAACCGCGACGGCGGCATTCCCACCTTCTGCCGGGGGTGGGGCGCGCTGGAATTCGATCGCAGCGCGCCCGACCTCACCGCGCATGCGCTCATCGCCTTCGCCCTCTGGCGCGATTGGCTGCCTGCGAAGCAGCGTGTGCTGGTCGGCCGCGCGATCGAACGCTGCGCGGCCTATCTGCGCGCCAGCCAGCGCCAGGACGGCTCCTGGGTGCCCTTGTGGTTCGGCAACGAAGGCGTGCCCGGCGACCTCAATCCGACCTATGCCACCGCCCGGGTGGTCAACGGCCTGCTGATGGTGCGACCGCAGGGGGAGGAGCTGCGCCGGGGCATCGCCTGGCTGCGCGCGAACCAGAACGCCGATGGCGGATGGGGCGGCGGCGACGGCACCGCTTCGAGCATCGAGGAGACCGGGCTGGCGCTCGACGCCCTGCTGGCCGCCGGAGTGGATGACGGTGCCGTCGCTGCCGGCATGGCGGCCCTGCGCCGGCTGACCTGTGACGGCACCAGCTTCCCCTGCGCCCCGATCGGCTTCTACTTCGCCAAGCTGTGGTACTCGGAGCGGCTCTATCCGATGATCTTCGCCAGCAGTGCGTGCGAGCGCCATGCCGCCATGAGGCGCGCATGAACCAGCGCATCTACCTCGACCACAATGCCACCACCCCGGTCGACCCGCGGGTGCTGGAGGCGATGCTGCCCTACTTCAGCACCCACTTCGGCAATGCCGCCAGCGCCACCCATGGCCTGGGCTGCGATGCCGCGGGTGCGAGCGAAGTCGCGCGCCTGCAGGTCGCGGGACTGATCAACGCCGAGTCCAAGGACATCATCTTCACCAGCGGTGCGACCGAATCGGCCAATCTTGCGATCACCGGTGCGGCGCGGCATCGACGCGAGCACGGCCGGCACCTGGTGACGGTGGCGACCGAGCATCGCGCCTGCCTCGAGGCCTGCGAGCAGCTGGCCGCCGAGGGCTGGGAGCTGACCGTGGTGGGCGTCGACCGCCATGGGCAGGTCGCGATCAAGGACATCGAGACGTCGCTGCGCGCGGATACCGTGCTGATCTCCTGCATGTTCGCCAATAACGAGATCGGCACGCTGCACGACATCGCCGGCATCGGCCGGCTGGCCAAGGAGCGCCAGATCCTCCTGCATGTCGATGGCGCCCAGGCGCTGGGCAAGGAGCCGATCGATGTCCTGGCCCAGGGCATCGACCTGCTTTCGCTGTCGGCGCACAAGCTCTATGGACCCAAGGGGGTCGGCGCCCTCTATGTCCGCCGCCGCGACCCCCGCGTGCGCCTGGTGCCCCTGATGCATGGCGGCGGGCACGAACGCGGTCTGCGCCCGGGGACGCTCAACGTCCCCGGCATCGTCGGCTTCGGCCAGGCCTGCGCCATCGCGCGCGAGGAGATGGCGACGGAGCAGAGCCGCCTCGGCGGGCTCAAGGAACGCCTGTGGCGCGCCTTGCAGCGCATCCCCGGGGTCATCCGCCTCGGCCACCCCGAGCAGTGCCTCGCCGGTACGCTCAACGTGGTGTTCACCGGCATCAATGCCCAGCGGCTCCTGGTCGAGACGCCCATGGTCGCGGCATCCCTCGGAGCGGCCTGCACTTCGGTCACGCCCAAGCCATCCCATGTGCTGCGCGCCATCGGCCTGGCCTGGAGGCAGGCCGAAGGCGCCGTGCGCCTGAGCCTGGGACGCTGGACGACCGCGGACGAGGTGGATCAGGCGGCCGCGGCCCTGACCGCCGGAGTCGAACGCCAGCGCGGGTTGCATCCAGCCGCTGGCAGTGAGAATGCCCCACGACCGACATAGTGCGAAGGCGCTGCCCATGCTGATGAAACTCGCCTATCGCGGCCTGACGGAGCTGAGCCCCCGGCTGGCCTGGAAGGCCGCCTATCTCTACGCCTACAAGGGCGCACGTGCGATTGCGGCCTACAAGAAGCGCATGAAGAACGGCGAGCTGTTCCCGCCCTTCATGTTCGTGGCGCTGACCAACACCTGCAATCTGCGCTGCCAGGGCTGCTGGGTGGAGAAGGAGGGGACCGCCCACTACCTGCCGGAGAGCGATCTCGATGCCCTCATCACCAGCGGCAAGAAGCAGAAGGCCCACTACTATACCCTGCTCGGCGGCGAGCCGTTCATGTACAAGGGCATCTGGGACATCTTCCGCCGCCACTCCGACTGCTACTTCCAGGTCATCACCAATGGCATGCTCTTCACCCCCGAGAACGTCAAGCGCCTGGTGGAGGTCGGCAATGTCACGCCGCTGATCTCGGTCGACGGCATGAAGGACAACAACGACATGCGCCGCGGCAAGGGCGTGTTCGAGGCCGCCGACGAGGGCTTGAAGCGCTTGAAGGCGGCGAAGGTGCTGTTCGGCATCGCCACCACCGCGACCGGCAAGAACATGGACGAGGTGATGAACGACCTCTACATCGAGCATTTCATCGAACGCGGGGCGATGTACCTGTGGTACTACATATTCCGCCCGGTCGGCGAGACCCCGCATCCGGAATACTGCATGCAGAAGGAGCAGATCGTCGAGATGCGCCGCCGCCTGCTCGATCTGCGCCACCGCCATCCGATCCTGCTCATCGACACCTACTGGACCGCGAGCGGCGAGGCCTTCTGCCCGGCGGCGATGGGTCTGGGCTTCCATGTCGGACCGCAGGGCTCGATCGAGCCCTGCCCGCCGCTGTCGTTCGCCCGCGAGAAGCTCTCCGACAACGCCGGCGACGTGTTCAAGACCATCAACGACAGCGCCTACCTGCGCGGCTTCCAGGACTTCGTCAAGAAGCGCACCAAGGGCTGCGTCATCCTCGAGCATCCGCAGGAGCTGGTGCAGTACATCAAGAGCCACAACGCCACCGACTACAGTGGCCGGGGCGATGCCCTGGCCGAGATCAATGCCATCATCCCGCGCAGCAGCCACCATCTGCCTGGCGAGGAGATCCCAGAGGACATGTGGCTGTACCGCATGATGAAGAACCAGGTGTTCTTCGGCATGGGCGCACTCGGATAGGCCGCTGGTGCAGCGGCGGCGCGGGGTGGGCGGTCCGCGCCCCTGACGATCTCCCAGATGCGGCTGCTCGACAGCCTTCCGTGGACGCCCAGGCGCTGCGCCGGCGATGCATCAGCTACGTGACCAGAGAGGACGCAGAACGGGTTGGAGGCGGTTCATCAGGCTTTACGCTGATGATGTGCTTCCCCTCCGCTTCGTCATGGGCGTGGTGCTGGCCATCGCGGGCCTGATGCCGCAGGCCGATGTGCTGCTCGGCGCCGGCGAGGCGCCGTTGCTGCCGCTGGCGAGCCAGAGCGCGTCTTCGGCTGCCATCGCCGAGGCGCTGATGGCGCTCAGGCGCGGCAATGCCGCTGCGCTCGAGGCGCTGCCGCAAGGCGACTTCACCGCTCCGATCGCATTCCCAGATGAGCGCCGTGCTGGCATCCAGCGGCGCTGGACGGCGCTGATCCCGGCGGCGCTGCAGGGCTTGGGTGAGGAATCGCGCCGGCAGGCGCTCGCGATCCTCGACCGCCTCTACCGCCGCGCGGTGGGCGGGACGGCCGATGCGGCGGTCAGGGCGCGCCTGGCGGTGGACTACCTGCCGGCTGCGGCCGCGGTCGCAGCCTTGACTGCGGCCGCCGATCGCGCGTTCGACCGGGGGGAATTCCAGGATTTCCTCAACCTCATCCGCCTGCTCGACGATGCCGGCCAGCCGCCGGCGATGGCGGCGAAGCGCGGCGAGGTCGCCCTGCTGCTGAGCGGACGCGGACCGCAGGTCGACGCTGGAATGCGCCTGCCACCGCCCGGCGATCCCCAGCCCAGCGCGGCGCAGCCGGGTGACGATCTGCCGCGCCTGGCGGTCTCCTGGCTCAGCATTCCCGGCTGGATACTCGCCTGCGATCCCTGGGGCGGCATCTCCTGGCAGTATGCCGTCGATCGCTCCGCGATCGTTGTGCTCGGGGCTGGCGCGGCGCTGGTCCAGGACAGCCACGGGCTGCGCGCCCTCGACGATCAGGGGACGATCACCCGGCTCGGGCCGCTGCCGGGCGGGGCGCGCGTGTGGGCGGTCGCCGGGGGAGCCGCCTGGTTCACCACCGGGATGCGGGCCTGGCGGCTGGTGCTCGCGACCTCCCAGGTCCAGCTGCTGGAGCTGGGAGCGGAAGCGCTCTCGGCGCCCCTGGTGCGGGGAGCCGAGAGCCTGTGGCTGACCGAGCGGGACCTCCTGCTCTTCGATGGCGATCACCTGCTCGCGCGCATGCGCCATGGCCTGAGCGCTCGCCCGGGCTGGCGCCTCGTCAGCGATCGCAGCCATCCGCTGATCATCGCCGCCGACGGCCGGAGCTGGCGCCTGGAGGCGCTCGATGAGCAGCTCGCGCATGCCGGCCCGCTCGACAAGGCGCAGATCCTCATCCAGGCCGGCCGCTGGGCCGAGGCGGTCGTGGCGCTGGCGGGGACGCCGGAAGCGGCCACTGCGGCGGGCAGGAGGGTGGCTCTGCGGGCGCATCTCGGCCTGGGCGCAGCGCATGCGCTCACCGAGATGGCGGCGCTGCTGGCCCTGGCGCAGGATGCCCAGGAGCAGGTGCTCGTCCGCCAGGCCGCCTATCTCGGCGCCGTCCAGCGCTCGCCCCGCGATGCGGGCCTGGAGCGCACCCTCCAGGCGGCGGTGGCCCAGCTGGCGCAGGATCACCAGGAGATCCTCTTCTCGCCCTGCACCTTGTGTCCCCAGGCCCCGGGTGCAGGGACGCCCTTCACCGACCCGCCGGCCGAATGGCCGGTGGCGCTCACCGGCGCAGGCTATCTCGCCGCGGCTGCCGATGATGCCGCCTGCATCAGCCATCCCGGTCCGCTGCGCATTGAAGCGTCCGCACAGCCGCTGCCGGCTGCCATCGGCACCGCCAGCGACGAGCGGCAAGCGGACGGCAGCACCCGCTACCGCCAGTTCCTGCTGCGCCTGGTGGCCCATGTCGAGCGCAAGGAGCTGCGCTGCTACCGCAGCGATGGCACGCTGCTGTGGTGGCACCGCTGGGCCGGGCTACCAGTGCTGGTCGCGCCATCGACCTCGGTGTTCTGCCGCAGCGGCACCGTCATCGTCAGCGAGGGGCAGAGCCAGGTGCGGATCTTCGATATCTTCACCGGCGTCCAGCTGGCACAGGCCGATCTCGATGATCGGCTCGCCTCGCTGGCCGATGCCGCGGTCGTCGGTCGGGGGGGGGTGGCGCTGCTCNNGTCCGGTCGGGGTCGATACCCGGCTGGTGCTGACCGGCGCCCAGGGCATGGTCATCGATCTGCCGGCACCGGGCCGCTGGCTCATGGGTTGGGGCGATCACGTCCTGGTGGCGCTGCACGATGGCCGCATGCTGAGCTATCCCGGCGGCGCAGCGCTGGCGGTGGAGGAGGTCATCGCACGCTCAGTCATCGCCCCGCTGCCGCTTGCCCACGGCCTGATCATCGGCAGCGCGCTCTACCCCTGGTCGCGGCAGTGAGGTCGTGGCAGGCGCCCGAGGACAGCCCTGGGGGTGATCCGTAGGGCCATTCCCCACAGGGTCTTGCATGCTCTCGTCGAGGGACGGACTGCGGGTGAGTCAGCGCGATGCGGGCCAGCGGCGGGTGCAGGGGTCGCTGGAGATGATATGGACGGGTAAGGTTTGGGCAGTGCGGATCATATGCTGCACCACCCTCCGATGCCGACCCATACCGAACAAGTCCAGCAGCTCGTCATCCGCCATGCCGGCCTCCTGCATGGCTTCATAGCCAGCCTGTGCGGGGACCTGGTGCTGGCGGAAGACATCCTCCAGGAGGTGTTCCTGGTGTGCACCACGCGCGCGCAGACCTTCACCCTGGGCAGCGATTTCCTCGCCTGGGCGCGGGCCATCGCCCGCTTCAAGACCATGGAGATGCTGCGCAGCCGGACACGCGATCGGCGCATGCTGAACCAGGACGCGCTCAAGGCCGTCGAGTCCGAGGCCCCGAGCCTGGAGGACTGGCAGCGGCAGCGCGAGGCGCTGCACCGCTGCCTCGAACGCCTGTCCCCTGGGCAGCGCCGACTGGCGGCCATGGCCTATGGCGATGGGCTCAGTCCGCAGCAGATCGCCGACAAGCGGGCGCAGGCGCCGCAGGTGGTGCATGTCATGCTCTCGAAGCTGCGCCGCATCCTGCGCGACTGCGTCCTGCGGCGCATGGGGCTGGACGCATGAGCGCCATCGATGGGCTGCTGGAGCTGGTGGATGGCTACCTCGCGGGCACGCTCACCGAGGTGCAGCAGGCGGATCTCGATCGGCGGCTCTGCACCGAGCCGAGATCGCGCCAGCTGTTCTGGCTCGCCATCAACCATGAGGTCCTGCTGCGCACCCGCACCGTCGCCGGCCTGGAGGGAGTGGCAGCAGCGGATGCTGGGCCCGGGGGTGCGCCGTGGTGGCGGGCCATGGCGGTGCGCTGGGCGGCGGCGGCGCTCATCCTGGTCCTGCTCGGCGCTGCGGCCCGGTTCGGTCTCCGCCAGGGCGCAGGCCCAGGCATCCTCGGAGTCGCCTCGCTGGTCCCCGCCAGGGCAGGAGGCGGCGGTAGCGTGCATCATCCCGATCACCGCCAGGAGCCGCTGCGCATCGGGCAGGTGCTCGGGCAGGATGATGCCATCGAGGTGGAGGACGGTGCATCGGTCGAGCTGCGCGCGCCGGGAGAGGCGACCACCTTCGCCCTGGAGGGCGCCGCGTCGCTGGTGGTGCGTACCACCCCGCAGGGGATGCGGCTGCGCCTGGAGCATGGCGAGCTGACGGCCGAGGTCGCCCATCAGCCGCCAGGACGGCAGGTCATGATCGGCACGCCCCAGGCGACCGTGGAGGTGGTGGGCACGCGCTTCGTCGTCGCTGCGTCCGCCGAGCGCACCTCGGTCGACGTCGACGACGGCCGGGTGCGGGTGGCCGCCAGCGGGATTCCCGGCGACCGGGCCGAGATCGGCCCGGGAGGCCGGGTGGTGGCCAGGACCGGCCAGCGGCTGGATGAAAGTCCGCTCTCGGAGCTCAGCTGGAGCGACCATCGGCCGATCGGCGTCCTGATGCTGTGCACCGGCGAGAGCGGATGGCCGCGCAATCCCCGTGGCTGGCTGCACGATGCCGCAATCGACATCACCACTGCAGGCGGCCGGGAGGAGCTGCGCCGGCGGCTGGAGGCGATCGTCGACCAGTCGATCGCCAACCTCCATGCGGTCGGGGCGCAGGCGCTGGTCTTCTGGGATCTCGAGGGCATGGAATCCCCGCTCGGCTATGTCGGCGATCCGCGTCAGCTCGCCACCCTGGCGCCCGAGATGGACGCGATCGCCGATGGCCTTATCGAGCGCGTGCGCTCGGCGGGCATCGCCGTGGGCGTGGCGATCCGCCTGGATGAGGTGATCCGCGCCCGGCCCGGCGGTGCGCTCTCGCTCTCCCCGGCCCATGCGCCGGCGCTCCTGGCACAGCAGCGCATGCACTATGCCCACAAGCGCTGGGGGGCGACGATCTTCCCGCTCCTGGGTGCGCCGCGGGAGGGGATGGACATCGCCACCATCTGCAGGCGGCTGCATGCCGACAGCCCGCAGGCCCTGATCATCCCCACTGCCGCGCACGGCGAGGCCGACCGCTGGAGCGCGCCCTGGATCCAGCCGGAGCAGCTCGCCAGCCATCTCGGCTCCCCGCACCGGCCCGGGTCGATGGCGGTGATCGCACCCCTGGACGACGCCTACATGGCAGCGCATCGGGACGAGCTCATCCATGCCGTGGAGGCCGGGGACGTGCTGACCCTGCGCGCCTGGTACAAGACCGATGGTCATCTGCTGGTGCAGCAGATCCAAGCTGCGGCACAAGCGCATCCCAGATGACGACCCTCTGCACAGACACCGGAGCACTGCCATGACCGACCCCCGCTGCCACCATCCCTCGCGCCGCACCGTGCTGCGTGCCGGCGCCGCCTGCCTCATCCTGCCCTGGCTGGAGAGCCTCCACGACGCTGATCCGGCGGACAAGGCCCCAGGCGGCGCCCAGGCGCCGCGCAGGATGGTCGCGGTGTGCTCCGCCTTCGGCCTCTATGGCCCGTCGTTCTTCCCGGAGCAGCCGGGACCAGCCTACGAGGCCAGCGAGTACCTCGGCATCCTCGCCCCGCTGCGCAGCCAGTTCACCGTGTTCTCCGGCATCTCGCATCCGGAGATCGGCGGCGACCATGCCTCCGAGGCGTGCTTCCTGACCAGCGCCAAGCACCCGACTGCCGGCGGCTTCCGCAACACCGTCTCGCTCGACTACCTGGCGGCCAAGCAGGTCGGCAATGCGACGCGCTTCCCGCTCCTGGTGCTGGGCACCGACGATCAGTTCCCGCTCACCCATACCCTCAGCGGCGCGGGAGTCCCCGGCCTCAACCGTCCGACGCAGATCTTCTCCCGCCTGTTCCTCACCGGCGGCAAGAATGAGATCGATGCCGAGATCGCCCGGCTTAGGAGGGGGCAGAGCATCCTCGATCGCATGGGTGAGCGCTTCGCGGGGCTCAAGGCCCGCCTGGGGTCGCAGGACCAGCAGCAGGTCGCCGACTACACCGAGGCGGTGCGCGACATGGAGAAGCAGCTGCATGCGGACGAAGCGTGGGCGGTGCGGCCGAAGCCGGCGGCAGCGGAGCCGGGGCCGCCCGACATCAACGACAAGAGCGATGCCATCGGCCGGTCGGCGGCGATGTTCAAGCTCATCCGCCTGGCGCTGCAGAGCGATTCGACCCGGGTGGTATCGCTGTTCATCCGCGGCATGGACCTCAAGCCGCCGATCGCGGGCGTGAACGAGGACCACCATGGCCTCAGCCACCATGGCCGCAATCCGGCCAAGATCGAGCAGCTGCGCATCATCGAGCGCACCCAGGTGGGCGCCTTCCGCGATTTCCTCGCCAGCCTCAGCGCGGTGCGGGATGGCGACGGCAGCCTGCTCGACCACACCCAGGTGCTGATCGGCAGCAACCTCGGCGACGCCAGCGGCCATGGCACCAGCAATCTGCCGATCCTGTTGGCGGGAGGCGGCTGGCGGCATGGCCAGCACATCGCCGGCGATCGCAACGACAACACCGCCTTGGGCGCCCTCTTCGTCAGCATGCTGCAGCGCTTCGGCGTCCAGGCCGATCGCTTCGGCTCCGGCATCGGCCCCATCAGCGGATTGACCTGACCACAACAGTGCGAGGCGACCATGATCGCGATCCGCCCCTTCTCTATCATCGCCCTGCTGGCCGTGGCAGCAGCAGCCTGGTCCGCAGACGACCTGTCAACGTACGCCAGCCGCATCCAGCCGCTGCTTGCCAGCTACTGCACCGATTGCCATGGCAGCCAGAAGCAGAAGGCCAAGCTGGACTTTTCCGGGCATCGCAGCGCCGACCAGCTGGCCGCGGAGCAGAAGGTCTGGTTCCGCGTCCTCGACAAGCTCGATGCGGGGGAGATGCCGCCCGAGGACAAGAAGCAGCCGACGCCCCAGGAACGCGCACTGATCACCGGCTGGGTGCGTGGCGGATACACCGATTTCCTGATCGCCAGGCAGAAGCAGGAGGGCCGCAGCCGGCTGAGGCGCTTCAGCCGAGGCGAATACGCCAATACCATCCAGGATCTGTTCGGCATCCGCCCACCGGTGGGGACCTGCCTGCCGATCGATGGCCGCGTCGACGGCTATGACAAGGTAGCCGGGGCGCTGCCGCTCTCGGCCTCGGGTGTCGAGGGCTACTATACCATGACCACCGAGCTGCTGCACTGGATGCTGCGGCCGGTATCGCACCTGAACGGCCCTGCCGGGTCCATCATGACCACCGGCTTCGACCCCGGCCGCACCATCCATGCCGCGGCGATGGAGAGCGGACAGTCGCCCGGCCATACCCTCAAGCTCGCCGATGGCACCATGGTGTCCTTCAATTCCGACACCACCTCCGGCAGGCTGGACTATCCGGGCGCGCGCATCCCCGGCATGCACCGCGTGCGCTTCTCGGTCTACGGCTACCAGACCGACAAGCCGATGAGCTTCGGCGTCTATGTCGGCCACACCGATGCCTACCCCCAGCTGATCGATCTGGTCGCGGTGCTGGAGGCGCCGCCCGGGAAGGCCGCCGTGGTCGAGACCGAGATCTACCTGCGCACGCGTGAATTCAACGATACCGCCCCGGTGTCGGACAAGGTGCGCCTGATCCCCTTCGGCATCGGCGTCCAGGTGCCGAAGAACGAGCAGGCGTCCAAGTGCCGCGGTCCTGGGCTGGCGGTCCAATGGATGGAGATCGAGGAGCCGATGCAGCCGATAGCTGGCGACAGCTGGCTGACCGCCGACCTGCCTAAGGCACTCGATGACGAGCTGCGCAGGAACCCCCAGGTCGTCCTCGGCGGCAAGAGCAATGGCCCGCAGGCGGCATCGATCAAGCGCGGAGACTTCCTCGACTGCATGCTGGCGACCGTGCGGCGCGTGGGAGGCAGGCTCTACCGCCGGGAACTCACCCGCGCCGAACTGGAGCCGATGATGAATGGCGTGGTCCAGCAGGTCGACGCGGGGATGCCGCTGGCGGCCATCCTGATCGATCGCGTCACCGAGCTGATGACCTCCCCCGATTTCCTCTGCGCAATCGAGACCCCGGGCAAGCTGTCCGACTTCGCCCTCGCATCCAGGCTCTCCTACTTCCTGTGGGATTCCACTCCGGATGAGGCGCTGCTGGAGGTGGCGAAGAAGGGCAGGCTGCACGATCCCAAGGTCCTGCGCGAGCAGACCGAGCGGCTGCTGAACAGCGCGAAGAGCAAGCGCTTCATCGACGATTTCGCCGACCAGTGGCTGGGCCTGCGCGCGCTCGACGACACCACCCCGGATTCGAAGCTCTATCCCGAGTACAACGAGTTCCTCAAGCTCTCGAGCGCGATGGAGACCAGGGCCACGCTCACGCGCATGGTGGCAGAGGATCTGAGCGTGCGCATGCTCGTCGCCTCGCCGTGGGTGCTGGTGAACGAACCGCTGGCCAAGCTCTACGGCCTGAACGGCGTCGAGGGGGCGCAGCTGCGCCAGGTGGCCTTGCCGCCATCATCGCCCTATGGCGGCCTGTGGACCGAATCGGCGGTGATGAAGGTCACCGCGAACGGGACCTCCACCTCGCCGGTGAAGCGGGGTGTGTGGGTGGCGAAGCGCCTGCTGGGCATCTCCATCCCCCCGCCTCCGCCCGACATCAAGCCGGTCGATCCCGACACCCGGGGCGCCAAGACCCTGCGCGAGCAGCTGGAGCTGCACCGAGCCAAGGGCTCGTGCGCGGCATGCCATGCGCATTTCGATCCCTACGGCTTCGCCCTGGAGAGCTTCGACGTGACCGGCCGCTACCGGACGGCCTACCGGCAGCTCGATGCGGCCGTCGCCGGGCTGCCAGCGGACCAGCGGCGGGGGCACAGCACCTGGCAGGACGGCCTGCCGGTGGATTGCAGCGGAAAGACGCCGGATGGCCAGGCCTTCACCGATGTCCGCGCCCTGCGCCAGCTGCTGGTGCAGAGGCCGGAGCAGCTGGCGCAGGGCGTGCTCAGGCATCTGCTGACCTATGCCACAGGAGCGGCCGCGAGCGAGCTCGACACCAGGGCCATCGACGCGATGGTCAAGGCCGCATCCGAGCATGACTACGGGATGCGTGCGCTCATCCATGCGCTGGTGCAAAGCGAGCTGTTCCGCTCGATGTGAGCACCGGTCGAGCCCACGCCGTTCGTCAGCGGCATGGGCGTGGGCACACGCACGCCGGGGGCTACTGCTCGCCGATGCAGTAGAGGAAGCCCTGGGTGCGGTAGTAGATCCGCTTGCCCTCGTAGAATGGCGTGCTCTGCGATTCCTGCTGGCCGCCGTTGCCCTGCACCTCCCACAGGACGTTCTTGGCCAGCTCCTTGTACTGCGGACCGGGTGCAATCACCAGGGTCTGGGACTGGTCGTCGCGGATGTGGATGTAGTGGCCGGCCAGCGTCGGTCCGGTGCACACCCCGACCACCGTCACCCAGGTCAGGCGCGGGTTGAGCGCTTCAAGGGGCTTGGTGTAGGTGCTCTTGCCGGTCTGGGCGTCGAGGACGATGAGCTGGCCACCTTCGCTGACGACGTAGACCAGCCCCTGGTGATAGAGCGGCGAGCCGATGATGCAGCGGTAGTAGGAGGTGCCGTTGGTGCCGCCATCCGAGAAGTGCGGCTCGATGTCGTGCCATGGGGAGCGGATGAGGAACTGCGGCTTGAGCGTGTCGCCGGTCAAAGGCGGCAGGCGCAGGGCATAGTAGGAGGAGTCCTTGACCTCGATGGCGCTGAAGCCGTAGTTGACCCCATAGACGATGCCGCCGCTGGTCACCGGGGTGATGATGTCATCCTTGATGTCGGATGCCCACAGCTCGGCCCCGTCCGATGATCGGTAGAGCCCGGTCTGGACCAGCAGCACGACATCGACGTTGCCGGCCTTGAGGGCGACCGGGGTGACGCCCTGGACGTTGCCGAACGGGGAGGTCTTGCGGCTCCACCGCACCGCCCCGGTGATCTTGTCGTAGCCGCTGAGCATCTTGCCCGACATGTGCACCAGAGTCGAGCCGCTCAGGACCGGGGTCGAATGCTGCCCATGCTCGTAGACATCGGTCTGGCCGGTGAAGTGGCTCCACAGGCGCTTGCCATCCAGGTCGAAGCAGGCGATCGCGCTGGCGCCCACGCCCTTGATGCCGCCGTAGTAGGCGACGTAGACGCGCGTACCATCGCTGACGGGGGTCGAAATCGACCAGCCACGATCGTTGTTCCAGGTGGCATAGGCCTTGTCCGCCTTGCCCATCTGCTCGCGGATGGCCTTCTCCAGATCGGCCTTCTGCTTGATGCGCGCCTGCAGGGTGGCATTGCCATCCGCCTTGCCCCCATCGATGCTCAAGGCGGCATTGAGCTCTGCGGGCAGGCTCTCGACCAGCTGGTCGAGCTGCTCGACCTTGGTGGCGATGTCGGCGAAGCGCGCGCGATCGGCCGGAGGGGTGGCACTGAAGAAGGTGGTGTCCCGCGCCCACAGCACGCGGCCATCCGCCTTGGCGAGGCATAGCAGGGTGCCCTCGTCGGCATTGATGAAGATCTTCTGACCGACGACGATGGGTGAGCTCCAGCTTGGACCCGGCATGGGCGCCATCCAGGCGATGTTCTTGGTCTCGTAGCCGCAGCCCGGCGCCGGCGAGACCAGGGCGGAGACGTTCCAGTTGCTCCTGCTCGCGGCGGCCTTGACCACCAGCCGGTTCCAGCCGCGCGCCAGCTCGACCGTCGGGGGCATCTCCCATTGGCCGGGGATGGCCAGCGATGCGCCATTGATCCAAGCGCGCACCTTGGTGCCGCTGATCTTCACCAGCACCTTCCCCGCCTCTCCGGCATACAGGTAGGTGCAGGCGTAGGCGACCGCCGGCTCCAGGGTTCCGGGATGGTTCTGCCATTCCTGCTGCGATTGCCGGCCGTAGAGCACGGTGAAGTCGAGCACCAGGCGGCTCCAGTTCTCGGTCTGGTCGGCGACCGAGATGGTGGCTGCGGTCCAGGGCTTGCCAGCCAGCTTCTCGCCAGCGGCCGGCTGGAGGGCCGCTTCATCGCCCTCGGTGACATCATCGAGCGCGGTGGCATGGTCCTTGGCCTCGAACGGCCCAGCGACCAGCCACTCGCGGATCGATCCCATGTTCAGGGGCTGGCCGCTGGCGGCGGGCGAGCCGGGTCGGGCCGCCTGCGAGCGCAGGGTATCGAACACCCCCTTCGGCTTGCGATACCATTCCAGCGGGGGGGTGGCCGCCGGATAGCAGCCGGTGCCGTCGCCGCGCCAGCCGAGCGGATGGTCGGCGGAGGGGGTGAAGGCGGGCGAGCCCAGGACGGCCGAGCTGGCCGAATCGGCGGCGCCCGCCTGGCCGAGCAGGACGATGAGCCCCAGGGCGGTCGCCAGCAGCGGGACGGTGATCGAGGCGGTGGACATGGGGGTGCATCCAGTGGGGATCGGGGGAGTCAGTTGCCGATGCAGAACAGCTGATCGCCATCGCGCAGGAGCATGTCCTTGCCGGCGAAGGCCGGAGCGGCACCGCTGCCGGAGGGCAGGTGGTTCTTCGACACCAGCTTGGCGTCCCGGGTCGCCTCGAGCACCACGATGTCGCCCTGGTTGGTGTTGAGGAAGAGGTAGCGGCCTGCGAGCGTCAGGCTGGCGAAGACCAGCGGCTCGGCTCCGCCGCCACCGCCGTCGAACAGCGGCCTGGCTACGATCAGCGGCTTGAGATCGCCCTTGCCGGCGGCGTCGAAGGCGAACAGCTCGCCGGCCCCGGTGGCTACGTAGAGGATGCCATCATGCAGGACCGGCGAGCCGAAGATGTCCGCGGTCATGTCGCAGGTCCACTGCTCCTCGTCCTTGAAGGCGCCGGTCAGGCGCACCGCCTTGACCGCATGGTCGCTGAAGTAGACCACGCCATCCTTCGCCACCGGGCTGGCATTCGAGCTCAGCCCGATGCGGCTGTCCAGGCTCTTGCCGTCCTCGGCGCGCACGACATCGCCACCGGGTGTCGCGATGACCAGGGTGTTGCCGATGGTGAGCGCCACCGGCGTGCCATAGGTCGACGCGGCATCGCTGTTGACCCACAGGCGCTTGCCGGTCGCCAGGTCGAAGGCGTAGAGGTTGGTCATGTGCACGATCAGCCTGCCGGCGACGATGATCGGCGAGGAGCTGCGGCCATAGGCGGTATTCTGCTCCGCCTCGATGTAGGCTGCCCACAGCAGCGTGCCGTCCATGCTGATGGCGCGGACGATGCCGTTGGCGCATACGGTGTAGACCGCTGTGCCGTCGGTGACCGGGGTGGCAGCCGTCATGCCGGAGCCATGCTCGACCAGCTGGTAGGCTGCGGCCTTGGTGCGCTCCTCGGGATGCGCGAGGTCGGTGGTCGCCATGCGGTAGCGCCAGCGCTGGTGCCCGTTGGCGCGGTCGAGCCGGATCAGGGTGTCCGGCTCCGCGGTGACGAAAACAGCAGTGTCGGTGACGATCGGCGATGAATAGCCCGTCCCCACCGTCACATGCCAGCGCACATTGGCGGTCGCCGACCACGTTGTCGCCGGAGTGGCGTCCGGGAAGCGCCCGCTGCCATCGCCGCGCCAGCCCGAGATCGAGGAGGCCGCCGCTCCCGCGGCCGCCGCCGGGGCCTTGCCCTCCTCGGCGCTTGCCAGGCCGATGACCGTGACGGCGAGCAGGACGACGACGAACAGCGAGCGGACATCAGGCATGGTCGAAGCTCTCCGGATGAGGGCGATGGCGGTCACGGGGACGGCTCGGGATCAGTGCTCGCCGATGGAATAGAGATAGTTGGGCGTGCGGTAGTACATCCGCGTCCCTTCGAAGATGGGAGTCGAGACGCTCTGCTCCTGGCCCTTGCCGTCCCTGGTTTCCTCGAGCAGGTTGACGTGCAGGGCATGGTACTCCCGCCCCGGCTTGAGCACGATGGTGGTGCCCTGGTTGTCCATCAGGTAGATCGCTGCGCCTGCGAGCGTCGGGCTGGCGGATACGCCGGCCCACCCCCAGTACTCGGTCTTCGGCTTCAGCGGCAGGACCTTGCGGTAGACCAGCTCGCCGGTGTTCGCGTCATGGACGGTCAAGCCGCCGCCCTGGGTGATCTGGTAGAGCAGGCCGTCGACCAGCAGGGGGGAGGCGACATAGCCGCGGTCGAAGGGGGAGCGCTTCGGGTCGATCGGGATCTCATCGGCCGACCAATCGACCTTGAGCTGGTAGAGCGAGCTCGGCTTGGCCTCGATGGCGGCCGGGATCTTGAAGGCATGCATGCCCAGGCCGTCATTGTTGCGGGGATAGCCGACCGAGGCGAAGATCACGCCATTGGCGACGATCGGCGTGCTGACCGAATCGCCGAAGATGTTGTCGCCCCAGATCGCCTTGCCGTCGCGCAGGCGGGTGAAATAGCCGCATTGGAAGGCCGCCACCCAATCGCCCCCGACCTGGAAGCGGAACAAGGAGCCATAGGTGTTGTTGCCCTTCGCCGGATTGCTCCACAGCAGCGTGCCTTTCTCGGCATCGTAGCTGCGCATCTCGTTGGCCCACACGACGAACTGGTTGGCGAAGAGCAGCGGACTGGCGAAATTGCCATGCTCGCTGCCATTGCCGCCACCCCGCGCGATCCATAGCCGCCTGCCCGCGAGATCGTAGCACACCGAGACTCCGGTGGTGAAGAAGGCGCACACCCGCTTGCCATCGCTGACCGCAGTCTGCCCGGCGAAGCCGAACACCGCTTGCGCCCAATAGCGGTCGAAGCGCTTCTTGTCGATGCTCAACTGCTGGGTCTGGATCTGCTTCTCGAGCTCGCGTTTGCGCTCGATCGCCTTGAAAGTGCGGTAAGCGTCGGTCGCCGCGGTCGGCTGCGCGGCATTGAGCGCCTCGACCACCGCGGCATTGGCCTTGGCCAGCTCTGCGAGCAGGGGGTCGAGGCGCTCGACGAAGGCCGGCTCGGCCTTGCGCTCGTCGGCGCTCAGACCTTCGCATTCCAGGTTCGAGCGGATCCATTCGATGCGGCCGCTGGCCTTGTCCAGGCACACCACATCGGTCGGTTCGCAGGTCAGGTAGATGTGCGTGCCGACGATGATCGGGCACGATACCCCGGTTCCCGGCAGCGGGGTGGCCCAGGCGATGTTGGTGGTCCGGTAGCCGGTCCCGCTCTGGGTGCGCGACCAGGTGGTCGGCGGATGGGCCGCGGGATAGCAGCCCGTGCCATCACCCCGCCAGCCCACCGGATGCTCCGGCGATGGCAGGTAGGCAGGCGATCCCAGGCCCGCCTCGCCGGGGACAGCGGGAATCTGCAGCCACACGATCAGCATCCAGGCGACTGCCAGGCGGTGCGGATGAGCCATCGGTGAGCTCCAGTGCGGTTCGGGACGGCAGCGATTCGACTTATGCTATATAGCAGTGCGACAGCGCGGTGCAAGCGGGACGCAGGAAGACCGAGGGTTCATCCTAAGTTCAGGCGAGCATTGCCATTGCGGCAATGCGATGACGGTGCTTCGAGGCCCAGCCGGAGCGCACCGCCACGGCCGCTTGATGCCGGGTGCCCACCCTGCGGCGCTCAGCAGGATTCGCGTGCGATGAAGACGGTCTCGACCAGGACGCGCGGCTGATCCAGGGTGGTCACCCGGGCTTCGATCATGGCGAGCACGGTGCGCACCGCCAAGGTCCCGATCAGCTCCTTGGGCACCGACACCGTGCTGAGCGTCGGATGCATCAGGGCGGAGGCGTCGATGTCGTCGAAGCCGACGATGCCGATATCCCCTGGCACCGAGAGCCCTGCCTCGCGCAGCCATTTCATCGCTCCGAAGGCGATGGTATCATTGGCGCAGAACAGCCCGGTCGGCGGCTCCTTGAGCGCGAGCAGCTGGCGGGCACCACGGAAGCCGGTGTCGAAATCGAAGGCGGCCTGGTAGATCAGCGCGTTCTCGGTCTGCAGCCCGGATTCGACCAGGGCCTGGATGTAGCCGCCGATGCGCTCGCGCCCGACGATCGAATCGGTCGAGCCGCCGATGTAGGCGATGCGGCGATGGCCGCGGCTGATCAGATGCAGGGTCGCCTGGCGGCTGGCGGCGACGTTGTCGACGCGGATGCTGGGGATATTGGAGCCCTCGACGCTGTCGTCGATCAGCACCACCGGCACATGCTGGCTGATCGCCAGCACCTGCTTGGGATCGTTGAGGCCGGCGGCGATCAGGCCATCGACCTTGCGCAGCGCCTGGTCCTTGCCGGCGAGCGGGGCGCGGGGCACCAGGTCGGCGGTGTGCGACGAATAGATGATCGACAGGCCGTGGGCACGGGCCTCGCGCTCCAGGCCGACGAAGACCTTGGAGTAGAAGGCATTGGCGACGCCATCGGCGATCACCGGATCGAGGACGAAGCCGAGATTCCCGGTGCGGCGGATGACATGTCCGGGCTGGCACACGAAGGTGCCCTTGCCCGGCTTGCGGTAGAGCAGGCCTTCGTCGACCAGGGCGCTGACCGCCCGGCGCACGGTCATGTAGGACATGGCGTGGGTGATGGCCAGCGCCCGTTCCGCCGGCACCTGGCCGGTGAGCGCGCCGCTGCGGATCTCGTCGGTCAGGAGCCGCTTGAGCTGCACATAGTGCGGAAGGGGGTCGACGGCGCTGGTCACGCGCATGGCTGCCTCTCTGTGCACTATAGCACGTCTTGTGCACCTGCCCAGCGGCAAAGGCGCGCGCCGCGCCAGCAGCAGCCAGCCTGTCGGCCTGGCGGACACCATCGGGCAGGAGGCCGCGGCGACGCACCATCCCCCATCCGGGGGATGGTGCGCCGAGGCAGGCAGCCATGATCACGCCCATCGCCATGACGACCGATCCATCGTCCCCGTCCCCCCGCATCATCGCTGCTGGACTGCTCGCTGGCGCCCTCGCCCTGGCGGCGGCGATGCCGCTCTCCGCCGGCGACGCGCCCGAGGTGCTCCGGGAGTTCAATGCCGTCGTCACCCCCTTCTTCGAGGCCAACTGCACCAGCTGCCATGGCGAGAAGAAGCACAAGGGCGACCTGCGGGTGGATACCCTGGCGCGCGACTTCCTCAATGCGGCGGTGGCAGGGCATTGGATGGACATCATGGACCGGATCAATTCCGGCGACATGCCGCCCAAGAAGCAGCCACGCCCGAAGCCGGAGGACATCGCCAAGGTCGCCGAGCTGATCACCGCGCAGCTCAACGAGGCGGAGGCGTCGCACCAGGCGGCCGAGGGCGACACGGTCTCCTACCACCGGCTCAGCCGCGAGGAGTACCGCTACACCATCCAGGATCTCCTCGGCGTCACCTATGACGCGTCCGATCCCGCTGGCCTGCCCGAAGATCCCGACTGGCAGGGCTTCGAGCGCATCGGCTCGGTGCTGACGGTGTCCCCGGCGCACATCGAGAAGTACCTCGCGGCGGCCGAAGCGATCCTCAACGAGGCGATCGCCATCGGCGCGCAGCCGAAGCACGAGAGCGTCCATTGGGATCCCTTCATGCTGCGCTGGGGCTACCGCTGGCCGGCGATGGAGCGCGAGTATCGAGCGCGCGGCAACCTGGACAAGGTGCGCGACGACATCGTCCCCAACAACGGCGTCAACGGCACCCCCGGCGACAATCAGCAGCTCACCATCGCCAGCCCGGGAGAGTATCTGGTGCGTGTGAAGCTCAGCGGCCTGCGGCCCGCCGGCGGCCTGCCGCCCCGCCTCAGCGTCAATGCGGTCGATCTCGGCCGGGTGCTCTACGAAGGCGATGTCGAGGCGCCGGAGGACAAGCCGGTCACCATCTCCTTCCGCGCCCATCTGCCCGCCGGCGTGCATCCGATCCGCATCCTCAATGCCGTCCCCGGTCCCAATCCCGAGGATCATTCGGCGCGGCCATCTGCCGGTCATGCCTTCTTCGACCTGCATGCGCGCGCTCCCTGGCAGGTGAAGCTGACGGACGACAGCTACCAGCCGCTGGTGCCGATCCTGCTGCTTGATGGTGTGGACTGGGAGGGACCGGAAATCGCCTCATGGCCACCGCCGAGCCACCAGCGGATCTTCTTCTCCGGCGATGCGATCGCCAACAATGATGGCGGATATGCACGCGAGATCCTCACCCGCTTCGCGACCCGCGCCTACCGCCGTCCGGTCCTCCCCGAGGAGGCAGGGCGGCTGCTCAAGCTGGTCGAGCGGCAGCAGCAGCTGGGCGAGCCCTTCGTCGCCGCGCTGAAGACGGGATTGCAGGCGATCCTCTGCTCGAAGAGCTTCCTCTACCTGGTGGAGGGGACGCCCGGCTCGCCCACGCGGCGCCTGGATGCCTGGGAGCTCGCCTCACGGCTCTCCTACTTCCTCTGGGACTCGGCTCCCGATCAGCAGCTGATGGATCTCGCGGGCACCGGCACGCTCTCCCAGGCGGATACCCTGCGGGGCGAGGTCCGGCGCATGCTCGCCGATGCCAAGGCGATGCGCTTCGCCGAGGCGTTCCCGCGCCAGTGGCTGCAGCTGCGCCGGGTGGGCATGTTCGCGCCGGACCGCAAGCTCTACCCGGAATACGACGACAACCTCGAGAAGAGCATGATCGCGGAGACCACCGGCTTCTTCCGCGAGGTCCTGATAAGCAAGCTCAGCATCCGCGAATTCCTCGATTCCGGCTGGACCATGCTGAACGAGCGCCTGGCGGCCTTCTACGGCGTGCCCGGGGTGCATGGCGAGGAGTTCCGCCGGGTCGCCCTGACCCCGGATGAGCACCGTGGCGGCCTGCTGACCCAGGCAGCGATCCTCAGCCTGACATCGGATGGCACCCGCCATCGCCCGGTGCATCGCGGGAAGTGGATACTGGAGTCGATCATCAACAAGGCCCCGCCGCCACCGCCCGCGAACGTCCCGCCGATCAAGGTCAGCGCCCCCAACCAGCCCAAGCTGTCGCTGCGCGCCAAGCTCGAGGCCCATCGCGATGATCCCAATTGCGCCGCCTGCCATCGCAAGATCGACCCGCTCGGGCTCGCCTTCGACAACTACGACGCCATCGGCCACTGGCGTACGGAGGAGGCGGTGCGCGATGGCTCCGGCGCCAATCCGACGATCGATCCCAGCGGCGAGCTTGCCGATGGCCGGGCTTTCGCGGATGCGGCCGGCCTCAAGCGCATCCTGGTCGGCGACCTCGATCGCTTCGCCGCGGCCTTCTGCGACAAGCTGGCGACCTATGCCCTGCGGCGCGGCATGACCTTCGCCGATCGCAAGGCGCTCAGCACCATCGCCAGCCAGAGCAAGGTGCAGGACTACCGTCTCGATGCGATCATCGAGAATCTCGTGCTCAGCGACCTGTTCAGCTCCCGCTAAGGTTTCCCAGCCATGTCCATCGCCCCAGAACCTCCTCGCTGCCCGGGACGCCCATCGGCCGATCGCCGGCCGGGCCTGCCAAGCGGCATCTCGTCGAGCGTGCTGTTCGCGGCCATGATCCTGGCAGGCATGCTTGCCGGCGGCGGCCAGGCCGCGGCGGACGATCAGGACAAGGTCGATCCGCACTATCCCTTCCGCACCGACTGGGCCAACAGGCAGCTGCCGTGGTACCAGGTCAGGCCGCTGGAATTCCCGCCGCACCATTCCGACCACCGGGTCGGTGGCGAGCTGGTGGCTGCCGACTACATCCACCGCAGCGGGGTGATGCGCATGGACGGGACCGGAGAGCTGGTGCCCTTCACCCTGCCGCCCTACGGTTCGGTCTACTACCTCAATGCCGAGGCGGATCTGCGCGATGTGCCGATCGGGACCTTCTTCCTGTTCTTCCTCAACCAGGATGCGCAGGGGGCGTTCTCGGCTCTGGCCACCATGCAGGACGAGTACACCATGATGGCCAACCATGGCTTCTCCTACCGCATCACGGGGCTCAATCTCGACAGCCACAAGGTGCTGGTGGCGAAGCAGAAGAACGGCGAGCACCCCGAGGATGTCGGTCGAAACGAGCTCATCGTGGACGAGCACACTCGGGTGTGGAAGGGCGAGCAGCAGGTGGCGCTCAAGGACCTCGCCCTGGGCGACACCATCCTGGTCGAACTGACCGGTAGCGCAGCGCAGCACCCGCGGCGCTGCACCGACATCTGGATCGGGGCGGAGACGCAGAAGCTGGCAACCGAGCGGCAGCGCAGGCGCCATGTCGCCTTCCTCAGGGAGCGGGGACTGCCGGCGTGGATCGATCGGGTCGATGGCCGCCTGCTCACCGTCACGCTCTTCAGCAGCGAGCCGGCATCCCTCCAGGGGCTATTCAAGGACGAGGGCATCGACGCTGCGGTGTGGGCGAAGGAGCACCGTCCGATCACCGTGGTGGTCGCCAACGAGCATCTGCGCAGCTACTGGCCGCCGGTCACCCGGCGCGGCGCGAGCGTGCGCGAGCTCCAGGCCGCACCCACCGACTGCTACGGCTGCAGCGGCGTGCGCTGGGTGATCGAGGTCGATGCGCTGCTCGAGGGCTTCCGCGCCGGGCGCAATGTCCGCCTCTTCGTCCAGCCATCATGGCCGGTCAAGGACATGCCCTTCGGCGAGGGGCTGCACCAGGGCGGCCATGACATCGATGAGCCGCCGGAGGCGCGCGAGGTGATCGCCGCGGATTTCCCCTACCGCACCGACTTCGGCAACCCGCAGCTGCCCTGGTACCGTCTCCAGCCGGGGGTCTTCCCGCCGGACCATGCGGCCCACGAGGTGGTTGGCGAGCTGCTCCATGTCGATGACGACCAGCGCGGAGCCACCGTCCGGCTCGACCATGCCGCCGACAGCGTGCACCTCGCGCTGACGCCGTTCGCAGCCATCCTCTACCTCGGAGCCGAGGCCGAGCTCGGTGATATCCCGCTCGGATCGCGGCTGCACCTGTCGCTCTACGGCGACGCGCAGGGGGCTTTCACCCAGGTCGGCGAGATCGCGGATGAATTCAGCACCATGGTGCGCAATACCGCCACCTTCCGCCTGGAAGCGATCCGCCTGGATCAGGGCCGGCTGCTGGTCGCGCACCAGGTCGAGCCGGTGAAGGTCGATTACCACCTCGAGCCGATGGAGTCGCCGGATTTCGGGCGCCAGGAGCTGCTGGTCGATGCGGCGACCCGGGTGTGGAAGGGGGATCATCAGGTGTCGCTCGCTGAACTCGCCATCGGCGATGCCCTGGTGGTCGACGGTGCCGGCCAGGGCCGCTGCGCCGATGTGTGGATCGGCGCCGATGCGGTGAGGGTGGCCAGCGACAAGCGGCGAGCGCTGCACCAGGCGGCGGTGCACGCCCGGGGTGCGCCGGCCTGGATCGATGCCATCGATGGCAAGCGGGTGACGATCAGATTCTTCACCGGCATCAGGGCCGATCTGCGCGGGGTGCTGTCGGGCGAACCGCGGGGGAAGACCGTCACCCTGCAGACGGTGGATGCCCGGCTGCGGCCCACCGGCGAGGCGCAGACCGTCGCCTTCAGCGATCGCCTGCCGGACGCCGAGGCGGATGGCAGCATCGGCAACAGCGGCGTGCGCTGGGTGCTCGCTGCACCGACGGCGGAGAGGCTGCATGTCGGCGAGGTCGTGCGCATCTTCAAGGAGGGTTGGGCCGCCCCGGCGTCTCCGGCCGCCCCGGCGCATTGAGCCCATGCGCAAGCGCGCAGTACTTGGCGCCTGCTCATCCATGCGGGTGATCGGGGAGAGCGGCAGCAGGGCGGGGTATGGTGCGCCGGCGCCGGGGCAGCCGATGCGCGGCAACAGGATGCTCTCGGTGTCGTATACTTGACGGAGGCTTGTGGACCTGCATGCGTAACGCCTGTGCGCTTGTGCTGATGGCCAGCGGTCTCCTGCACGCCGTCGGCGCGGCCGATGCCAAAGTGCCGACCCCGCAGTTCCAGGGCGACTTCTTCGGCGAGATGGCGCGTTCGTTCGCCTGCGTGGTCGGCGTCGATCCGACGGCACAGACCATGACCGTGGTCCTGGACCGCGATGGGTCCCAGGTCATCGTGCCGATCCGCGCGGACACCGAACTGCATTTCCGCGACTCATGGGGTGAGCTGGGCAACTACTTCCCCGGGCAGCATGTGATGCTGTTCGTCTACGTCGACGAGGAGCGTAAATGGACCTACCCGCGCGCGGTGCAGGACGACCTGCATGTCGCCGCCCGGCATGGATGGTTTGCCAAGATCACCGCCATCGATCCATCGGCACGGACCTATTCGAGCGTGCGCGATGAGAAGGATGGCCAAGGCAGGGTGGTCAAGCAGATCGCCAACGACTATGTCGCCAGCCCCGATGCCAAGGTGTGGAAGGGCAGTGCGCCCGGTGCCTTCGATACCCTGGCCATCGGCGACGAGGTGATCCAGCAGCTGGTGCTCACCGCCGGACGCAAGATCGCAGTGGAGATCGTCGACCGCAACGGCGACAAGGCGATCGCCGAGGCGCAGGATGCCCAGCATCGCAAGGATGAGGATGGGCTCGGACTGCCGAGCTACGTCACCGACGTGAATGTGATCGACGGAGGGTTGACGCTCACCGTGCCCTGGTGCAGCGCGGCGCGCGCCAAGACGCTCAAGCCGGGCCAGGCGATCGCGCTCAAGCCGGGCAACGGGAGCGCGGTGTTCGCGGCGGCGATCAGCGAGATCCAGGAGGTCGACACGCGCGCCCGGCTGAAGCTGGTGATCAATGCCCGTGTCGCCGCCCGGCTTAGCTATGGCCAGCCCCTCCGGCTCTTCATGCCCGGCACCGGTCCGGAGCTCCCCAGCGGTCGCAGCGGCATCCCGGTCTTCGCCAAGTAGATGGCCGGTAGCTGCGAGGGAGCATCCCCGACGACGCACCAGGAGAGGAAGCGCTCCAGCCAGCCGCGCTGGCGGGGCGGACCGAGCACGGCCGCGATCAGCCCGGCGCGATCGGTGCCCAGGAGATGCCGCACTGCGGCGTCCTGATCCTGCCAGCGCTCAGCTCCCAGTGCACGCGCCTCGCGCAGCCGGGTCGGATGCCTGGTCCAGTGGTAGCCGAGCACCTGGGCGAGGGCATAGGCGTAGCGTGATGAGGGGGGTCATGGAAGGCGCGCGCGCTCCAGAAGCTGTCGCTGTCGGACGTACGCCAATAGCGCAGCGTCTGCCCCCACTCGTGCATGTCCGCGAGTGGTGGCTGCCGGTTGCCCATGCAGGTCTCCAATTCGGTGGCGATGCCTTCCTGGAGCCACACCGGGATGCCGCTTTCATGGAGCACGTCATGCACCAGTTCATGGCCGAATGCGGCATCCAGGCAATCCCAGGAGCTCACTGGGATGGCCAAGTGGGGGATCTGGTGGCTTCGCCAGCAGCCGCCGTTGATGATCGAGGCGCCGGAGCCGCCGAACAGCGATTCGTAGGCGAGCTGATCATCGGTGCTGGCGAGCAGGATGGCGGTCCATCCTCCTGCTGGGGTGCGCGGCTCGAGGCCGCGAATGAGCTGCGGCAGCCGGGCGAGTCCATGGTGCGCATGCGCGGCATAGCGTCCTTGTCCAGCGCCGAAGGGGGTCAGCCAGCGGAAGGTGCCGTCATGCTGGACGGCGTAGGACGGCCCGAGACGTGCTCCCACCTCGGTCAGGAACTGGTCTGCCGACAGCGGAGCGTCGTCCCGGCTCGCGGGGGCAGGTGGCCCGGGTCGTGGCTGGACGTCATTCATCACGCTCGCGCGGTGTGGTGAGGGGAGGCGAGCGGTCCTCAGCGGTCGCTGGCGCGGCGTACGCCTGCAGCGCTATCCTCCGGTGAACAGGCTTCTGACGAAGAGCGTGAGCTGGAAGACGGTATAGGAGGAGAAGGCCATGGCCTGCACCACCTTCCAGGTCATCGATGATGACGAGTGACCCGACAGGCTGAAGCCGAAGATGGGCCAGAAGACGCACGCCAGGATGGAGAAGAAGTCCGACCTGAATCCCTGCGTCAGCCCGGCATAGCCATCCGCGGCTATGGCGGCGTGGGCATGGAAGAGGGCATAGATGATCCATGGCACGCCTGCCAGGACCAGGCACAAGGCCTTGCCGATCGGATGGTTGATGTTCATGGGAGGGTACGCCGCTGCTGCTGCCCGCAGCATGCCTGCTCAGACCTGTTGGTGATCATCGTCGAACTGGCTGGAGAGATAGCCGATGATGCCGCCGACGATGAGCCAGAGCAGCCAGGCGAAGACCATCAGGATGTAGGAGCCCACCGAGAACACCCCGGCCTGCACGCCCCCCCCCACCCGAGGCTGGAGCATACCAGCCATGCCAGCCCGGCGATTCCGCCATAGATCGCCATGCCCAGGAGGATGCCCCATCCCCGGGAGGCGATGATCCAGGCCGCGCCGGCGCCGGCGCCCGGCAGCAGGAGGTAGGCGAGCCTGCCCATATGTCCGCCCAGGGCCGCAAGGCGGGCGGAGAGGACCAGCAGGATGCCGCCGATGATGGTGGTGCGCTGGACGAAATCCTCATGCCGTCTGACCCACGCGGCCTCGCGCTCTGCCATCAGCCGCTGGCGCTCGGCATGCTGCTCCTGGAGTTCATCCAGGGTCGGATTGAGCTTCGACATCGGCGCCCATCCTGTGCGGGTAATGGGCGATCCTGGCCAGCTGCACTGGCGAAGCAATCACTGGCGGATGGCCTGCCTGCGGGGCGGCGCCTCGGTTGCGGCTGCCTGCGCATGTCCAGCGCACCTGCGCTGCGCGGACGCGCATGGGTTTACAGCTGCGCTGGCGACTTGGTGATGGTGACCGGCACGGTGGATGTGAACGTCAGTCCGGCGAGTTCCCAGGTGACCTCGGTAGCGAGCGTGGCATCCGGCGCCTGCCCCTGCTTGGTACCGATGCTGATGACGATGCGCTGGGCCGCCGCCGACGGGATGAGAGCGTGATCCGGCGGCGGCGAGATCATCAGCTCGGCATTGGGCAGCACATGGATCTTCACCTTGGCCAGGCCGCCGAGCCGCACGGCGGCGAGCCCGACGTCCGCGGTGATGTGGCGGGTCTTGGCGTTGAAGACAGCATCCATGGTGAGCGAGGCGCCCAGGAGCGTCATGATCGCCGAGGAGCTGCGCTCCTGGGCCGCCTTCGCCAGTCCGCGGATGGTGGTCGCGAGCTGCTTGGCGATCTCGGCGTCACTGGGGAAGCTGGCTCGGTTCTTGAGGGCAACGAAGGCCTTGAGGCAGTCGGGTGCCGAGCTGCCCCAGGCTTCGAGCAGGGTGGCGGCATCCTCGAGCGCGGCCCGCGGACTGTCCTTGGCCTCGCCGGCGAAGATGAAGCCCTCCGGGGCGATCAGCATCAGGGCATGCATGGCATTGGCGAAGTCGCCCATCTCCGCCGGTGGATCTCCGGCCTTGCCATCGCTGGGAGCGCAATGGAAGCCGCCATCGGCCTTCCGTCGGGCCATGATCACCGCCCCTTGGCCCTCCCAGAAGCGCGTGTAGTTCCCGCTCTCTGCCGCCCACCAGGCTGCCCACGACTCGCTCAGCTGGGCGCTGGCATGGCCGCTGTTGAGCTCGGTGCCCGGGAACGACTGGATGAGGTAGTTCGCCGCAGCCTTGGCCAGGGGGGTATGCTCCTGGCCGCAGGCCTCGAGCGCCAGCAGCCCGCCGCCTGCCCGTCCCGGGCCGGCCATCCCGCGCTGGCCATCGCGGGGGCTGTAGCCGATATGCCCGCTGCTGGCGTCGGAGCTGTTGGCGATGTAGGCGAGGCCCTTGGCGAAGACCTGCTGATCGATGGTGATGCCTTCACGGCGGGACATCCCCAGCCCTTGCATGGCCATCACGCTGACCGCCATCAGGTCATCGTAGTTGAGCGAATTCTTGATGTCCTCGAAGGTATGGCACCACGAACCGCGAACGGTCTGCGCCTTGACCAGCATATCGACGTACTTGGCCAGCAGCGCACTGATCGCCTCGCGCTGTTCGGGTGGTGCGGTGCGATGCAATTCGGCGAGGAATATGGTCGACTGTGCGCAACCCCAGCTCGGCTGCAGGGGGAAATCCCTGGTATCCATGATCTGGCGGATGCGTTCGTGGACGCGTACGAGTGCGGCTTTGTACGGTCCCCGCGCCAGGGTGGAGCCGCTGCCGATGAAGGCCAGGCCGGCAGTGCCCAGGCAGACGCCCTCGCCGCTGGCATTGAAATGGTAATCCAGCTGGCCGGCAAGGATGTGCTTGGCCAGCAGGTCGAGGACAGCTCCGGCAGCGGCGCGACGGTCGTCGGCGCTCGGGGGCGCCGCCACTGCACCCGGAGCGGTGGCGGGCTCGACCGGTGCGGGGGTCGTGGGCTGCTGGTAGGTGGTGTGCTGATCCGTCTCCTCATGGCATGCGCCCAGCAGGAGCGTGGCAGCGATGACACTGATGGCGATCCGCATGGCTGTGTCCCTATGAGGAGCGGAGATATTGTCCGTGCTGCGAGCGCGGCGCCACGTCGTCGAAGTTGGAGTGAGTGCCGCGATCAGGAATGATGCGGCGCCGTCCAACATGTTGGAGGAGTTTCCACTGGCCGTCAAGCGCAATGGTCAGTGCCTGAGAGATAGCGGACCCATCTCGACACGGACGCCAGTTGGTCCTAGGACGATGCGCAACGAGAGCGATTCCAGTCGCTGTTCCGCCGGCACCGGGGGCCACGCATGGGGAAGGCGGTTGTGGCACCGCGTCTACACGCTGCATGTCGTGGATCATCGCGCGCACTCTGGCAGGGCTGCAGGGATGGTGCGGTCATGGCCATCGCTCTGGCGGCTCAGGTGGCTGCATGGGGAAGAGCATGGGAGCCTCATCGCTGGCGACATGGTCGTCCATGGTATTGCCGAGGCCGTCAGCGGAACAGCGCAGATCGTCCATCTCGGGCGGACGATTCTCATCTGACTAGCCGGATTCGGAACAAGTGTCCGTCTCCAGGCGACGTCGTGCCTCCTCTCGTGCTGCATTCGTTCCAGGACCTCGGTGCACCTCGATGCGCTGCGTGCATGGCAGCGGTAAACGTCGAGGTGGGGACAACCATGATCATGTCCAGCAGTACCCTATCGCATATCCACCTGTGCGCCGCTTCAGGTGATGCGTTCGCCGCTGGAAACATCGTCTGGATCAATCATGGATGCGCTTCGCGGAGCATTGACTTGCCCTGCTGGAGAGCGATCATGCAGTCGAATGCACCACAGGCGGCATCCAGCTCTGGATGTCCCCACCTTGACGCGCATCACGATCGGCAATCACCACCTATGCCCATGTCCCACCGCATCGATCCCGCCGTCAGCAGGATCATGATTTGCCTCACCGATCCGTTCGCGATTGACCAGGTCGCTCCCTTCAACATCCAGCTCTTCGCCGATCCGCTCCTCGGTCGCGGATTCGACATCCTCATCGATATCCGCATCCGCCACTACAGCATGAGCCCCAGCATCATCCGGGAGCATGCGGCCATGGCCGGAGCGGAGAACAGCCGCCATTCCGGCAGGCAGGCGATCGTCTGCCACGATAACCGGCTGATCTACGGGCTGGCCCGCATGTACGCCTTGTTCAGCGAGCCGATGGGGATCAAGGCCAAGCTGTTCACCACCATCCAGCAGGCGGAGCAGTGGCTGGATGAGTGCCGTCGGGACAGCGTGGAAATGCGAGCCTTGTCGACCAATCCGTAGCTGATGATGCGTTCAGGATGATCGGGGATATGCCGATGGGGCGGTTGATTGCCGCAGCGATCATGACAGCACTCGCAGGAGCATGAGCGCGTCATGGCGGGGGCAGCACAGTGGCACCAGCCGACGCAGCAGGCACCACCGTGATCCGCCCTCCATCGCTGATGCCGCCATGGCCATCGACGATGATCTGATCGCCCGCATGCAGCCCCGAGGTCACCACCACGTTGACTTCGTCATGGGCGCCCACCGCAAGCCAGCTGCGCCGCGCCACGCACATGCCATCGTGCCGATCGACCACCCAGCAATACGGCCGCCCATCCTCGGCGAGCACCGACTCGCGTGGCAGCACCAGCGCAGCGGTGGTGTGGCAGAGCACCAGCCGGGCGGTGGCGGATCCGCCTGGGCGCCAGGTCGCAGGCGGATGGATGGTGTCGATGATCACCTGCCCGGTACCCTTCTCGCCATCGATGACGCACGGGATGCTCGCAACCGTGCCGGTGGCATGGCTGTCATCGCCTAGCACCCGCACCTCCAGGTTCTGCCCGACGGCCAGCAGGCGCAGGCTGGCTTCGGGCACATCCAGGCGCAGGCGGTAGCGGCTGACGTCGAGCAGTTCGGCGATCTTGGCGCCCTCGGCCAGGGCGTCGCCGATCGAGCCCTGGACCTTGATCCGCACACCGGTAAAGGGTGCGGTGATGCGCCGTGTGGGCTGGCGCTGGCGCAGCACGTCGAGGTCGCTCTCGGCATCGGCGAACGTCTCTCGCTGGGTCTCCAATTCGCTGGTGCTGACCGTCAGCGGGGCCACCACCGCCAGGTGCTCGAGGCGGTCGAGAGTGCGCTTGGCGCGGTCGCGCAGGATGGTGGCCTTGGACAGCTCCTCGGCTTCGCCGGGTGGCGGATCGAGCAGCAGCACCAGCTCGCCCGCCTGCACCCGCTGATCCGGCAGGCTGGGCACGTCGCGGATGATTCCGGCCGCCGCGGCGCTGAGGATCTCGCGTCGCCAGACATCCAGGCGTCCCTGGATGGACAGCGTCTCGTTCACCATGCCTGGCCCGGCGATGGCGACGTGCACCGGCATGGCGACCATACGTGCGTGCGCCGGCTCATCCTGGAGGGCAGCTGGGGTGCCAGCCTGGTCGCAGCCGCAGGGCATCGTCAGCGCGAGTGCCAGGAGCATGCCCAGCAGGACGCGGAGGCTGGGGGACGGGTCGGTAGTCATGGCAGCAGCCCCAGCAGACGGTGATCGTGCTGACGCAGATGCAGATCGGCGCTCAGGACGGCAATGCGCGCAGCCGCACGGGCCAGTACCGCATCGCTGACGCGCTGCTGGGCGTCGATCAGCAGCTGGGTGGTCGCACGATTGGCCTCGACCTGGGCGGCAGTGAGCTGGAGTTCGTCCTGGGCGGCGGTGAGCTGACGTTCGCGCTCGGCGACGCTGCTGAGCGCATCGGTGAAGGCATCGCGCAGCTGCAGCTCGATCGCGGTCCAATCGCGTTCGGCGATGCGGGCAGTGAAATGGGCCCGTTCGCGGGCGAGCAGGCTCTGCTGGTAGGCGACCACGTTCGGCGCATTGCCGAACACATGGGTGTAGGTCAGGCCGACCAGGAAATCATAGCTCTGGCGATCTCCGACCTGATGCCAGGATCCGCCGAAGGTCGGGTCGCCACCTCCTTTGGTGAGGGTGGTGCTGAGGGAGAGGTTATCGAGCGATCCATCGGCAGTGACGCGCACGGTGCGATCGGCGGCATCAAGGAGGCGCGTGATCGCGATGCCGTCGCGGGTGGTGGCGAAGGTGACCAGCGCCGGCAGCGCCGGCAGTGCGGTCTTCAGCAGGCAGCTGCGATCGGGCGGGACCAGGCCGGGCCAATAGAGGCCGAATTGGCGCACCTGGGCGGCGAATGCGCGCTGCGCAGTCGACAGCGGCACCTCCTGGTCGACCAGGCCCCGACGCAGGCTGAGCACATCGAGCCCACGGCTCAGGCCGGTGCGCAGGCGCTCCTCATGCTGCGCCAAGCTGTCCTTGGACTGGCGCACTGCGGCGCGCAGCTGCGTGATCGAGGCATCCGCCAGCGCCAGAGCCAGCCAGCGATCGGCGAGATCGCCGAGCACCCCTTCCAGGATGGTGTCCACCNNATGGCCCAGCAGCTCGTCGACGACAAGCACGCGCTGGTCGCGATTGACCGCCAAGGCGTCGAGGGCGATGCGGATCGGCTCGAGGTTGGCATCGCGATTGCCCCCGTGCAGCAGCTGCTGCGCCACGGTCAGGTAGACCGAGCTGGTGAAGAACGAGCTGGAAATCACCTGGCTGCCGTCGCTGCGGCTCAGCGCACTGCTGGTGCCGACGTTCACCGCGGTGCCGCTGGCGAAGTTCTTGCTGACGGTCGCGCTGGCAGTGCCGGTGCGGGTGCGCACATAGTCGGGGCCGCTGAGGACATTGTTGGAGAGCGATTGGTTGTCCTCGTAGGAGGGAGTGACCGTCAGAGTCGGGTTGAACTGGCCCTCGGCCGACTCCACCGCCAGGGTGGCATCCTCGCGAACGCTTTCCGCCACTTTGACCTCGTTGCGGTCGTGGGCGGCCTGCGTGGCCGCGGCGAACAGCGGGCGCAGCCAGTCGGCATCGGCATCGGACGCGACTGGCATGGCCTCCCCAGCGGCCAGGTCGCAGTCCAGCCTGAAGGCCACGAGGATGAGCAGTGCGGCACCCAGGTACCGGGCGCAGTCGGAATCGATCGGGGTGGGTACAGGGAGCATCAGGACCTCGACGCGTCACGATGGGGGGACATCCGGTCGATCCGGCACACGGCCAGCCGTGGGTCGACGATCGGGTCCATTGGCAGGGTGAACACGGGTGAGGCGCTGTCGCCGCCGATGGTGCTCATGCCGATGACCAGCGCCTGGGTGAAGCGGCGGCGCACTACGTCGCCCATCGTTGCCAGGCGGATCGGAACGACGACTCCCAAGATGCTGACGGTGCCTGTCCTCATCGCGCAACCCGAGCGGGGGCAGGTGCTGCATCATGGCGACCAAACGTGCCGCGTGCGCTCGCTTCCGACCACGACACCGGAGCGTGTGCGCAGTCGGCGCGATGCAGTGATGTCGTCCCGTGCCTTCCGACCTGCACCAGCCGATCTCCCTGGGCACGTGACGAATGACACATCCGAGGCTCCGCATCGCCATCGTCAGCCGCGTTGGCCATGGCTCCGATGACGTGGGCCGAAGCAGAAGCCTTCCGGGAACCTGGACGAACGCGGAACGGGCGAGAATGAAGTGTCCGATATTTCCACGTTGAACTCGGGCATGGTCACCATCGGCATGATGCCGTCGGATATTTCCTAACTGGACACAAGCGCATCGCAGAACGACAGCGTTGATCGCGAGCACCACCAAGCACCGCTCAAATCGGTCCGTTCTGGAATTCAGCCCCGATGCGACGGGAGAAGGGCTCACCTGCGCTCTGCGTGGCGTTCACCAGCTCCACTCGGTTGACGCTGTGTCCGGCATAAGACGGACTCTGTGGGGAGTGAAGCGAGTAAATGGGGGACGCGGGATATCGTGAGCTGAGCAGGGCCAATCGCGCACACCGGCAGGCGCGGCGCATCGCTGCTGGGGTAAGGGCGCATCATGCACCGCTGAAGTCCCTGGACGTCGCGATTCGGCAGCGATGTTCGCGATGTCACCAATTGGCGATTGGCGCTTGCCGAGGCATGTTCCGACCTGGACACAGCAAGGGCACCTCCCGCGCCCGCTCCTACATCGTTCACGAGCCTGATGTGCGGTTACGAGTCGTTGAAGACGAGATGACTTTGGACGACGTCCGATGGTCTCGATGCGGGGCGGCGTCACTTCTACTGCTACTTACTGCTACTTACTTCAGCAGCTTCTCCAGCACGGGCCACATGGCATCATACCAGATCCCGTAGCCTTTGGCGTTGGGATGCAGGGCGTCGGGCATGATGTCCTTGCTCAGCGTGCCCTGCTCATCGAGGAACTTCGGCCCGATGTCGAGGTAGGTCACTCCAGGCGGCTGCGCATAATCCTTGATGATGTCGTTGATCGCGGCCACCTTCTTCCGCAGGACATCGTCCTTGGTCACGCTACGCGGGAATACGCCGAGCAGGAGGACCTTGGTCTTGGGCAGCTTCTCGCGCACGGTATCGACGATCTTCTTGATCCCGGCCGCGGCCCATTCGACCTTCTCATCGGCGAAATGGCCGATGTTGTTGGTGCCGATCATGATCACGACGGCCTTGGGATCGATGCCGTCCAGTTCGCCATTGGTGATGCGCCAGAGCACATCCTCGGTGCGCTCGGCGCTGATCCCGAAGTCGGCCGGGTTGTAGGGGGCGAACTTCGCCCAGGTATCCTTGCCCCTGCCTGGGAAGGCGTCCATGATCGAATCGCCCAGGAAGAGCAGGCCGACCGGCCCTTCCTTAATGCGCTTGAGGAAGGCCTCGTGCCGTTTGGGATTGCGGTCGACCGGCGTGATCGCCGAATCGGCGGTACGTGCCACGGGGGGGTCGCCGGCTGATGCGGCAGTCCCGAGCAGTGCGAGGGCCACGATCGCGAACACGAGGCGGATGTAGGTCATAGGGGTCCTGTAGTGAGCGGGCGATTGTTCGCTCATGGGCGCGGAACGCCAGTGCTGTGCCTGGTCATCAGTGCCAAGCTCGTCAGACGCTCAGCCAACGGTGCGCGCGCACGGCGGCAGCGCCCACGGCGATGTGCAGGCGTCGCCGATGACCAGGTGGCCCGGTCGGCATACCCGCCACGCATGGCTGGTCGTGGGGCCATCGGGGGGGGGGTGACCACGCGATCCGAGACCTGGCAGGCTGAGGCATGCGATCGACTCGCCGCGGCGGCCATCAGCACGTCAGTGTGCGCCGTCCCTTGACGGGCAGCTCGGGAATGGGCTTTTCTCGCACGAGACGGGACTACATTCCTGCCACGATCCGATTCACCACGAGGAGCGTCGCCATGCTGCATCTGACCACCGACACGGGACACGACATTCCCCTCGAAGAGCCCTGCTCGTCCTGCGCGGGAACCGGTGTCATCGTTCGTGGCGGTGGTTCGCTCACAGGCAGGTGCAGCGAGTGCGGTGGCACCAAGCTGCGCCTGACGGAGAGCGCCCGGGCGATCCTGGAATTGGTGTCGAAGTATGGCCAGCTGAGCGCTCGCTAGCGCTCGTGCCATGTCGCGATGGGATACAGTACATGCTCGAGCGTGCGTAGAGAGCGGCCAATGGGCGTTCACTGCTGGCGCACAGGACATGATCGGTAACATGGGAGTCATCTGCTTGTCGATGTGAGTCTTGGGTATCGCGTAGCACAGGATGTCCTGATTGGCATGCCACCATGGGTGATCTCACGAGTCGCGGATGGATCATCGCCAAGGGCATCATGTTCGCTGTCATCGTCGTGATGGCGGGAATGGGCACGGTGCTCCATGAAGACCGCTGGTATCGGCTCGTCCTCCTGCTGATCTGCATCTGGGCCGCCTGCAGATTCTACTACTTCCTCTTCCACGTCCTGGAGCGCTATGTCGGCCTGGACGGTCGCTACGCTGGCATCGCTGATCTCTGCCAGCGCCTATGGCGGCAACGGCATCGGTGATGATCCGCCCAGTGCTCCTGGCGCTGCTGGCATGTGCGGTGGTGGCGGAAGACGTCCTATCGATGACGACGGGTACCATTGCCGGCGCCGAGATCGTGACCGTTGCCGTTCCCGCCAGCTGGTCATCCGCAATCATCATGAGTACCGAGCGTGATCATGTCGCCGAGCATCCGGAACGGGTGCTCATCAATGGCGGGTACTTCGATCTCCAGGGCCAGCCGGACGGTTTCCTGCTCAACGGCAAGATCCAGAGTGGCAGGCTGCGCCATGACAAGCCCTATAGCGGTTTCCTCTGGTGCGACACGGCAGGGGTGATGCACATCGCTCGGATAGGCGATCCAATCCGGTCCACTGCTGGTCGAGGAGGGGCGATCTGCCATCAATAGCAGCGTTCAGCTCGCACCGCGCTCGGCCATCGCCATCCGCCATGGTCGCGTCCTGGTGATTCGAACCGGCGTCATCGGGCTCAAGGATCTCGCCGACGGTCTGGCGGAGACCGGCATCGAGGTGGAGATCAACCGTGATGGTGGCCCCTCCAGTGCACTCACGGCGTGCATCGCTTGCAATGCCATTGATCGTCCAGGGCAAGCCCAGGTGCCGTATTTCATCGGTTTCGCACCACGCGCCCGGTGAACTCATACAGCGCAGCCCGAGGCGGTGCATCAGGCCGGGGAAGGTGCAGATGCATGCCAGTTGCACGCCAGCAGCGACCATCCGCTGCCGACGAGGTGCGGCGCCTGTCGTGAAATCGTCTCATGGACATGGGATCGAATGAGGCCAGGGACAGCGGCGCCTTGCTGGTGGACGGAGCGTCACCTCTATCCTGGGTGTGTGCACACGCGACTCAGCGCCTGGAGATCACCACTGGGATGGGAGTCATCACTGGCCCAACTGCTCTCGATGGCGTGTCATCGACCGTCCACTGTGGCAGTGGGTACTAGCCTGAACCCCGGGAGTCCGTGATGCGCATCTCCTGCCTTCTGGTCCTGATCCTGCTCGGCGGACTCAACGCAGGGGCCATGGCGGTCGAGCGCACGGCACCGCGCATGCTCTATGATTTCGAGGACCAGGCGGAGATCGACGAGCTGCGCGCCAAGGCCGAGCACGTCACCTGCGACCTGGTTCAGGATAACGGGGTGACGCACGGGCGCACCTGCTGCCGCATGGTCTTCCCCCAGGGCGGTGGGGACGGTACGGTCCTGCTGGGGAGGAGCCGCATCGCCGACTGGTCCGGCTACGCCGCCATCGCCTTCGATGTCTTCCAGGAGCGCGACGAGAAGTGGACGGTCAACGTCGAGCTGTGGGATCGCGCAAGCCACAACTATGCCACGCGGTGCACCTACAGCAGCGTGGTGCGTCCGGGGCATAATGCCGTGGTCGTGGCGATTGATCATGCCAAGCGCAACAGCAAGGAGGGTCGTGAGTGGTCTGAACTGGAGGAGCAGGACAAGATCGACCTGAATAACCTGACCATGGTCAAGATCTTCCTCTCCTGCCCGACTGCGGGGGGTGACCTGGTCTGGTGGGTCGACAGCATCCGCTTGCTGACCACGGATGCGATCTCCGGGCCACCGTTGGCG
This sequence comes from Planctomycetota bacterium, assembly GCA_003136555.1. Lineage (GTDB taxonomy): Bacteria > Planctomycetota > UBA11346 > UBA11346 > UBA11346 > BOG-1363. The sequence continues at coordinate 2,804 of PLEW01000034.1, read as the reverse complement.
ATCACCCTGCCGGCGGGTGCACAGGCCTTCGCCCTTGGTCGTTCATCCGCCGAGATCCCGGGTATGACCGCGGTCCCGGCCGGCACCGCCTTCACCGCTGAGCGTGGCTACGGCATCGCGAGCGGTATGCCCGAGGCGTTCGGCAAGGGCTGGCCCGACGTGCTGACAGGCCGCGGACTTGCCGATGGCTCGGGTGCACCCTGGTCATTCGCCGTCGCCGTGCCCGATGGCACTTACAACATCTGGCTGGCCGGTGGCATGGCCATCGATCCCGATGCCGCGTCGCCGGCCTATGCACTGCGCATCGGCAGCACCACTCTGTACGACGACCATCCCTCACCCGATCAGGTGCAGGGGGAGAAGTACCTCTTCCGCTTCCTGGCACCCTGGTATTCGGAGCGTCCGAATGCCATGTGGCTCGATTACATCGATCCGATGTACCCGACTTGGCAGAGCACGGTGAGCGTCGCGGGCGGGCGTCTCACCATCAATGCCACCCGCTTCTGGCTCTCGGCCCTGATCGTCGTGCCAGCGCATGATCAGGCGGCCTTCACCGCCATGTCCGCGCAGATCCGCTCGCAGCGGATGCAGGCCTTTGCCCACACGCAGACGCTCGATGGGCAGCACAAGCCGCGGCGCCGGCCGGGCGATGGCCCCGCTCTCGCCTTCATTCCCGATGCGACGACGGCGTTCCGCCCCGACACCGGCCCCAGCGACGCCGAACGTGCACGCCATGCCTACGACCTCCAGGCAGCGCCGGGTCAGCGGCTGATCCTACGCCTGGGTCTGACCGCCTTCGCGGCGCTCGGCGAGTGCCGGGTATCCCTGTCGGACCTCAGCGGACCATCGACCATCCCGGCCTCGGCCGCACGGCTGTATATCCAGGATTACCGGGTGCGCGGCGATGCGGTGCAGGAGGCCTGCCTCAAGCCGGTCGATCATCTCACCGCCGAGCCGGGCATCACCTGGTGCGTCTACGCCTGGCTCAGCATCCCCGCCGATGCTCCTTCTGGCGCCTATACCGGGACGCTGACCATGACGCCCGAGGTGGGCGCGGTCCAGGCCTTCCCGGTGCACCTGACGGTCTATCCGTTCCATCTGCGTGCGGATCCGCCGTTCTCCTTCGGCATGTACTACAGCCCTCCGATCGAAGCCGCGACGCACAACGAGCAGTTGCTCTTCATGCGCGAGATCGGCTTCACCGCCACGGCCGTGCCTGCTGGACAGCTGCTGGGTGTGGCAGGCGAGCACGTCACCGTCCGCTTCGATGAGGCGGCCTACCGTCGCGTCGCCGCGGCTGGATTCGGCCGCGAGGCCCATCAGCTGCAGATGTCGACCGTGCTTGGCATTGCACGGCGGATCGCCTCTTCCTACCTGGGCTTCGGCAAACGGGTCGACCAGCGTCCGGGTTGCGAACTGGAGGACCCGCGGCTGAAGCCGCTCTATGTCGACTACCTGCGCCAGTACCAGGCCTTCACCCGGCCCCTCGGCTTGCCCGTCGCGGTCGAGATCGTCGATGAGCCGCGGGAGGTCCCCAATCCGTGGAATCGCACCCTCGCGCAGACCATCATCTACGCCGATTGGATGCGCGAGGCCGGCATTCCAACCGGCTTCGTCACGCCGATGGGCGATGCGCGCGAGGGCAAGGAGTACACGACCCTGATCGGCCATGCCGGGATCATCTCGACGCATGCGGGCAGCGGGTCCGAGCGGCTGATGCGCGGGGCGATCGCGGCCACCACACCGCTGTGGCTCTATAACACCGGCATGGATCGCCTGTCATGGGGCTTCTACCTCCACCGGGTGGGCGCAGTCGGGAGGTGGGAATGGCACTTCTGCTCGTCGGATGGCGGTACGACCCAGGGCTATCCGAACGAAGGTGAATGGTATAATCCCTTCACCGGGAATGATGGCTTCTCGCCGCGCGCGCCGAAGCGCTTTGCCGGTGCGATGCTGTTCAAGTCGGTGTATTTCGATGTCGCCGAGGGCATCACCGATGCGACCTACCTTGTCACCCTCCAGGATGCGCTCGCGCTCGCGACAGCCGATCGGAAGCGTGCGTCCGCGGTGACAGCAGCGACCGCCCTGCTTGCCGAGCTCGACCGCGAGATCCCCTTCCTGCCCGATGTCCATGGCTTGTCGGGAGAGAACGCCGGTGCCCTGGTCGGCCAGGGCCTGCGCACGCCCGCAGCGGCACGCTGCGGCGACTGGTGCCGGCGCATCGCCGAAGCGATCATCAGCCTGGCACCCTGAGCTGCGTGCGCGCGCATGCGCATGAATGCACGGCTCAACCAGGGTGATGATCATGCATGAGGATCGAGCGGGATCTGCTGATTTCTGCCAGATGAATCGTTCGCTTGGCCAGCGTCACCGATGAAGAGTGCTCGACACACTCGACATGGAGGCGCATTTCAATTGGAATTCCCATCCCTGTCGATTGAATGCACTCTCACCAACCAAGGACCTCCATGGCCTCCATTGCAGCTCTCACTTCCAAACTCTCCAAAACCAAGGTGGCGATCGTCGCGCTCAAGGACAAGGCCGCGGTCATCAAGACTGCCCTCGTCGCAGCCAAGGAAGCGGCCAAGGCCAAGAAAGCCGCACGCGCCACGGCATAGGTCCGGCCCGTCTCCAACCGGCAGCCGAAACCCAGGATGAGACTGACCTGGGATTCGGCGGCTGGCGGTGTTTTAGGAGCGAATGGGATGATCCCATTTAGATACTGGCATGGGTATTCAGATCCGATATTTTTATTTCCACTCTTTGGGAGAAAAACCCTCGCCTGCCGGGTAGGTTGTGGTTGC
>PLEW01000018.1 GCA_003136555.1 Planctomycetota bacterium | reverse complement strand
CGATGGATTCGGATATACCAGCATTGCTACTTGATGCTCACATCATCGATCCACAGCACGGGCACCTTGTTGTCCGCCGTGGGGGCGATGTTGACCCCCAACGCCTTGACCGCGTCATGCCACTTCCCGTCATTCGCACCCCCCCAATGCTCGCAGCCATCCAGCGATGCCAGGGGCACGACGATCTCCTGCCAATCCGTGGTGGTGGCGAGGGGGACCGTCTTCTGATGCAGTTGGTCGGTGGCATCGGCGATCCTCAGCCCGATCGAGGCCATGGGAGTCGCGAATCTGACCCACATATGCAGCTCGCTCTCGGCCTTGCCGTCCATGGGCGGGATGGTCGTCCACACCCCGACATAGGCGCCACCGCCGGTGAAGTCCCCGGTGAGCTTGAACGATGATGCGCTGCCATGGGCGGTCGACGGATCGCGCTCGAGCGAGCCCTTGGCGCCCGGGAATTCCTGGCCGCCGACGAAGGTGAAGGCCATGGCGACGGGGGAATTGACCGGGCTGAAGAAGCGCGTGCGCAGGTGGTGCTCGATCTGGGCGATCTCCTGCTCGCTCAATGCGCGGTCATAGACCCTGAACTCGTCGATCAGGCCACCCCACTCGCCCCAGTGATCGGCGCGGCGGCCGACGACGAACGGGGAATGCCCCGGATTGCGCATCTGGCTGGTCGGATGCTCGGCCTCCAGCCTGCCATTGACGAACAGCCGCTCCTTGGCGCCATCGATGGACAGCGCCAGATGGTTCCAGGAGCGCGCAGCGAGCAGCGACGTGCCCGCGATGTCCCCCTGGTGGTCCGCACCCCCGCCGATGTTGACGAATCCGGCTGGATGCTCCCCGATGGTGAGCAGCGTGAGATCGCCATCGGTGGTCTCATTGCCGTTCTTGCCGGCGATCCAGCGGCGCGTATCGCCGGTCGCCGAATAGGCCTCCTGGCTGATCCACACCATCATCGTCATGCTGGCCGACTCCAGCTCGGCGCTGTTGACCAGATCGAAGCATTCCTCGCCGGTGAACCGCAGCGCCGGCAGGCCATTGATGGCCTTGCGCACCAGCAGCGGACGGACGCCGGCCTTGTCCTGCCGGGCATGGTGGCCGGAGCCCGAGAGATCCAGCCATTGCGCGACCCGGTCGGTGGTGGCCTGGATGCCGGCTTGCGCATTCAGCCACACGACCAGGCCCTGCGCGACCACCGCATCGGCGCTGCTCACCGTCGGGCGCAGCGATTGCCGCAGGCTCATCCCCTGGAGCAGGAGGATCTGGTCCGGGGTCAGCGCTCCGCTGCCATTGGCTGCGCTGCCCCACAATCTCACCTGATCGATCAGGCCATGGAACAGGTCGTTGCGATTGCGATCCTTCACCTCGAAGGGCACATTGCCGATGGTGATCAAGGTCGGCGGATTGCCTGCGATCGGGCCGCGGGTGCTGTCGACGGCACGGTCCAGGATCGCCGGCTCCGTCCGGGTGCCGATGAAATAGCGCACCTGCTCCTTAGGGAGGGTGCTGTCGTAGGTGACCGCGACGAAGCGCCAGTTCTCGCGAGGCAGCTTGTCGTCGGCGGCGATCTTCCCCGGCGTGCTGGCCGGGATGCCGCTCCAGTCATCCCAGGAATTCACGCCCAGGTCGATGGTGCCGTTGCCGAGGACCACCAGCTCGAAGCCATCCTTGCCGGTGGTGCAGGAGATGATGCGATTGCCGCCTGGGCCGGTCTGGAAATTGCGGCAGTTGATCCAGGCCGAGATGGTGAACGACTTCCAGTTGCGGATCCCCGCTCCGAGGCCATTGAAATCGACGCCGTAGGTGGTGTTCCCTCCTCCTGGGCCGAAATCGATGCTCCCCGACCCGCCTCCGGGCGGGATGATCTTGCTCTCTCGCGGCCAATCGGGGGTGAGCACGCCATGCGGTGTCACCGTCGCCCACTGTCCGGTGTTGGGGGTCTGATAGGCCTTGATGGAATCGAAGAGCACCTCGAGCTGCGGCCTCGCGACGGTCGTCTCCTGGGGAGCGGCCAGCGACAGTCCAGCGAGGATGGGCGGGGTGGAGCCCTTCCTGCGCAGCACCACGGTCAGATTCTGGTTCCTCACCCGGGCGAAATAGGGGCCATAGCGTGCCCATTCGCCCTTGACCAGGGTGCCGATCGCCTGCGGCTGCTTGACACCCTGCACCTCGACATCGGCGACATGGGCATTCCCCGCCTTGCCCTCGAACATCCACAGCGAGACCTGGTAGATGCCATCGGCAGTCTCCTGGTTCAGGCGCAGCTCATCCTGGTCGGATTGGTACGAGCTGCTGAGCAAGGAGACCAGGCCAGGTTCGAGACGAGCCCTGGGCGGGGCCGGCTCGGGGGTCTCCTTGCCGCTGCTGATGGTCAGGCCGTCCGCCAACGCCTGCTCACGGGAGATCCAGGCCTGGCCATCGATCTCGACTCCGGGGCCGCCGAGATGGATGCCGCGGATCATCGGGAAGGCATTCCCCTTGCCGATGATCACGCTGATCGCTTCCGAGGATGCGCTCGCACCATGGTCATCGCTGGCGATCGCCTGGATGTGGTGGAGGCCGGGTGTGACGCCCGTCCACGTGCTGGCGTAGGGCGCCGCCGCGGATTCCCCCACCTTCTGGCCGTCGACCATGACTTCGACCTTGGTGAGCTTCGCCTCGAAAGCCGTCGCCTTGACCTTGATCGACGGCCGAGCGGCCTCGCTGAGCTCCTCGCCATCGGTCGGGCTCTCCACGCTGACCTGGGGCGGACGATGGACGGGCGCGGCAATGACGATGCTCTGGGGCGCCGATGCCAGCGTCACGCCACCCGCCAGGGTGGCCAGCGCGGAGACCTCGTAGGTGCCGGCGGCCACCCGCTCCCAGGCCACCTGGTACGGCGCTGCGGTGGCGACGCCGATTGGGTTGCCCGAGGCGCTGAATTCGACCTTGGCGATCGCTGATGCGACATGCTCGGGCTTGACCGACAGCTGGATGGTCGCGGGAGCGGTGGCCGCAGCGCCAATCGATTCGATCTGGAGCGCGAGCGTCGGCTTCGGCGGCGGCGGCTTCGCGATGGCGACAGCGAAGGCCTCCGTTACCGCACCTGCACCAGAGGACATGATAGTGCGTGCCGAGAGCTGATAGGACCCCGGCCGCTGGTCGGACCACTGCAGCGTGTATGGAGCCACCGAGACCTTGCCGATGACCGCGCCATTGGCGGCGAATTCGATCTCCCTGATCACGCCATCGGGATCATAGGCCTCGGCGGCAAGCGTCAGCGGTCCGGGCAGGACCTCCCGGCGGTCCGGCGTCGGGTCCGCCAGGAACACCATGGGCGGGATGCGCCCTGGATTGGCGCCGGCCGTGGAGATCGCCACCCCGCAGACCTGATGATCGGGGATGCCCAGGATGCTGACCGCGAGATGGCCGTTGCTGATGGCGGTGCGTACCGGACCGATCTTTCCCCATCCGGACCTGCGCATCAGCGGTGTGGCCGCTGTGCCTGGCGCATCACCGAGCCTCAGGGACCCGAGGCTGGCGGAATCTCCTGCGACCCAGAACTCCACGTCATAGGAGCCATTGGGGAGCGACTGGGTGAAGGCGACGCTGCCCTGGGAGCTGGGGATGCCTGCCGACAGCAGTGCAGCGAGCTCGGGATCGAGCGCCGGATCGTGCACCGCGCTGGCGGCATCGGCATCCCCTCCCGCAGTCACCTGCAGTCCATCCGCAAGCGCCTGCCGGCGGGACAGCCAGCGCACACCCTTCATCCGCGCGCCGGCGGCGCTGAATGCGATGCCGCGGACCAATCGGCCCCCGCTCGCAACGGAGATCCCGTGATGCGCATCGATCTCGGCGCGGTCTCCGCTCATGACCACCATCGCCGTGGTCGTGCCTGGCTGACCCAGCGAGACGGCGCCCCGCTCCACCTCGAGGCGGTCGCCATCGCTGCCGACCTCGAGCGCAAAGGCGGCATTGCTCGCCTCGCAGAGCACGTGCGTACTGACGATCTGGACGGCCTTGCCGGATGGCGATCCATTGAACTGCACGACGCCATGCTCGACCAGGATCTGACCGGTGTCGCCGGTGTGGATCGCGGTATTCGCGTTCAGGACGAGCTCAGCATGGTCGGCCAACGCCACCTTCAGCAGGCTGCTGCTGCCGGTGGTCTCGAGGTGCTGGCCAGCAGCGATCGTCATGCCCGGCTGGGCGAGGATATGGCGACCAGGGGAGTCGAGGTAGGCGGTGCCCAGGCTTTGCTGCACCTGACCCAGGGTGGCGCCGGGGGTCTGGGTGCCGGATTCCGGCGCCGCGGCGATCGTGGTGGTGGTCGTGGTCGAGACTGAGGACGGCGAGGTCACGGATGCCGCCGGGTGCGAGCGCGTGAGCAGCGCCAGTGCTGCGATCCCGACAACCATCAAGACGATGCTGATGATCATCCACGGTGCCCCGCTCGACGCGGCTCGTTGGGGTGGCGCCTGGCGATCCGAGCTGATGCGCAGTGGTGCGGACTTCCTGGAGGATGGGGCTGCTGCCCCGATCATCTGGTGGCTGCCCGCCGGCATCGGTCGCTGGGCCGAATCGTCCTCGGCGGCGAGCGCAAAAGGATGATACAGGGCTGCGAGCACCATATCGACGCGAATCTGGCGTTCGAATGCGGCCGAACGCGAGATATCGTCCATCAACTCCTGGCCGAACTGGATGCGGACATCGTCGCTGATGGTCCCCTCGATGTATTCCTCTATGTGGAGGGGGAAGCGGCTGTCGCCGGGATCGACGCTCACCTGGCCATTGGCGCTCCAGTCGATGACCATGCGCATGCGGCAGAGCGCTCCCGCGAGCTCCTCGGGCGATTGACCCTGCTTGGCGGCGAGCTCGATGAGGCTCAGGCGATCGCGATAACGCCGCTCGATCAATCCGGTTGCCGCTGGGGGAAGCTGCTTCATCCGCTCCGACAGGGATTCGGCCAGGCTGCGTGCCGAGCCGGCATCCCCGGTTTGCAGGGCTTCGCTCGCCGAACGGGTGGCGATGTGCAGCAGCGCATCATGATGGTCGACCGCCTGCTGCGCGCTGGCGAGGAGCTGCTGATGGAGCCGCTCACGTGCCGCCTGGCGCAGACGGTCGATCAACCCCGGGATCGGCGATCCGATGAGGTTTCCGGCGGAGGTGCCACGCACCACCGCCTCGGCCTCCTGGAGCTCCGGCTTGAATCGGGTCCAGATCTCGGCGACGACGGCGTCGGACATGCCGACGCTGGCCGCGCACGCCGCACTGTCGACGCGCACCTCGCGCTGGACCCGCGCCATCAGCTCCGCCAAGGCCGACGGATTCCCGTCGCGAACTTGGTGGACCAGGGCATTGATCTCGTCGCTGAGCATGCGCCTTCCTGATTGGTGACCATCCACCCGATCGCCGAATAATTGTACACCATAGCCGCGAACCACGGGAGGACCACCACAGAGGTCGATAGCTCAATGCAAGTGCATCACCTGCAAAGCATTATCACCTGCATGATTTCAGCGCCATCGCGCAGAGTGCTCTCGCCGCACGTCGACTCCGTCCTCCGCATCTTCGGCGTGGTGGTGTCCCGCTCATGGCCTGCTGCGGGGCAATGCGCCGTCCCATCCTGGATGGCGGTCCATCCGCGACGCCCGGTGGACCCCCCACGACAGCCGCAGGCAATCCACTTGGGCATCCACCAGCCCATCGGCCGCCAGCAGCGACGCTGCGGTGGCACGCACCCACTCCTGCGCGAGCGCAGCGAGGAACAGCCGGTGATCCTGCCTGCGCATCTTCGGGAACAGGAAGGCCGTGCAGGCATAGGTCCAGAAATCGATATCGGGGTCCTCAGGCGGGACGAGATCGGTCTGGCGGTACTCGGCGACGTCCACGCCGGTCACGGCCTGCACCATGCGGCTGCCCAGCAGCGGCGGATCGGCCACCACCGACGCGAGCCCGCAGCGCAGCAGCCGCAGCTCCTGCTGGAGGGTGGACACGCCGGCTGCATCCGGCAATCCCGCTGCGCTCGCAAGCAGCGCGAGGACCAGTTCCTCCTGGGTGCAGAGGTCGATGGCGCCGGCATCGCTCATCACCATCGCCCAGGCCGCCAGCGCCTGCGTCCCCGCACCGACCGCCTGGGTCACCTGGCCGCAGACGGCATCGAAGCCCTCCTGGCACGAGATGACCGCCGGGTCCCCATGATCGAGGCAGCCCAGCAGCGCTGCGCGCAGCGAGCACGCCTGCGCCAGGGCATCCGCCACCAGCGCCGCAACCTGGTCATTCGACGCGCTGCGCGTCCGGCCGAGCGCCTCCTGGATGATCTCGCCATGCACCAGCGCCACGACCGGCGCGAGTGCCAGGCTGATCGCTCCACCCGATGCATAGCCCGCACCGACCGAGGACAGCGGCACGGCTGTAGGCCCAGCCGATGAGCCACCGTCGCAGGCGCACAAGGCCAGCAGCTGCTCGATGATCAGCAGGTCGGCACACGCCCGGCTCCAGCAGGTCGCGCTCTGCGAGAGGACGCAGGCGGCGGGCGGTGGCGAGCCGGGCATTCCGAGCCGCAGCAGGCATTGCACCTGGCGCACCTGGGCTGGTCCATTCCCCGCTCCCAGCGGCAGCAGCCCCGCCCACGGCGAAGGACCGCCTGCCAACACGATCAGCGCTGACGGCTCACCCGGCACCTGGATCGCTGCGCCAGGCGGGGTGCCAGCGCCACGAGTGAGCGACGTCACGGCATCCTCCAGCAGGGCCGGCACCGCACACGCCGCGAGCATCCGCCAGCTCCCGGGCCAGGCGACGGTGATGCCGTAGATCGCATTCCACTGCCGCCAGAAGGTTGACCACAGCGGCTCCGCCGCCGCCGCCCGCGCCGCCTGCCGCGCCGCAGCGGCGGCAGCCAGGCTGCGCAGCGCCGCTGCCGTGGCGGTCGATCCGCCGCCAGCCTGCCCTGTCCCGTCCCACGGCCACGGCATCACCAATGGTCCACCACCAGACAAGCCGCGTACCAGCTGCCATTGCCCATTCGCCACCAGGCTCACCGATGACGCCCACCCATGGCTCGAGGCCGCTTCGAGGAAGGCCGCACCGCCGATGGCGAGGTTGGCGAGCAGGAAGGGCTCGCCGCCGGCGCTGATGCGCCGGGCGGCCGTGCCCAGGCACGACGGTCCGGCCAGGCCATCGCCCAGCCAGGCATCCAGCTCCGCTGCCGCCGGGTCATCGGCACCGCTCACCGGCTGGTCGGCATAGGGCAGCGTCGGCGAGACCAGCACCGGCTGGCTCCACGGATCGCTGGCCGGTGTCCTCGCGCTGGGCGCCAGACCCCATTGCTGGCGCTGATGGCGCCATTCGTCGCCCATGGTCAGGATGAGCGCGGTGCTGGCCGCCCAGCCGGCGCACGCCCGCGGCCGGGAGCCGATGGGCAGGCGGGGATCCTCCAGCAGCACCATCCAGGCGCGATCCGCCGCCGCCACCATCCCGAGCGGTTGGGTGACCTGGTCATCGAGCAGGACCAGCAGATCGGCATCCGCTCCCGATGCCGATGCCACCCCCAGCGCGAGGATCATCACCGCAGCGCCCAGCCGTCGGGATGGCGGCCCCCTCACGGCGCCGCCTCCTGTCCCCCCGAAGAGGCGGGCGCGTCCGTCGAGGCGCTGTCGGGCAGCGCCTGGCCCGCGGGCACCCACAGCCACTCCCATCCCTGGGTGTCGACCCAGCTGCCGGCCAGGAACCGGTAGCGCGGACTGCGCACGCGCACCAGCCGCCCGCCATCCGCAGGAGCTTCCGCACCCGCCTGCCACCAGGCCCGTTCGGCGGGCGACAGGTCGGCGATCGGGCGGTCATCGCGTGCGGCCTCGTTCCGGCAGCCGGGGCACAGCAGGAGGGCGAGCACTACCACGCCGGTGCCGCGTCCGCCGGGCCCGCGACCAGCGCCGCGATCAGCGACGTGCCAGGCCATGGGGGTAGCGCCTTGCGCAGTCGCGTACCCTCGCGAGTTGCCCCATGGCTTGAGGTCCTCGTTTTCGGCGGCAATGGTGCATTTGGCGGCGGCCTTGCTGGCCATGACCGACTCCCTGTTTATACGTCCGTATAACTGTCTGTCGTTAAGCGCGTGCGCAGCCAAGCGACAACATCCTCAGATTGGTAAGGGTCCGGTATGGGCAGCTGGTTGGCTCCCATGCGCATGGCGCTATGCGGAGTCGATGGTTACGAAGGATGTGGCCATCCTGAAGGCTCCCGTAGGCAGCTGACTCTCGATTCCTCCCGAGACGGTCCAGCGAGTACTCGTCACCGGTTACCTCATTCGAAGGGGTCGTATCGTCCGTGTCCCGCTCACAGGTCACATTGTACGATGGCCATGGCAACTGGCTGGCTGAGCCTGCCCCTGCAGGCCAGAGGAGAGCTCCACGCCGATCTCGCCACTGTCGGATAGCGGCCTAGGCCGCCCAGGCAGCAGCTTGCGAGGTGAGCGCACCCCGGCATCCTCCGCCCTGCCATGACCATCCCTGCAACGACCACCGCGGCATCCGGCTTTCGATCTGCGCTCCTCCTGCTCTGCTCCGTCCTGCGCTGCTCGGTATTGCTCAGCAGCGTGCCGCTCTGCTTCCTGAAGATCGCCGCAGTGGCCGGCGATGCCGGCGCGGCCATCGACCCAGCGGCCTATGACCATCCCGTGCGCGTAGCCTGCGTGGGGGACAGCATCACCTTCGGCGTCGGCACCGCCGATCCGGCGCATGAGAGCTATCCAGCGCAACTCCAGCAGCTGCTCGGTCCGCACTGGCAGGTGGTCAATTTCGGCGTCGGCGGCCGCACCTTGCTGCGCAAGCAGGATCCGCTCGACCTCCGGCCGGCGCTCGATTTCAGACCGGACGTGGCGGTGATCATGCTCGGCACCAATGATTCGCGGCAGGCCACCTGGGATCGCCACGGCGCCGAGTTCACCGGCGACTATACCGGCATCATCGCCGAGTTCCGCGCCCTCGACAGCCATCCGCGGGTGTGGATCTGCGCTCCCATTCCGCTGTTCCCGGGGCAATGGGGGCTGAGCGAATCCCTGCTCGTCGGCGCCACCATCCCGGCCATCCGCTCGGTCGCAGCAGCCACTGGCACGCCGCTGATCGATCTGCATACCGCCTTGCTCGATGCCAAGGCCGACTGCCTGGACCAGGTCCATCCCAATGCGCATGGCGCCCATCGCATCGCCGACGTGGTCGCGGCGACGCTCACCGGGCACGAGGTGCCGGCGGCCGCCCCGCAGCCCCGCTAAGAACGCTGGGCGCGTTCGGTCGGCGGCTGCCTGATGCGCTCGGTCGCGCTCTCGCTCAGCACCAGTTCGCCGCGCGGCGGGGTCGCCTGGCCCAGATGCCGCATGACCAGGCCATTGACCAGGTCGAGCTTCCTGCTGAGAGTCGCAACCGAGTCTTCGAGCTGATGCAAGCGTTCATCGAGTGACGCATCCGACATACACTGTTACCCCCTGGACGATGGTTGGACGCAGGGACGTCGCCGTCGGCGCACGTTGCCGGCATTCTACCGATCGGGGCTGGGGATGCTCGGGCATTCGCCCCACAGGCAGCTCCGACAGCGGTCGGTGTGGCACCTGCGCGATGGTCGCCGCGCCCTCCACCTGCCCGCTCACCAGGCGCCTGATCAGCCCGAGCAGCAGGGGGTGCTCGATGCCGATACGGCTGATCGCCCCACGGCGGCGAATGGCTGGTCAGGTGCGGGAACGGCCGGGTCAATGGCGTGTGACACACAGTGGTTTCCACTCATTCTTGTCACGTGAGTCATGACACAGGACATTGCATAGCAAGAGGATGGAGATCCGATGCCGTACTTTGCCAGGACTGCGCTTTTCCCGCATGGTGGACCCTGATACCACCTGTCCTCTCTGATGGAATACCCTGCAGTCCCCCCACGCTCTCCATTCTCCCGCCTCCGACTCCACTTCGACCCCCGCCCCCGCTCCATCAGTTCGACATCCACATCTGGCCCAGCACCGGAAGGCGTCCATGCACGTCACGACTCACCTGCGCATCCTCTCGGCAAGCCTCGTCCTGGGCGCCGCCCTCCTGCCGGCCGCCGACAAGGCCGGCGGCAATCCGATGGACCTCGATCCGCCCGCCAGCGTGGTGATCCCGCCCGCTCCCCACCTGACGGTGGCCGAATCGCTGGCCGGCTTCGATCTCGAGAAGGGCTTCGCCATCACCCCGCTGATCGCCGAGCCGCTGATCGTCGATCCGGTGGCCATGGCGATCGACGAGGATGGCCGGCTGTTCGTCGTCGAGATGCGCGGCTACATGATCGACACCGAGGGCACCGGCGAGAATTCCCCGATCGGGCGCATCTCGGTGCATGAGGATCCCGATGCCAACGGCATCTACCAGAAGCATGCGGTCTTCCTCGACAATCTGCTGCTGCCGCGCGCCATCAGCTTCGCCGCCAAGGCCCTGGTTTTCGCCGACCAGAACGCGCTCTATGTCGTTCCGCGTGTCGGAGGCAAGGCGGTCGGCGCGCCGCAGGTGATCGATCCCGCCTATGCCGGAGCCGGCAACGTCGAGCACCGCTCGAGCGGCTGCATGCTGGCGCTCGACAACTGGTACTACAGCGGCGCCTGCGGCTTCCGCTACCGCGAGCGGGGCGGACGCTGGGAGCGCGACATCACCGAGGCGCATGGGCAGTGGGGAATGACCCAGGATGACTACGGCCGCCTGCTGACCAACAACAACAGCCTGGCGATGCAAGGCGACATCCTCCCGCCCAGCGATTCGCTGCGCAATCCGGCCTTCAAATGGCGGCAGAAGATCAGCTACTTCGCCCCGGACAATGCCGTCTATCCGATCCGCGTGAATCCGGGATGCAATCGCGCCTACATCCGCTCGGGCGGCAAGGATGGCGGGTTCCACCAGGAGGTGGGCGACGATTGGCGGCTCAAGCAGTACACCGCCGGCTGCGCGCCGATCATCTACCGCGGCGGCGCCTTCGGGTCCGCCAACAACTCGATCTTCGTGCCCGAGCCGGCCGGCAACCTGGTGATGCGCTACACTGCGGTGCACGAGGACTCCGGCACCACCCAGGTGACGCACGCCAATCCCGGCCATGCCTTCCTCGCCTCCACCGATGAGCGCTTCCGGCCGGTATACACCTATGTCGGACCGAACGGCGAGCTCTACGTCGTCGACATGCACAAGGGCATCCTGCAGCACCGGGCCTACATGACCCCCTACCTCAAGCGCCAGGTCAAGGAGCGCCACCTCGAGGACGAGGCCCCGGCCGGATATGGCCGCATCTTCCGCGTCACCTCGGCGTCGGCCGGGGCCGCTGGTCCGGCCCAGCGCCCTGCCATGAGCAGCCAGACCTCGATCGAGATCATCGCCTACCTCTCGAGCCCCAGCTCATGGTGGCGCGAGACCGCCCAGCGCGTGCTCATCGAGCGCGGCGGCACCACCATGGTCGCGGCCCTGTCCACCCTCGCTGGAGCGAGCGAGAACCCGCTGGCCCGGGTGCATGCGCTTTGGACCCTTGAAGGCCTCGGCGGCCTCACCGTGCCCACGCTCACCGCCGCGGCCGCCTCGAGCAACCCGCGGGTAGTCGCCGAGGTCATCCGCCTGGCCGAGTCCTTCGCCGGCACGCCGCAGGCCGAGGCCGCCGGGGCGCTGGTCAAGACCCTGGCCGCCGGCTCGGCCTCGCCCGAGGTCGCCGTGCAGGCCGGGCTCTCCGCCGGACCCCTGGCGGTCGGCGGCTCGGCGAGCGCCTGGGCAGCGGTGGCCGATCTGGCGGTCACGCATGGCCGCGACGGGATAGTGCGCGACGCCCTGCTCTCCGGCCTGGGCGGCGGCGAGGCCGATGCCATCAGCCATCTCCAGGCCCATGCCGACGTGGCGAAGGAGCTCATCGCCGAACTCAAGCAGTCCGCCGCGGCGCGCCAGGGGATGAAGCCGGAGCAGCTGTCGCGCGCGCCCAAGGCCATGCTGCTGCTCAATGCCGCCGAGAGCGCCAGGCAGTCGAAGGCCAGCGTGCTGCCCCTCGGGCAGTCCAAATTCCTCGAGATCTGCGCCGTCTGCCATAGTCCCGACGGCAAGGGCCTGTTCGGCCTCGGCCCGCCGCTGGCGGGCTCGGAATGGATCACCGGGAACAAGCGGCTCAGCCTGAGCATCGCGCTCCTGGGCATCTCCGGACCGATCACCGTCAGCGGCAAGCTGTTCAAGCAGCCGGACATCGGCCCGCTGATGCCGGGGCTGTCGTACAACCTCAAGGATGAGGAAATCGCCGCCATCCTCAGCTACATCCGCTCCTCGTTCGGCAACAGCGCCGAGGCGGTCACCGCCGCCGAGGTCGCGGCGGAGCGCAAGGCCCTCGGGTCGCGCGGCGAGCCGTTCACGCCGGCGGAGCTCTCCGGGCAGGCGCCAGCGAAATAGCGGCGCCCGCCTGGCGGGTGCCGACGAGTGCTGAGAGTGGCGCGCACGGCCTGGCGCTGCACACTGCCGCGCGAGGGCCGTCCATGACCTATACCTTCGCGATCGCCGGCTGCGGCGCGATCGCCGCCATCCATGCACGTGCCATTGCCGAGCTGGGCGACGCGCGCCTGGTCGCCGCCTGCGCCCGCGGTGCCGGCAAGGCCGAGCAGTTCTGCGCCACCCACGGTGGGAGCGCCTACCGCGACGTCGATGCCATGCTCGCAGCCGAGCATCCCGATGTGCTGTGCATCACCACCCCCTCTGGCGCCCACCTCGAACCGGTGCTCGCGGCTGCGGCGCGCGGTGTGCACGTGCTGTGCGAGAAGCCGCTCGAGATCACCCTGGAGCGCATCGACCGCATGATCGCCGCCTGCGCCGCCGCCGGCGTCACCTTCGGTGCGATCTTCCAGCAGCGCCTCAGCCCGGTGAACCAGGCGCTCAAGGAGGCGGCGGACCAGGGCCGCTTCGGCGCCCATCCGCTGATCACCTGCACGGTGCCATGGTGGCGGGATGACGCCTACTACGCCCCCGGCCGCTGGCACGGCACCAAGGCCCTCGATGGCGGCGGGGCGCTGATGAACCAGGCCATCCATGGCGTCGACCTGGTCCAATGGCTGGCGCAGAGCGGTGCGTCCGGCGCGAGCGCGGTGATCGAGGTCTCGGCCTGGACCGCGACCCTTGGCCACCCCCCTGGTGCGATCGAGGTCGAGGATGCGGCGGTGGTCAACCTGCGCTTCGCTGATGGCGGCCTCGGCCAGCTGCTCGCCACCACCGCCTGCTATCCCGGCTCGCTGCGCCGCCTGCACATCGGCGGCCGCGATGGCAGCGCCGAGGTGATGGAGGACCAGCTGACGCAGTGGGCCTTCCGCAGCGAGCTGCCCGGTGATGCCGCGCTGCGCACCGCCTTCGCCGGCGCGACACGCCACGGTGGCGGCGCCTCCGACCCGATGGCGATCACCCATCGCAACCACACGCGCAACATCAGGGCCCTGCTCGACAGCCTGGCTGGGAAGTCGCCCCTGGAGCTGAGCGGCCAGGAGGCGCGCAAGGCGGTGGCGATCATCGAGGCGGCCTATGCCTCGGCGACGACGGGACGCCCGGTGGCGCCATCGCCACCCTGAGGCGGCCGGGGTCCCAGCATGCAGGCAGCCCCGCCGCGCCGCCTAGGGCGCCGCGGCGGGGCGTTCGACCTGCGCCCCCGGTCCGGCGACGCAGATCGATTCCAGGCGCAGTTCCGTCGCGGCGCGGGCGCTCGGTTGCGGGGTGATGATCAGCACGTGCGGCTGCCCGGGCGCCAGGCCGCTGGCGAGGACCTTCACCAGATGCACGTTGCCGCCGCAGCTGCGCGCGAACTGCCCGGGATCGAAGAGCGGGACCTTGGCGCCCTTCACCGTCTCGGTGACCGGCGTGCCGTCGATCGAGGCCTGGTAGGTCCCGGTCGCCAGCGTCGACTCGCCGAACAGCAGGACCATGCTGCCGTGGAAGCGCACCAGCAGCGGCTGCGCGGCTGCGCTGACTCCCGCCGGCTCCCCGCCCCACTCCGCCACCGACTCCTGGTCGAGCCAGCGCGACATCAGCATGTCGAAGAAGGCCGAGGTCAGATGCGGGTGATCGACATGCCAGCCGGCCGGCAGCGCACCCAGGCTGGCGAGCGGGACGCGCACCGCCTCGGTGTAGGTGGACGCGTACAGCATCGCCGCCGGCGCGGCGCAGCGGCGTCCCTCGGCGACCGCGTTGATGAAACCCTGCCAGGCCGCCTCGGCGAACACCGCGTAGCCGGCATCGCCAGGATGCACGCCGTCATAGGGCCAGATCGTCGCGGGCACCAGGGCGCCGGCAGCGACCCGTTGGTTGATCAGGGCGATGGCATCGCCAACACCGGTGCCATAGGCCTGCGCGATGGCGAGGTGCGCCGTGCGGCGGGGCATGTGCTCGAGCGTGCCGGGGCCGATGTTCCACTGGAAGGGGAACAGCACCTGCACCACCGGGATGCCGATGCCCCCCACCAGGCGGCGCACGATCGCCTCGTAGCTCGCCAAGGTCTCCTCGTCCGCCGAGGTGATGTCGTCGTTGGCCGAGAAATCGAGGAACACCAGGTCGGGATGATGGGCGATGACATCGCGCTCCAGGCGGAAGACCCCCAGCTGCGAACCGGTGCCGCCGATCGCCGCGTCCACGAAGTGCAGGTGCGCGGCCGGGTAGGTCTGCTCGAGCCGCTCACCGATGCGGGCGCGGTAGGAGGTGCGCTGTGGGTCCGTGGCATTCGCGCCCCAAGTCAGCGAGGCGCCGAAGAACACCACCGTCAGGGTCTCCCCGGCGCGCGCTCGCCGGTCGAAATCGCTGAAGCTCATCTCGCCGGCCGTCGACAGGGCCGGCAGCAGGAGCGCCTGGAGCGCCAACAGCGTCAGGAGCGCGGCGACGGCAGGTGGAGCCGCACACCGTGCATGTCCGGGGCGGGTGCTCATGCGCCGGCCGGCGCACGGTTGCCGGACGCCAGATCCGCGGGATAACGCAGTCCCCATTGCCGGCGCAGCTCGTCCATGCTGCGCATGATGCTCAGCGACTCGGCATGGGTCATGCGCGGGCTCTCGCGCAGGTGCTCGCGCAGGCAGCGGCCGACCTCGATGGCTTCGTGCTGGTAGCCGTTGCCCTGCAGCGGCATCTGCACGCTCTCGCTCCGGCTGCCGCTGGTCAGCGTCGCCGAGCTGGCATGCCAGAAGGACGGGATGACGATGCGGCCCTCGGTACCGTCGATGCGCGCCTCCTGAGGGGTGGCGGTGCGCACCGCACAGGAGAGCACCGACAAAGCTCCGGCGGCATGCGCGAAGACGAAGGCCGACTGCTCGTCCACCCCGGTCTCGCCGATCGCCGCCAGACCGGTGACGCGCAAGGGGTTGCCGAACAGCTGATGCGCCAGCGCGACCGCATAGACCCCGACGTCGAGCAGCGCACCTCCACCCAGCCGCGGATCGAGCAGGCGGCTGGCGGGATCATAGGCGCAGCGGAAGCCGAAGTCGGCACTCAGCATGCGCGGCTCCCCGATCAGCCCCTCTGCGAGCCACTCGCGGACCTTGACCATGGCCGGCAGGAAGCGCGTCCACATCGCCTCCATCAGGAACACCTGCTTATGGCGTGCGATGGCAATCACCTGCTCGAGCTCGGCGTGGTTGACCGCCATCGGCTTCTCGCACAGCACCGCCTTGCCCGCCTCGATGCAGAGGATGGTGTCCTGGCGGTGCATCGGATGCGGTGTCGCGACATAGACGGCGTCGATGCCCGGGTCGGCCACCAGCTCCTGGTAGGAGCCATAGGCGCGCACGCCCTGGAAACCGGCGGCGAAGGCGGTGGCCTTGTCGAGCGTCCGCGAGCCGACCGCCACCAGGCGGGCGTCGGGGACGTGGACGAGATCGTTGGCGAACTTGGTGGCGATTGCCCCCAGGCCGAGGATGCCCCAGCGGATCACGGTGGCCATGGCGATGTCCTTTCGTCCGGGCGGGCGGGCCGCTCCTGGCGGCGGAGCGGGTGGGCCGCCATGCTAGCCGCGCTCACCCAGCCGCCAAGCCCGCCATCCGCGCGCAAATCCGGCTTCTCCTGGGCCTACCCGGCCCTACGACTCGTCCATGGCCCCGGATGCGTCCCCGAGCTCAGCAAGCGACCTGACCGATACCGACCGCGTGCACCTGACCTGCACCCGGCTGGGCACCTGCTGCCATGGCCACCAGATCTTCATCTGCCCGTGGGAACTGGCGCGCCTGGCCTCCGGCATGGGGCTGGAGGCGACCGCCTTCCGCGAGCGCTACACCGATTGCGGCGGCACCCGCCTGATCTTCAACGGCGCCGCGCTGACCCATGGCCCGCCGAGCCATTTCGGCAAGCCGGCCTGCGCGCTCTACGATCCCGCCTCCGGATGCACCGTGCATGCGCAGCGCCCACTGGTCTGCCGGCTGTACCCCCTCGGCCGTCGGCGCCGCAGCGGACGCACGGTCTACCACCAGGTCGGCAGCCAGCTGCCCTGCTTCGCGCTGTGCCCGACGGTGACCGAGCTGCCGCAGCTGGCGGTAGGCGACTACATCCGCGAACAGGACATCAGTGCCGCGGAGATCGCCCATGATGCCTATGCCGCGCTGGCCTACGGCATGGTCAAGGCGGCGATGGTGATCAGCCGCCATATCCCGTCCACGCAGGCAGGGGCCCTGCCGGGTTACTTCGCCGAGCTGCGCGCGCTCAGCGCCAATGAGCGACCCAGCCGCATCCCCGCCGATTGGCTCGACCGCCTGACCGCACCGCGCCTGGCCGTGCCGCTGGACGACCCCGCCATCTACGTGCAGGCGCACGGCCAGGCCCTTGCCGGCGCCCTGCAGGCGAGCTTCGCCACCTCCACCGCCGCCGATGCCCTCAGCCAGGCGACCCGGCTCTACCTCACCCTCGCGCTGCATCTCGGCGCGACGGTCGGCACCGACAGCGAGGTGATGGCGCGCCTGGTCGCAGGCGAGGCCGTCGATGGCTGAACCCTGCACCGCACCGGTCATCGAGACCGGACGCTGATGGCCGCATCATTCTTCCTCCTGCTCGCCGTCCTCGTGCTGCTCGCCGAGCAGCTGTGGCATGGCCGGCTCAGCCGCACGCGCAGCTGGTGGCTGATGCTCTGCGGGCTGATCCTCGCCGTCGCCGCTATCGCCAGCCTGGTGCGCAGCGATGTCATCTACCCGAAGATGATTGCGCTCATGCTGATGCCCGTCGGACTGCTCTGGCTGCTGCTGATCGGCATCGCGATCGCGGCCTGGCGAGCGCGCCGTACCGCACTGGCGCTGGCGCTCTCAGCCGCCGTCCTGGCCGACACCGTGGCCGGGAACGTCCTGGTCGGCACCTGGATGATCGCCCGTCTCGAGCAGGGCGTGCCCGCCTGCGATCTGGCGACGGTGGCGCGCTTCGATGCCGTCTGCGTGCTGGGCGGGGGCACCCAGATCGACGCCGAGGGGCACTTCGAACTGGGTGACTGCGGGGATCGCCTGCTGGTCGCCGCGCGCCTCTACATGTCCGGCAAGACGCCCTACCTGGTCGCCTCGGGGACCGACATCGCGGGCATCGAAGGCGACCGCAACAACCTCGCCGACATCACCGCCAGCCTCTGGCGCGGCATCGGCATCCCCGCCTCCGCCATCATCACCATCCCGCCGGGACCGGTGAACACCGCCCAGGAGCTCGCCGCCTATAAGACCCTGATCGCTGCACGGGGCTGGCAACGGGTCGGACTGGTGAGCTCGGCCTGGCACCTGCCGCGCGCGCTGCGGCTGTGCGAGCCCCTAGGGCTGAGCCTGGTGCCGATCCCCTGCGACCACCGCAACCGCCTGCCGGCGGTCTCCTGGTACTGGCTCATCCCGCAGGAGCGCGGCTACCAGCTGCTGCACCATGCCTGCTGGGAATTGCTCGGCGGCTGGCTGGGCCGCTGAGCCCTGCCTGGCCCGCCGCGGTCAGGGGCGCGCAGCGCCGGACGGTGACGGCAGCGGAGCATCCCCATCCAGCCAGCGTTCGGCCTCGGGGATGGTGGTGAAGACCTGGGCGCTGACGCCGTACTCCTCGGCGAATACCGCATACATCCGGCCGAGGGCGTACTCGATGTGCATGGTGCCCGCGACCAGGGCGATGCGCCCGGAGAAGCGCCCCTTGAGGTCGCCCGCCCGCCGTGCGCGGGCGCGCAGGTCGACGGTCGTCGGGCTGCCGCGGGAAGCGCGGCCGTCGATCAGCAGATCGAGGCCGGCGACGAAGCCGGGGTCGCTGAAGAGCGCCGCATAGCAGCGCTCCATCTCGTCGATGACGTAGGTCCCCGAGATGGTGAGGATGACGCGTCGGTGCGCACCATCGATGGCGTAGTGCACCGGCATAGCCCCCATGCTACCACTCCGGGGCCTGGGTGCCAGCATGGCGCCGGGCCTGTGGGCGGGACTGGGGCAAGGCGGGGAAGCCGCCCGGGATCAGTGCGGACTGACGCTCTGCGATGCCGGCGAGGTGCCCGGCGCGAAGACGATGCCTGCACCGGCGATCGGCGAGCCCGCTGGCGCCGGCGGAGACCCATCAACCAGGTCGGAGCCGTCGCCACTACCGGGCGGAGAGCCCGTTGCGGCCGCGAGCGACGGGGGCTGCCCGTCATGGGTGCGCGCTCTCTGGGTGGCCGGCGGCACGGTCACCGGTCCGCCGGCCACCACCTCGGAGATCGCACCATCCGCGGTGGTGACCAGGGTGTAGCCCTGCACCTGGTCTTCGGCAGTGATCACCGTCAGCGCGTTGGGGACGACACCAGTGCCGGTGGTGGTCACGCCGATCGAGATCTGGCGGAAGGGCGATCCGGTGATGCGCGGGCGGACGGTGATGTTGCCGATGCGGTCGATCGATACGGTGATCGGGATCGGCCTGCCGGCGAAGGCGAAGGTGGTATCGGCGGTCGCGCCGAAGTGCGCATGGCTGGCATCCGCCAGCAGCTCCTGCACCATGGCGACGGTGAAGGTATCGGCGGCGACAGCCTGGCCGCTGACGGCGGCCAGCAGCACGGCGATCGGGAAGAGCCAGCGCAGACCCATGGGAGGCCTCCTTCAGGGAGCATGATGACCAAGCCCAATGCAGGCGATTATCCGGGAAATGCAACCAGAAGATGCCAGGGTCGTGGGCCGACCCCGACCGTGCGCGACCGTGCGCGACCGTGCGCATCCGGCGACCGCCGCCCTCAGTGCGGCATGTAGGCGGCCGACCCCGGACCTTTGCCCAGCGGCAGGACCTCGGGGCGCGCGGCGAAGCCGTTGATCTTCAGCACCGCCAGGCGGGCGAGCACGGCCGGGATCTTGAAATCCTGCAGGCCGACCAGGGTATGGGTGTTGTTCACCGCGATGCGGCCGAGCGGCAGGGCATCGACGGTCTGCATGATCTTGCGCAGCTGGCCCATGCTCAGCCCGTGGTTGCGCCCGACATTCAGGCGCAGCCACTGCCATTCCCAGCCGACCAGCCGGGTGGGTCCGAGGCGCTCCAGGCGCTCGCGCGCTTGCTTGCCGAGTTCGGCCGGGACGTCCACCACGCCTTCGCCGCCGATGATCGCCACCGGACCCAGCTGGTCCGGCTGCATGCCGGATGCGCATGCCAGCTCGCCGGGGGTCATGCCCTCGCAGCGGGCGAGGCGCACGGTGATGCGGACATACCCTGATGCGATGGCAGGCAGCTCGTCCATGGGGCGCACACGCTAGGCGCTCCTGCCGGTGGCAAAAGCGCTAAACGCCCGCCGCCCCACCGCAAGCCGCAGTGTCGGCGCGGGGAAGCCGGCCTCAGCTGCCCGCGCTCATCAGGCGCGAGCCGCGCTTGCGTTCGTTCTCGGTCAGCAGCGCCTTGCGCAGGCGGATCGACTGCGGAGTGATCTCCACCAGTTCATCCTCCTTGATGTACTCGAGCGCCTCCTCGAGGGACATCTTGTGCGGCGGGGTGATGCGCACCATCTCCTCGGCGCCGGCCGAGCGGATGTTGGTAAGCTTCTTCTCCTTGAAGAGGTTCACCACCATGTCGCTGTCCTTGGCGTTCTCGCCCACCACCTGGCCCTCGTAGAGCGGCTCGCCGACATCGACGAAGAAGGTCCCGCGGTCCTGCAGGTTGAAGAGCGCGAAGGGGATGACGGTGCCGCCGGTCTGGCTGATGATGGCGCCATTGATGCGCTTCTCGATCACCCCGCGGAAGGGCCCGTACTCCAGGAACATGGTATTGAGCGTCGCCTCGCCCTGGGTGGCCGAGAGCATGGCATTGCGGATGCCGAGCAGGCCGCGCGAGGGGATCGAGAACTCGAGGTGGGAGTACTTGCCGTTGACCACCATCTCGCGCACCTCGCCGCGGCGCGAGAGCATCATGTTCATCACCTTGCTGCTGTGCACCTCGGGGACGTCGATGACCGCCAGCTCGATGGGTTCGAGCCGATTGCCGTGCTCGTCGGCCTTGTAGATCACCCGTGGCGGGCCGACCTGGATCTCGCTGCCTTCGCGGCGCATATCCTCGATCAGCACCGAGAGGTGCAGCACGCCGCGCCCCGAGACCTCGAAGACATCGGGCTGGTCGGTATCGGCGAAGCGCATGGCGACATTCTTCTGCGCCTCGCGATCGAGGCGCGCCTTGAGCTCGCGGCTCTGCAGCGGCTTGCCCTCGGTGCCGGCCAAGGGGCCGGTGTTGACCCCGAAGGTCATCTTGATGGTCGGCTCGTCGATGGGGATGGGCGGCAGGGCGTTGGGGAACTCCGCCTCGCAGATGGTGTCCGAGATGTGCACCTGCTCGAGCCCGGTGACCACCACGATGTCGCCGGCCTTGGCCTCCTTGACCTCCTCGCGGCCGAGCCCGGCGAAGCGGTGCAGCTGCAGCACGCGCCCCTTGTGCGGCACGCCGGTCGGGCCGCTGACCACCACCACCGGCATGTTGGTGCGGATGGTGCCGGCGAATATGCGGCCGATGCCCATGCGCCCGACGAAGTCGTTGTGGTCGATGTTGGCGACCTGGAGCTGGAGCGGGGCGTTGGCCTTGATCGGCGGACCGGGGATGTGCTGGACGATGGCGTCGAACAGTGGCCGCAGGTCGCCATCCTTGCTCTTCAGACGGGCATTGCCCTTCTCCAGGGTGTCCTCCATGAAACCCATGCGCCCCGAGCCGTACATCACCGGGAAGTCGAGCTGCCAGTCCTCGGCGCCCAGTTCGACCATCAGGTCGAAGATGCGGTCGGCGATCACTTCCGGCGAGCAGTTGGGCTTGTCGATCTTGTTGACCACCAGGATCAGCTTGAGGCCGGTCTGGATGGCCTTGCGCAGCACGAAGCGGGTCTGGGGCAGGCAGCCCTCGAAGGCATCGACCAGCACCAGGGCGCCGTCCGCCATCTTGAGCACCCGTTCGACCTCGCCGCCGAAGTCGGCNNTCGACGTGGGCGATGATGGCGATATTGCGGATATCGTGGCGGCGTTCGACAGCGGGCAGTGACATGACGACCTTCGGCGTGATTGCGGCGTGGGATGCGGCGGTGGAGGCGGCTGGTGATGAGGCGCTGGACGATGAGGGAGGCGGGCGCACCGTCGAGCGGCCCCGTCGCATCAGATCGCGAGGGGGGACCAAACCGGACCGCATACGAGCCGACACCACGACCGGTGGCGCAGATGAGCCGGAAGTCTGTACCTGCCTTTTCCCGGAAGGGAAGCTCCGTCCGCTGAAAGCCCATACTTTTGGTGACGTCACCCCTGTACCAACCTTGACCCGAGGCGCCATCGTCGATGGTGTAGGGGTTGCCATGTCATGCGGGGGGCTCTCTCCATGGATCAGAAGCGAAACGGGCTGCTCGCGGTCCTGATCGTTGCGCTGTTGGCCACCCTGGCGGCCGAGGATGCCCCGGATGCCTCCGCCAGCGTCCCCCAGCCGGTCCCCGCCCCACCAGCGCCGGTGGTCGAACCCCCCAACCCCAGTGCCGACCTGCTCAAGGCGCTGCCCCAGGTGCCCAGCGTGGTGGCCAGGGACGGCGTGGTCAGCTGGCGCGATGGCGACAAGGTGGCCTATACCATCACCGACGTCGGCACCGACAAAGAGGCCACCCCGGTCATCGCCACCCCCATCGGGGCGATCCGCGTCACCCGCAAGCTGATCGAGGACAACCGCACCGATGTCCTCGACCAGCTGCCGTTGCTGATCGACCAGGCCAAGGCCGCCGGGCTGACCGCCCGGGACCTGGTGCTGCGCATCGGCATACTCACCGGCGTCCAGCTCTACTGGCCCGGTGGCCTGGTGCTCACCGAAGGGGTGGTGAAGAAGGCCGAGGTGGCGCTCCCCAACCGCGCCGAGGACAAGGAGCACCTGGTCGCCGCGATCACCCGCCTGATCGCCGACTTCCCCCACACCGAGCTCGACGATCTGGGCAAGAAATGCCTGGAGGACGTGCTGCCGCGCCTGGCCAAGGACGTCGCCAAGGTGGACACCGACGAGGTCTCCTCGAGCCTGGCCCGGCGCATCACCCGCTTCGGCTGGTTGAGGCAGTTCTTCCCCAAGCGCGATGCCGCCGACATCGCCACGGTCGAGCAGCTGGTCGCCAAGGGCGAGCAGCACGTGCCGGTGGTGCTCTACGAGGGCAACCGCGTGCGCCTCAGCGAAGTCCGCGATGCCTTCGGCCGCGATGCCTGGATCCTCACCACCCCGTCGCGCTGCGCCTACCTGGTCGACCACCAGGATCCGCTCTACTACTGGGCCTGGCCCGAGGCCAAGCCCAAGATCGTGGTCGAGCTGCCGGTGGGCGCCGATCCCAACCTGGTCAATGGCGACCCCGTGGGGGCGCGCCTCTTCGTCGGCCAGGAGGAGGTCGCGCAATGGACCAAGGACCGGCCCTTCACGGTCAACAAGGATACCTGGCGGCGGGTGATGCCGGCCAAGGACCACAAGGGCATCGACACCAATGCGGTGACCGACTTCATGCCCCCGCACCTGCTGATCACCGCCCTGAACGGCGACATCATCAAGCTGGTCACGGCCGGCGGTGTACTGACCCCGCCGGCCAACGGCGGCGAGGGGGAATGCGAGCGCTTCCTCGCCGAGGCTGCCAAGGTGCTGCCTGATCCGGCCAATCTCGACCTGATCGGCGAATACATTCTGCAATACTGCTTCGACAGCCCGGACAGCCGCTACCCGGAGATGCTCGGCACCAAGACCATCAAGGGCGACATCCATCAGACCGCCCCCCAGACCATCGCCACCACCTGCGGCGGGATGTTCCGCGGCGATTGCGATGACCTCGCCGAGCTCTACCAGACGATCGCCGAGCGCCAGGGCCGCACCGCCCATGTCATCCTGCTGCCATCGCATGCGGCGATGGCCTTCGCCGAGAAGAAGGAGGACGGCAACTGGCACACCTATGTGCTGCAGACCGGCCCGCCGATCGAGTTCACCGATGCCAAGCTCCCGGTGGCCCTGGAGAAGGCGTACAAGAGCTTCGATGAGGGCAGCGCCTTCGATCCCAACAGCCTGGGCCTGCTGCTGCGCTTCTCGGGCGAGAACACCCGCAGCGCCTGGCGGCTGAGCTGGCGCATCTTCTCCGATCCGGAGTACGCCAAGACCATGATCGACGTCCAGCGCGACTGGCACTTCCAGACCTACCAGCGCGGCATCCGCACGATGAAGAAGCTCATCGCCGACGGCGATCAGGACAACGCCAACTACCGTGAACTGGCGGGCTTGTATACCTTCACCGGCCAGTTCGCCGAGGCGGTGCACTACCACCAGGAGTCGATCCGGCGCACCGACAGCCCGGAGAACCGCATGAACCTCTCGGTCGAGCTGGTCGGCAGCCTGTTCGAGGCCAAGCAGGGCGGACTGGCGCGCGAGACCGCCCTCGACATCCTCGATCACCAGCTGCCGGCGCTCAAGCGCAACGTCGAGCTGAAGGCCAAGATCGAGGCCACCCAGGCCTCGATCGGCATCGCACTGGCCTCGGCGCTGTGCCGCGGCAAGGCCTACGACCTGGCCCTGCGCACGCTCAAGGATACCCAGCTCGATGACGTCGCGGCCAAGATCGAGCAGGTCGGCGCCTGGCTGAACAGCCCGCGCTATTCGCAGCGCACCTGGGAAAGCGCCCAGGCGATCCAGCAGCTGCGCCGGCAGATGCAGATGTTCGTCTCGATCTCGATCGAGCTCCTGCGCGGCTACCAGGACAGCACCCCGATCGAGATCCAGAAGAACCCCGACCTCCAGACCGCGGCGCGTGCGGTGCAGGATTGGCTGACCCTGATCGCCTTCCACGACACCGATCAGCCGGAGGACACCCTCTCCCGCTATGCCATCGCCGGCGCCTACTATTCGGCGATGCTGGGAGCCGAACGCCTGCAGGCCATGCTCGACGCCGTGGCCTGGCCCAAGGACGCCGGCTACGACCACGCCAAGCGCATCGGCGGTCTGGCGCAGCTCCAGCTCGACCTGCCATGGATCAAGCTCTCGGTGCCATTCTGGAGCGGACGGCTGATGGAGCTCTTCGCCAAGGAGAACGCCACCCTCGATCGCGCCCAGGTCGCCAAGCTCGGCGGCCTGGTCGCCAGCGCCCTGGCCGCCGGCAAGGCGATCGGCATCGAGCAGCCCTCCTTCAACCACCAGGCCCACCTGTCGGCCCTCATCACCGCCTTGATCGCCCACGATGCCACGATGGTGCGCGATCGCCTGCATTTCGTCAAACTCAAGGACGACAAGCGCTTGCGCGACGACACCGCGATGTGGCTGGGGCAACCTGCACGCTTCCTCGACCTCGCCTGGTACGAACAGGTGATGCAGATCTGGAAGGATGAGCTCAACTACAAGCCCAAGTACTACCTGATCGCCTGGCGCGCCGCCCTCACCGGTGCGCCGCAGCAGGCGCTGCTGACCGCCAAGCTCGCCGCCAGCCAGTTCACGGATGACCTGTCCTTCACCGAAGAGTACGAATTCATGCGCAAGATGCTCCAGCCTCCCGCCAAGGACCCGGCCACCC
>PLEW01000052.1:15363-16023 GCA_003136555.1 Planctomycetota bacterium | reverse complement strand
GACGCCATCGAGGCCGAGCGCATGTTCGCCACCCTGATGGGCAACGATGTGAGCATCCGCCGGGATTTCATCGAGCGCTACGCGCTGTCGGTGGCCAAGCGCATCGACGTCTAGCGTGCCGGTTCAGCGGATCCAGCCGCCGCCCAGGCACAGGGCATCGCCCAGGTCGTAGGCGACGCACGCCTGGCCCCGGCTCGGCCGCTGCTGCGGCTCATGGAAGCGTACCCGCGCACCCAGCTCCGGCCCATCCGGATCTGGGAGGATGGTCGCGCCCACCGGCTTGGCCCGGTAGCGTGGCCGGACCAAGCAGGCGAGACCCTCGCTCGGCAGCGCACCCAGGTGCCAGGTGCAGTCGCGCAGGGCGACCTCCTGCACCAGCAGTGCCGCCCTTCCGCCCAGCACCACGGTGTTGGACGCGGTGTCGAGCGCGACGACGTACAGCGGCTCATGCCAGGCGATGCCCAGGCCCTTGCGCTGGCCGACGGTGAAGGCGGCCAGGCCCTGGTGCTCGCCCAGCAGGCGACCGTCCTGAAGGCGGATCGGACCTGGGACGAAGGCCTCGGGTATCTCCTCGCGCAGGAAGCGCGTCACCCCGCCCTTGCCGACGAAGCAGATATCCTGGCTCTCGCGCTTGTCTGCCGTGACCAGGCCGCGGCGGCG
>PLEW01000052.1:0-15344 GCA_003136555.1 Planctomycetota bacterium | reverse complement strand
GAGGAAGTAGGTCTGGTCCTTGGTGCGATCCGCCGAGACGGCGAGCACCAGGCGGTCGAAGGCCTGTACGATGCGGGCATAATGGCCGGTCGCGACCTGGGCGGCGCCCAGCCGACGGGCATGGTCCCAGAGCGCACCGAACTTGATCGATTCGTTGCAACGGACGCAGGGATTGGGCGTCTCCCCCTGCTCGTAGCCGGCGATGAAGCCGTCGACGACGTGCCGCCGGAACTCCTGCTCCATATCGACCACGTAATGCTTCACGCCCGCTGAGAGCGCGACGCTGCGGGCATCTATGGTCTCGCTGGGAGAGCAGCAGGCATCGTCGCGCGTGAAGCCGCCATCCAGATCGGCGCACGGCCAGAGCTTCATGGTCACACCGACGACCTCATGCCCCTGCTCCTTGAGCAGGGATGCCGAGAGGCTTGAATCCACCCCTCCGCTCATGCCGACGACGATGCGTGCCATGTGCGGACGCTAGCGACGGGAGCCGCGCGCGGAACGGGCAACGCGCTGCGGTCTACTTGTCCGTGGGCGCGGGCGGTGCCGCGGGCGCCGCCGGTGCAGCGGCATCGGGCGCGGGCGGTGCTGTGGGCGCCGCTGGCGCCGCTGGCGCTGCGGCATCAGGTGCGGCGGCCGGAGCCGCAGCTGGCGGTGTCGCCGGCGCGGCTGGTGCCGGGGTGGCCGCGGGTGCTGGTGCTGGTTCGGGGGCGGCCGGAGCGGCTGCCGGAGCCGGAGCAGCCGGCGCCGCTGGCGCGGCAGGGGCAGCCACCGTCCCTGCGGCGGGCGCGGGTTTGGCGGCTGGGCCGGCAATGGCGGCAGAGACCTTGTTGAGGGTGGCGCTGGTGACCGTGCCACGCAGACGAAGCAGCTCGGCGGCGCGATACAGATCGGAGAAGGAGTTGTCGATGTGCCATTGCTCGGCGTAGTTGCGGTATGCGA
This sequence comes from Planctomycetota bacterium, assembly GCA_003136555.1. Lineage (GTDB taxonomy): Bacteria > Planctomycetota > UBA11346 > UBA11346 > UBA11346 > BOG-1363. Next base: position 14,402 of record PLEW01000052.1, on the reverse strand, counting down.
GGTCCTTGTCGATCGTCGTCAGCTGGGCGAGGTACTGCTTGATCTGCGCCTCATCCGCCCCGCCGGTCTGTACCGGCGCGCCGGCCTTGTCGGTGGAGATGACGACCGGCTCCGGGGCATTGCTGAGGACGCGGCTCTCGACGTCGGCGAGGAAGCTATGGATCTGCAGGTAGAGCGTCTTCACCCGGCTCTGGGCATAATAGGGCACCTGGTTGGGGGTGCCGTAGGCCGGGATCGTCCGGTCGATCAGGTAGGTTTCCCGATCTCCGGGAGCCGGGGGGGCTGATGGCGTCGGCTGGACCCGCGGCAGCGATGACGGTGCGCCGGCAGCCATCTGCTGTTCGTTGGCAGGCCCCTGGGCGGCCGATGGGGGAGGCGTGGCAGGGCCGGAGGCCGTCTGGCCGCAACCGACGAGCAGGAGGGGGACCAGCAGGGCGAGCACAGGGCGCGAAGTCATACAGCCGCACTCCGGGGTGAAGGCCGAGCCAAGGCTCGGGCCTCGGATTGGAGGTCGTGGGGAACCTGACGCAAGCTGGCCCAAGCACTTGCAGCGGGGGTGTTGCAAACACGCGGGAGGTGGGGTGGTTGCGTGATCGGTCCTGCGGCCGATGGTGCTTTGATGAGCGCCTGGCAGCACGCCGTGACCCTGCTGACCGGTGCCCTGCTGCCGGTCATCGCCCTGGTGGCCCTGGGCTTGGCGGTGCGGCGCGGGGGGATGGTCAGCGAGGCGGGCGTCGACGACCTCAACCGCCTGGTCTACTGGATCGCCCTGCCAGCCCAGCTGTTCCTGGTCATCTCGCGCTGCTCGCTGGTGCACGATGTCCCCGGCCGGGGCCTCCTGACGACCTTGTCGGGCTATGCCATCGGTCTGCTGCTCGCCTGGTGGGCCACCGCCCGCCTGGCGCCGGCGGCCCGTGGCAGCGTGGTCAGCGGGGTGGCCAGGCCGAATGCGGCCTTCATCGGCCTGCCGGTGATCCAGCTGGTGGCCGGCACCCTGCCGGCAGCCGAGGCCCAGCCGCTGCTCACCGCCTATCATGTCCTGCTCGGGATCATGGTGGCCTGCTTCAACATCGGCGCCGTGGCGGCCTTCCTCCTGCCCCACCAGGGCATCACCGGCTCCGGCCTGCGCCGCACGCTGCACGAGCTGCCGAGGAATCCCCTGATCCTGGCCAGCGTCGGGGGGCTGGTCGCCAGCCTGATCCGGCCCGGTCTGCTGAGCGGCACCATGGTGGAGCCGGCGTTGTCGCTGGTAGCCGACCTCGCCATTCCCCTGGCCCTGCTGTTGACCGGCATGCAGCTCGACCTCGCCCGTCTGCGCCAGGATCCGACCATCCTGGTCCTGGGCGCGCTCGGCAAGCTGGTCGTCGTCCCGGCGGTGACCTGGGCCATCGGGCTGGCATTGGGGCTCGACCATGGCGTGCTGGTGGCCGCCGTGGTGATGATGGCATGTCCGGTGGCAATGGCATCGACACCCATGGCGCGCATGCTAGGTGGCGATCCCGAATTGATGGCGGCTTCGATAGTCGCGTCCACTATCTGTGCCCCGGTGACGCTCATGGCGTGGCTGTTCGTATTGCTCTAAGCCATTGCTGCACCAGCTGCTGCATCGTCGAGATACCACAGGCAGCGAGCGCTCGGCAGGAGGCTGACGGGCACATGCGGGTCAGGTCCAAGGCGCGCCTGCCTGGCCACGCGCCCCTTCTGCGCCCCGAGGGCGAGTATCGCCAGCTGTCCGGCGCGATGCAGCACCGTCAGCCCCAAGGTCAGTCGACGGGCCGGGGGCTTGGGGCTGTCGAACACCGGGAACACCTCGGCCAGTTCGCGCAGGGCGGGATGGTCGGGGAACAGGCTGGCGACGTGGCCGTCCTCGCCGATGCCCACCAGGCAGGCGTCGAGCGGGCCGCCGGCGCTGGCAGCATGGAGAGTCTCGGCATAGCGGGCGGCGGCGAGCTGCAGGTCGGGCAATTCGGCCGGCATGGGGTGGACGAAAGCCGGCAGCGGACCACCGTCCTGCCAGGCGCGCAGCGTCGCGGCGTCATTGCGATCCGGATGGTCACAGGGCACCGCCCGTTCATCGAGCCACAGCAGGTGTAGCCGGTCGCGCAGGAAAGGCTCGCACAGGCCGGCCAGCGTGGTGAGGACGGCCCCGGGCGACCGTCCACCTGGAATGGCAAGCGTCGCCCGGCCTCGGGCGGCGGCGGCCCGATCGAGGCATTCGTGGAGGGCCTCGGCGACGGTCGAGGGACTGTAAGGCAGCATGCGCGCAGGATGGTCGACCAGTCGGGTGGGCAAGCGCCGCACCCGATGAGGCATGGGCCCATAGCAACCCATGCAGCATCCCGTGGCTCCCGTTGACGGCCCAGGAAGCGTCCAGGTAGCGCTCAAAGCCACACTTTTCTCTTCTTGCGGAACCGATTCCGGTGTTAGCATGGGACTCCACATGATTTTGGCGGGCGTTCCGGCAGGGGGTCACTCCCCACGTCGTTCAACCCGGACTCCTGACATCCACGCGTGCGAGATGGGAATGGCCATGTCTACGACAGCCTCAGAAGCCACGGCAGTGAACCGGGCAAATGGCCAGGTGACGCTCACCCTCAGCCGACCCCTGCCTGGCTGTAAGCGGACCAGGAGCCTGATCATCGATGGCGCGACGGGCATCCGTCCGGAAGCCCTGCATGAAGTCGATTCCATCCAGCGTGCGCTCGGGCAGATCCGCGGCATCCATCCACCGCCGGTGATGGTGATCGATGGCCAGCAGTATCCGTGCGTCATCGAGGGCAGTCCGCGCTCCCCGCGCCTGATGATGGAGGACAAGGGCGAGAAGGTGCGCCTCTACCTCGAGGTTGGTGGCGCGGCGGTGGCGAATGTCTGGTCTATCCCCGGTCCGCACATCGTCTTCCGCGGCCGCGTGATCCCCCTGGAGTGGACGGGTCCCGCCGAGCATCTCGACCCGCTCATGCATGGTCCGGTGATGGTGCCCAAGGAATGGCTGGTCAAGGACCCCTGGCGCTCCGTGCTCGCGCACGCCGGCCAGGTGCCCCCGCAGGCGGACCGCGCCAAGCAGGTGCGCGGCCGGCCGCAGCCGATCCTGGAGATGTACGAGGTCGACTCCCGGCTGTGCGGCAACGTGCGCTTCAAATACCACGACGAGCTCCCCGAGATCGACCCCTTGGAGCGCATCGGCCTGATCGTCGCCGAAGCCAAGGATGGCACGGTGCTGAAGTGCGAGCGTGATCGCGACCTCGAGCTGCAGCGCTGCAATGAATTCATCAAGCGCGGCGCCCTGGTGCAGCGGCGTGGCGCCTTCGGCTTCGTCGCCGATGGCGATGCCGCCGACCGCTTCCTCGCCCAGGTCATCCCCAACCTCCAGGGTTGGGAGATCCGCGGCCAGGATCGCCTGCATCGCGGGCGTCCGCCCGCCGACATCACCACCGCCGCCAAAGTGGTGGCGCACGATGACTACCTCGAGCTCGAGATCGAGGCCCAGGTCGAAGGCCGGCACGTGCCGATCAAGGAGCTGCTCAAGAATGCGGCGCGCGGCCAGAACGTCATGGTGTTCAAGGACGGCCTGCGGGCGCGCATCAACGACGAATGGCTCAATCGCTACCGCACGCTTGCCGAGTTCGGCGGCCTGAAGGAGCACAACGGCAAGGTGCGGGTGCCCCGCCATGCCGCGGCGATGGCGGTCAGCCTGGCCGAATCGGGCGGCAAGATGGAGCTCGACGAGGCCACCCTGGACCTCGCCAGCCTGGCCAAGGGCGGGGCATCGATCCCGCACGTCGAGCTGCCGGCCGGCCTCAACGCGACCTTGCGCGAATACCAGCACGCCGGCTTCAACTGGATGGTATTTCTCTCCAATCGCGGGCTCGGCGGCGTGCTCGCCGATGACATGGGCCTGGGCAAGACCGTGCAATCGCTGTGCTTCATCCTGCACCGCCATCGCGAGGACGTCGGCGTCCATCTGGTCGTCGCCCCGCGTTCGGTGGTCGACAACTGGGTCGACGAGTGCAAGAAGTTCGTCCCCGACATGCCGGTGCATACCCACCTCGGCCTCGATCGCGTCAAGACGCCCGAGAAGCTGCCGAAGAGGGGCCTGCTGCTGACCAGCTACAATATCCTGCAGCGCGACATCAAGCTGCTCTCGTCGATCGAGTACAGCACGGTGATCCTCGACGAGGCGCATGTCATCCGCAATCCCGAGGCCAAGACCACCCGCGCGGCGCTCAAGCTCACCGCGCGCCGGCGCATGTGCCTGTCGGGCACCCCGGTGCAGAACTGCGCCGAGGACCTGTGGCCGATCTTCCATTACCTGATGCCCGGATTCCTCGGGCGGCGCAAGACCCTCAAGGAGACGCTGCAGGATGATCCGGATGCCATCCATCGCCTGCGCGACCGCGTAGCGCCCTTCGTGCTGCGGCGCATCAAGAGCGAAGTGGCGACCGAGCTGCCGCCCAAGACCGAGATCCTGCTGCATGCGCAGATGTCCGATGAGCAGCAGCAGTTCTACCGCGAACTGCTCGAGAAGGAGCGGGTCGGGGTCATGGACCTGCTGGGCTCCAAGGGCCTGGAGCGCTCTCGCGTCTCGATCCTCGCCGCCATCACCCGTCTGCGCCAGGCCGCCTGCGCTCCGACCCTGGTCGGCGCGCCGCACGTGGACAGCGCCAAGGTCGAGCTGTTCCTCGACCTGGTCGACGAACTGATCAGCGAAGGCCACCGCGCCCTGGTGTTCTCCTCCTTCACCAAATTCCTGGCCGTCATCCAGGAGAAGCTCGAGCAGCGCAATTACACCTACCAGTACCTCGATGGGCGTACGCGCGACCGCGCGGCCAAGGTCAAGGCCTTCCAGAAGGGGAACGACCCCCTATTCCTCATCTCCCTGAAGGCCGGCGGCGTCGGACTGAACCTCACCGCCGCCGACTACGTGATCATCCTCGATCCCTGGTGGAATCCGGCGGCCGAGGACCAGGCCGCGGACCGCGCCTACCGCATCGGCCAGGACAAGCCGGTGATGGTCTACCGCATCGTCACGGTGGACTCGATCGAGGAACGGGTGTTGCGACTGCAGGAGGAGAAGCGCCGCTTGGTCGGCGACCTCGCCCTCGAAGGCCTGGCCCGTGCACTGGAGGCCGGCGACGTCGAACGGCTCTTCGAAGTGGCCGCAAGCGTCGGTTCCTGAACGCGGCATCCGTCACCGTCTGACTCCCCGTCTTTGCCTGACAAAACCTGTCACCGGTCTTCCATTTTCTGTCAGTATCCCCTGTCCGGGATGCGCTGATCGGGGTGAGTATTCGACCCATGACTGGCATTTCGGACCAATAACGGGCCTGAATGATTGCATGGAGTGGGGTCCTGCGGGCAGCGGTGTTCGGCATGGGAGCCGCTTATACGTAGCTGTCACCCATCAGCAGACCATCACCGCCATCCCCCAGCCCTCAACCCCATCCATCCAGGAGCACATCATGCGTAAAGGCTTTACCCTCATTGAGCTGATGATCGTCATCGCGATCATCGCCATCATCGCGGCCATCGCGATTCCCAATCTGCTGGAGAGCCGCATCAGCTCCAACGAAGCCGCAGCTGCGGCTACGCTGAAGTCAGGCGTCTTCCCGGCCGAAGTCCAGTTCCAGGCTGGCAGCTTTGTCGACAACGGCAGTCCGACCGCACCCGGCACGCCTGACGGCATCGGCGACTACGCGGTTCTGTACACCGCCATGGCCGGTGCGGTCGGTGCGACGGCAAGCGGCCTGCCGGTGGTCCCCCTGTCATTTCTGCCGAGCACGTGGGACTCGGCCCAGCCCACCGTCAACAGCTACCTCTTCAACCTAGGCGCCAACTACGAGATGGGCTTCTGCTCTGCCTGCTACCCGATGGATCAGGCTTCGGGCGTCGGTCGCCGCTGCTTCGCGGTCAACGGCAGTGGTACCGTCTATTGCACCGCTGCTGCGACCACCAATCCGTTGACCCTGCTGGGAGCCGGTACGACTCCGACGCTGCCGTTCGGCGTCGCCTACACGACCCCGTTGGTCACTTCGTGGTCGGTCTATCGCCGCTAATCCTCAGGGTACCTCAGGTCTCCGCAGCCATCCCCGTGTCGCATGACACGGGGATGGCCTGTTGTTGGGGCTGCTCGCTCTGCCCGGCACACACCTCGCAGAGCATCACGGCGGTCAGGCGTTTCCGACGCCGATGATACGCATGAGCACGTCCTTCATGCAGCCGCCACGCTCTGCCCGTCCGGAAGATCACCAGCACCATGGCCTGACGCTGCCGGCGACTTCCCTCACCATGTACCGGGAGCACGTGCGGCCTCCGCTGTCAGCCGCCGACATGCCTTTGCACCACGCCGCGCTGTCTGGACGATGGGCAAGCGGGCATGGCCAGCGCCGACCTGCCATGCCGACCTGACTGTGGCCATTGGCAGGCGCCTTCACCAACCGTCGCATGCGGAGCAGGTCCGTCGATGATGCAGGCAGAGATCACCCCCTCCGCTGAGGCTCCGTCCGTCTCCGGACGATGCGGCCTGCCGGCCTGGAAAGCCGCGATCCTCTGCCTGCCGAGCTGCCTGCTGCTGCTGGTCGTGGTGCTGTACACCATCTCCTCTCTCACCGGGCGCATGGTGCTGGTCGAAGGATCGATCAGTGCCCTGCTGCTGCTGCCGTGCCTCTGGCTGGTGGTGCAGCCGCAGGTCCAGGTGAGCGATGGCGTGGCATCCTGGTTCGTCGCCGGGGTCCTGGCCCTGGAGCTGTGGATGGTGGGAATGCAGCTGCTGCTCCCGGAGGCATTGCCGGCGGGATGGTGGTGCGTGATGGTGCGCGCTGCCGGCCTGAGCACGCTGGTGCTGATGGTGGGCAGCCACCTGGATGCGCGCGCCCTGGTGCGCGCCTGCGGCGCTGCCGCCGCCTGCGCCGTGATGGTCTGCGCCTGCCTCAACGCCCACTATGGGCTGCTCCAGCCGCTGTGCACCGACAGCTTCGGCTTCGGCCACGTCAACATCCTGACGAATACCGCCGGGCCATCGCTGTTCGCCTGGACGGTGCTCACCGTGCTCGACTGGCGCGCCGGGCAGCGGCCCAGACCGGTCGATCTGGCGCTGCTGCTGGCCGGCCTGGCCGCCCTGGGGGCGATCACCATCACCACCCAGCGGCGCGGGGTGCTGCTCGCCGCTGGTGGTGCCGCGGCGTGGCTGTCGATCATCTGGCTGTGGCGCGTCCGACGTCCGCTGGCCATCGCTGCGCTGGCGGCCATCGGCATGGCGCTGGCGCTGGGCGCGGTGCACCTGCTCACCGGTGGCACCCCGGGGCTGCGCGCGGAGCGTCTCAACCTCTACCGCTCCGGGATGGAGGGTGTCGTCGCCGGCCTGCCCTGGGGCTTCGGCTACTATGGTGCGCTGCACCTGCAGACCGTCGCCGGCGAGGCCTGCCGCCATACCATCGCCACCGGCGGCTACGGCGACGATATCCACAACCAGTTCATCGAGGCCGCCCTCGATGGCGGCGTGGTGGCGATGGCGCTGCTGCTGGGACTGATCGCGCTGATCGCCCGGCGCCTGCTGGCGATCAAGGACCCGGCGCTGCGGCCGGCCCTGCAGGCGCTGGGAGTGGCGATCCTGATGCATATGATCACCGACAACGTCTATGGCACGGAGGTCGGCGTGATGTGGCTGAGCGTCGCTCTCGGGACGATGCTCACGGCGAGCTGCCAGCCGATGGGGCTGCCGGCGCTGCGCTGGCTGCCGCCTCTGCGTTACCTGGCCTGGCCGCTGGCCGTGGTAGCGGCTGCGGGGGCTGCGATCAACCTGCGTCCAGCCCTGCTCAGCGAGGCTGCCGGAGCGCAGAGCAGCTACCGCTGCCTGGAGCACGTGCTCGCTCCGCAGTCGGTATGGCTGTACACCGAGCGGATCGTGCAGTCGGACGATCCCTGGGCGGACCGCGCACGCCGTCTCGAGGCGCTGGCCATGAGCGTGCACACCACGGGCTGGACGCTGCGCATGGCAGCATACCAGATCGAGTTCGCCAGCCAGGAGGGCAATCCTGAGAAGACCGTCGCCGCCATCCTGCGCGTGCTCGCGCTCAACCCCTTCTTCAAGGAGATCTACCAGCAGCTCGCCACCGTGCTCGCCGCCCACCCTGCATGCATCCGCCTGGTGCCGGATGCGGTGCGCCTCCGCCTCGCCTACCTGGAAGGCGAGGCGCATCTGCCGCGGCCCGATCTGCATCACCGTGCCCTGGGCATCGACGAGGCGGCGGACCTCTATGCGGCGATCATCTGGTCTTTCGCCAATGACGTCCCCTGGACGCAGATCGATGCTCCGCTGCACGACCTCTGCCGCCGCTATGGCGACATCCAGGGAGTCTCGCAGCTGGTGGTGATGGCGCAGTGCTTCCAGCCAGCGATGGCCATCCCCTGGATGGCCGAGGTCGCGCCGGTGCTGCGCGTCGGCCTGCGCACCCCAGGTGCCATGATCGCCGCCTTCTCGGTGGCGCAGAATGCCGCCCAGGCGCGTGCCCTGCTGCCGCTGATCGAGCTGATCGCCCCGGGGGTCATCGCCGAGTTGGACAACAACACCATGCACCGGGTCGAGGACCCCCTCGCCATCGTCCTGCGCACCTGCATCGTGCGGTTGTGGGGGCTGGCCCGCAGCGGGCGGAGCAAGGAGGGCGCACGATGAACTCGTGCTGCGTTGCCGGTTCCTGGCGCACCACCCTCGCACGCCTGCCCGGATGCACGCTGCTGCTGATGGCTTTGGCGTTCACCGCCGCCGTCCTGACCGAGCGCTCGTACCTCTCCGAGGCGACGGTCCTGGCGGCGCTGCTGATGCCCTTGCTCTGGCTGGCGGTGGTGCCGGCGGGGGCGATCAGCGACGGCCTGTTCGCCCGCTGGCTGCTGCTGGCCATCGTGCTGCTGGCCTGGATGGCCGGCGTCCAGGCGCTGCGCGCCGAGGCGTTGCCGGCCGGCTGGCTGCGCTTCGCCGAACGCGGCGCCGCCCTCGCCGCCTGCCTGATGGTTGCGCTCGGCCGCCAGCCGGTGCGCGAGATGATCACCCTGATGGGCTGCAGCGCGAGCCTGGTGACGATCATCGCGGTGGTGATGGACGGCCTCGCCGGGCATCTCCGGCCGTTCGACATCACCAGCTTCGGCTTCGGCCAGCTGAACATCCTCACCGACACCGCCGGGCCGGCGCTGCTGGCCTGGGCGGTGCTCATCATAGCCGATGCCAGGCTCGGCCGTCGCATCAACCTGCGCGACCTCGCCGTGGCGCTGCTCGGCATCGCCGCCATGGCGATCATCGTGGTGGCCACGCGTCGGCGCGGCGTGGCGGTGGCGGTGGCCGTCGCCGCGCTGTGGCCGGCATGCGCCTGGCTGTGGCATCGCTGGCCGAGGACCACCATCGCCGGAGTGCTGGCGCTCGTGCTCGCTCTCCTGCTCATCCTCGCGCGCCTGTTCAGCGACGAGATGCCGGGTCTGCGCTTTGAACGCATCAGCCTCGCGAAGGTCGCCATCGAGGGTGCGATATCCGGCCTGCCCTGGGGTTTCGGGCATTACGCCATGCTCCATACCCTTGATCTGGGTGGCGAGGCATGCCGCCATTTCACCGCCAGCGGGAGCTGGATGCAGCATGCCCACAACGAGTTCCTCGATGTCGCCATCGACGGCGGTCCGATCGCGCTGGCGCTGGTGCTCGGCCTGACGGCGCTGCTCGGCTACCGGCTGCTCACGGTACGGGATGCGCAAGTGCGCCTGGCGCTGCAGATGATGGGCATCGCCATCGTCGTCCACCTGCTGACCGATAACGTGTTCGGCCTCGCGCCGACCGAACTCTGGCTCGGTGCGGTCATCGGCATGATGTTCTCCGCCCCGGTGGCGGGCGGGGCCATCGCCCCGCCCGCCTTCATGCCTCCGCCGCGCGTGCTGGCCTGGATCTTCACCCTGCTCGCCTGCTGGGGCGCGTGGACCACCATCCCGGCGGCGTTCCTCGATGGGAATGCCGGCAGCGGCGACCGCCTGCGCTGCCTGGCGACCAGCCGTGAACCGCTCGTCGTCAACATGCTGCTGTGCTCGATGCAGGATGGCCAGGACCCGGCATTCGATGCGCCGCGTGCCCGGCAGGCCTTGGCGCAGGCGGTGCGCACCATCGGCTGGAATGGCCAGTCCGCCGCCATCGCCGCGCGGCAGGCGCTCAATGACAAGCAGTACCAGGTGGCCGCCGCCGCCCTGCTGCGCATGCTCGCGTATTCGCCCTTCTACCGTCAGGCCTACCAGGACCTCGGCGAGCTGCTGCAGCGTCATCGAGAGCTGGTCGCCGGCATACCGCTGCCGGTGCAGCGCCGCCTCAGCTACCTCAGCGGCAATCCGCGCCTGCCGCCGCCGGACCTCGGCCATCAGCCGCAGACCATCGAGGAGGCCGCCGATGCCTATGCCGGCATCACCTGGGCCATCGCCACCGGGCGCAGCTGGGAGCAGCTCTCCACCCCGCTGCACCAGCTCATCCGCCGCTATGGCGACATCCCGGGCGTCAGCCAACTGGTGCTGCAGGCGGTGCTCGCCGCCCCAGCGGGGACCTTCCCGTGGCTCGCGCAGGAGATCCCGGTGCTCGAGGTGGGCCTGCGCTTCGGCTTCGATGCCCTGGGCTTCTTCTCAACCGTCACCACCCCCGACCAGGCCAGGGCGCTGATGCCGGTGGTCGCGGCGTTCTACCCCGAGGAGGTGCGCGACGTGCATGAGGGCAGGATGAGCAGGCCGGCGGAAAGCCCGGAACTGCGCAACGCCCTGGTGCGCATCATCGCGATGGCAGGCGGCGCGCCCGCGCGTTGACGGAGGGTTCGCTCACGCCAGGCCTGATTGCCGCAGCAGCGCCGCGCTGCTCGGCGGACGTCCACGGAAGGCCGAGAACACCTCAAGCGGATGCTGGCTGCCGCCCAAGGCCAGCACGGTGTCGCGGAAGCGCCGTCCGGTCGCCACCACCGCCTCGTCGCGTGCCAGTCCCGCCTCCTCGAAGGCGGCGAAGGCGTCGGCCGCGAGTACCTCCGCCCATTTGTAGGAGTAGTAGCCCGCGGCGTAGCCGCCGGCGAAGAGGTGCGAGAAGCCGCACAGCATGCGGTCCTCCGCCAGCGGCGGCATGATGGTGTTGGCGGCGGCGACCCGGCGCTGCACCGCCAGCGCCGACGGCGAGCCATCGTCGGGGTAGCGATGGTGCAGTTCGAGATCGAGGGTGGCGAGGTAGACCTGGCGCGCGGTTGCCGATCCGGCGCGGAAGGTGCGTGCGGCGAGCAGCTTGGCGAACAGCGCCTCCGGCAGGGTCTCGCCGGTCTGCCAGTGGCGCGCCAGCCCAGGCTTTGAGGCGGTGCCCAGGAGGGTGTCGCGCTGGTAGCACCAGTTCTCCATGAACTGGCTGGGCAGCTCGACGGCATCCCACTCGACGTTGTTGATCCCCGCGGCTTCCGGGTAGTCGACCAGGGTGAGCATGTGCTGCAGGCCATGGCCGAATTCATGGAACAGCGTCTCGACCTCGCGGAAGGTCATCAGCGACGGCGCATCGCCCTGCGGCGAGGTCTGGTTGCAGACCAGGTAGGCGACCGGCTGGCGCAGCGTGCCGTCAGCCCGGCGCTTGCGGTCGAAGGCGTTGTCCATCCACGCACCCCCGCGCTTGTCATGCGGACGGGTGTAGGGATCGAGATAGAAGGAGGCGATATCGTGGCCCTGCTCATCGGCGATGATGAAGTAGCGCACCCCTTCGTCCCACACCTCGGCCTGGCCATCGGCGGGCCTTACGCTGATGCCGAACAGCCGCTTGGCGGTGGCGAACATCCCGCTGAGCACATGGGGCAGGGCGAAGTAGGGCCGCAGCTCCTCGTCGCGGTAGGCATAGCGGCGCTCGCGCAGGCGCTCCGCCCAGTAGGCGATGTCCCAGAGCTCCAGGGCGAGCTCCGGCTGGGCGCTGGCGCTGCGGGCGAAGGCCACCAGCTCATCGAACTCGGCGCGTGCCTTGGGCAGCGCGGCGGTGCGCAGCTCCCCGAGCAGGGCTTCGACACCGGCGACTCCGGGCGCCATCTTGGCCGCCAGGCTCAGCTCGGCGAAGGTGGCGAAGCCGAGCAGGCGGGCCTTCTCGCGGCGCAGGCTGAGGATGCGCTCGACCAGCGGCAGGTTGTCATCGGGAGGGGAGGCGGCGCGGGCGATGAAGGCGCGGTAGAGCCGCTCGCGCAGGTCGCGCCGGCGGCTGTGTTCCATGAACGGCTGGTAGAGGGGGATATCCAGGGTGATGCGCCATGGCCCCTGCGCCTGGGCATCTTCCGCCGGCGGGACGCCGCGTGCCATGGCCGACGACGCAGCTGCGGCGCGCAGCAGGCTGGCCGGCAGCCCACTGACCTGATCGGCATCGCTCAGGTCGAGGGCGAAGGCCTTGGTGGCATCGAGCAGCTGGTTGCTGAAGCGGGTCGAGAGCTCGGCGAGCTCGAGCTCGATTGCCTGGAAGCGCGTACGCGCCTCGCCCTCGAGGGCGACACCGGCGTGCTCGGCATTGCGGATGCTCGCGGTGACGATGCGGCGCTGGCCCTGATCGAGGCGGCTCCAGCCCCCCCCGTCGCGCAGCGCGATGAGCGCGCGGTACAACGGTACGCTCTGGCCCACCGCCATGAACGCCTCGACCACTGGCTTCTGCGCCGCGGCGTGGGCGGTGCGCAGCGCATCGGTGTTGCGCACCGCAAGCAGGTGGCTGACCACGCTCCAGGCGTAGCTCAGCGGCTCGCAGAGCTCGGTGATGAGCGGCACGACATCCGCCCAGGCGGGGGGGCCCGCGAGGCCGGCAAGCCTGCCCTCGAGCGCTGCCAGGCCCTCGGCAAGGCGCGGGATCAGGATGGAGATCGCGCCCTCGACGTCCGCAGGCACGATGCTGCCGAAGCGCGGCAGCTGCTGATAGGCGAGCAGCGGATTGGCCGGATCAGCGCTCATCCGGGCGCTCGCTCCGCCATGCGCGGCAGGTGAGGGTCCATCGCCTCCCCGTCAGATCCCGGCCCGGACGCCACCGGACAGCTGGAGCAGCGACAGCACGGTGCGCCTGGCGGTCACGCGGTCGACCCAATGGCGGTTCTGGATCTTGGCGATCAGCAGATCGATGCGCTTCTGGCTCTCCTCGAGGTCGAGGGGGGTCAGGCGTGGGCACTGCTGACGCAGACGTGGGAGGAGCAGCTGCCATTGGTCATCGGGAACAGTGAGCATACGGGTCCTCATGGCACGGTCGCGGCGGGAAGCTCATCCTAACCCCGAGCCGCCCAAAGCCAGCGCCAGCCCGCTCCGGCCAGCGCAGGGCGCCGGTGCTGCTTGCCGGAGCGGAAAGCCGCTGAAGGTGGAGGGCATGCCCAGCCTCTTCTCCCGCATCATCGCCGGCGACATCCCGGCGGAACTGGTGTTCAGCGAACCCCTGTGGGTTGCGCTGCTCGACATCACCCCGACCAGTCCTGGGCATGTGCTGCTGGTGCCGCGCGCCGAGCGGCAACACCTCGACGAGCTGCCGGAGGCGGTGCTGGCCACCCTCGGCGGGTACCTGGCGCGCGTGACCACCGCGGTCAAGGCCGCTACCGGATGCCCAGCGGTGAACGTCCTGGTCAACGACGGCGCGGCCGCCGGCCAGGCGATCCCGCACGCCCATCTGCACATCATCCCGCGCTTCCCCAAGGACGGCCTGCTGACCCATCCGCACGGGACCCCTTATGCGGACGGCGAGCTGCACCGCTGGGGCGAGGCCCTGCGGAAGGCCTGGAGATGAGCCCGACAGCTGGAGACCGGCCTTTCGATCTGCGCGCCTTCCAGCAGCAGATCGCCGCGACTTTCGGGGCCAAGGACGCCGCGCGCGGCGTGGCCGGCACCTTCATGTACTTCGTCGAGGAGGTCGGGGAGCTGAGCGAGGCGCTGCGCGAGCCCGCCCGCCACGACCTGGCGGGCGAATTCGCCGACTGCCAGGCGTGGCTGGCTTCCCTGGCCCATCTCGCCGGGGTCGATCTGGCCGCGGTGACCAGGGCCAAGTATCCAGGGACGTGCCAGCGCTGCGGTCAGGCGCCCTGCGTGTGCGCGACCAAGCCGTGAGCATCCTCCAGGCCGAGCGACCATGAGCGTCGGGCATGAGGATCCCGGGCAGGCGGGAGGCGCGGCCCTCGAACGCCTGGCCCTGACCGCGATCCGGGTGATGCGCATCATCCCCCCCCGCCTCGCCTGGCGTCTCGGCGGCTGGTGCGGGGAGGCCTTCGCAGGTCTGCCATCGCGCGAGCCCCGGCGCGCGCACCAGCATCTGGCCAAGGCCTTCCCGGAGCATGATGCGGCCTGGATCCGCCGCACCGTCCGCCGCACCTTCCGCCATGCCGGCAGCATGGTGCTGTGGACGCTGGCGACGCTCCATCAGGATGCGCAGCGGC
>PLEW01000114.1 GCA_003136555.1 Planctomycetota bacterium | reverse complement strand
TGACCTTTGCAGGTCGCGACGGCGACGATGTTGTCGGCAGCTCCCAGAGACGGGAATGGAAGCGCCTGCTGGCGGAGCTGCCCGCGCTGCCGGTTGGCACACGCAACGGCAAGCGGCTCCTGCTCCCCTATACCGGAGAGCAGACGGCCAAATCCCACAATGGCGAGAATCCCGAACTCTATGCCATCTATCCCTTCAGGCTCTTCGGCTTGACCAGGCCCGATCTCGACCTCGCCATCGCCTCCTTCAATGGGCGCCGCTGCAAGCAGAAGGGCTGCTGGGTCCAGGACCCGATCCAGGCCGCGATGCTGGGTCTTGCCGAGGTGGCCAAGGACTACACCTCCTTCGCCCTCACCAGGCGCGATCCGGCGCTGAAGTTCCCCGCCTTCTGGGCCCACGGCAATGACTACCAGCCCGACCAGGACAACGGCGGCAATGGCGAGAACGGCCTGCAGAACATGCTGCTGCAGAGCGATGGCCGCACGATCCTGCTGCTGCCGGCCTGGCCGAAGGGATGGGATGTCTCCTTCCGGCTGCATGCCGCCTTCCAGACCACTGTCAGCTGCAGATTCGAGCAGGGTGCAGTCACCTCGCTGCAGGTCGATCCCCCGCAGCGGCGCGCGGACATCCTGGATCTCTCCCACCGCGCCTCCGCCCCATCGACCATCCGTCCGGTGCCCGGGCTGCGGCCAGGGACCGTGCGCACACTCCTGGCTGCCGGCGACCAGGTCATCGCCCTCAAGCAGACGGTGGCCGGCAAGGCCAGCGTGCGCGACGACCAGCCTGGCGGGGAAGGGGCCGCGAACGCGATCGATGGCAGCCTCAGCAGCAAGTACTTCAACCGCTCGAACGACGGAGCCAACCCCTCCGGCGTCGGCAGCGGCCTCCTCATCACCCCGGCGGCAAGCGGCATCGTGACGGCGTTCCAGATCGCGACCGCCAACGACATGCCTGACCGCGACCCGCTGGCCATCACCATCGAGGGTTCGGACGATTCCCAGGGCGCACCGGCGAGCTTCGTGCTCCTCTATGCCGGGGTGACCGGGCTCGATGCCGATCCCGGGCGCCAGCACTGGGGGCCATGCATCGCCTTCGCCAATGCCAAAGCCTTCACGTCCTACCGGGTGCTGGTCACCGAGACCCGGGGCGACAACACCGATGGCACCCAGTACAGCGAGTTCAGGCTGGGCACCCCTGCGCCCTAGGCCGGCTGCCGGGCCACCAGCGATGCCCTGATCGGCATGCGGGACATCCACCGTGGTTGCGGCTGGTAGCCATGCCTCTGCCCGTACAGTGGCGCCATGCGTGTCCCGCGGCAGACCGCCGTCATCGCCCTGCTGGTGTGCTCCTCCATCGGCATGAGCGTGCTGTGCGCCGGCGAGGCGGCCGCCGCACCGGCCTGGGCCGCCGCCAGCGGGATCGATCGCTATGGTCGGTGGGCAGAGCTGCGGGTGCGTGGCACCCAGCAGCGGTTCCGCCTGATCCCCGCCGGCCGCTTCACCATGGGCAGCAGCCCGGCGGAGCGCGCGGCGGCGGCGGTAGGCGGAGTGAAGGAGGATTGGATGTCGGGCGAAGCGCCCCATGGCGTGACGCTGACCCGGCCCTTCTGGCTGGCGGAAACGGCCTGCACCCAGGAGCTGTGGCAGGCGGTGACGGGTGCCAATCCCAGTAATTTCACCGGCAATCCGCGGCGGCCGGTGGAGCAGGTGTCCTACGACGATTGCCGTGCCATGCTCGCGACGCTCAACGCCCAGATGGCCGAAGCGCAATTCCGCCTGCCCTCCGAGGCCGAATGGGAGTTCGCCTGCCGGGCCGGCACCACCACCGCCACCTATGTCGGGGATATCGTCTACCTCGGGCTGATGAACGCCCCGGTGCTGGATGCCATCGCCTGGTATTCCGGTAACTCGGGCGTCGGGCCCGAGGACGCGGCGGCGATCGACTCGAGCAGTTGGACCGATCGGCAGTTCCCCAGCGCCTTCTCGGCCACCCACCCGGTGGGGACGAAGCGGCCCAATGGCTGGGGATTGTACGATATGATCGGCAACGTCTGGGTGTGGTGCGGCGACTGGTACGCCGACTACCCCGCAGGCGACGTGGTCGATCCGCATGGTCCGGATACCGGCAGCGATCGGGTCTGCCGCGGTGGCAGCTGGGGGCTGGCGGCATGGTACTGCCGGGCAGCCGAGCGCATCCGCAATGCACCGGGCAGCCGCTGGAACAGCCTGGGCCTGCGGCTGTGCGCGAGCGCCGCGCCCTGAATCACCGCCGCTGGTGCGCGCCGGTCAGCCTCCTGGCTGGAGCATCATTGGGCCTGGCGGACAGCGCCCTGCAGCTCCACCAGCTCCGCCATGGCGATATCGGAGATCGCGACGAAATACCGCCCGTCCTGGCTCCAGGCGAGGATGTGATAGCCCTCGCGGGAGGTCGTCTTCATCGCCGGGGCTTCGCTGCCGGCAGGCCGTTCGAAGAGGTTGATGGTGTGCTGACGGCGCTGGTACACCAGGGCAGCGACCCTGGTGCCGGACATCACCTCGAGACGGCCGCCGATGAGCGGGAAGCCCTGGGCAGCGAGATCCTCGACCCAGGGGGCGAACTCGATGCGACCGGTGAACCAGGGCTTGACGGTATGGTGATCGCTGGATGCGACATCGGTGAGGTGGCCGGGCAGGAGCGAGCGCACATGGGCCGCCACCACCTCCTGCTCCAGCGCCGCGGATGCCGATGGGGCATACCACAGGCGGGCGGCGAACCAGGTGACCAGCAGGACGGCCGCGAGCGAGCCCCACAGGCCGAGCTGGGGCCATGCCACCCGCTTCGCACTCGATGTGACGACCGCATCCAGCTCAGCGACGATGCGCTGCCGCAGAGCCGGGGGTGCCTGCCGGGGGATGACCTGGCGCAGGGTGCGCTGGAGGGCGAGCTGGCGGTCGCGCTCCAGCGCGCAGTCCGGGCACGAGGCGACATGGAGCTCGCATGCGCGGGCCGTCTCCTGGTCGAGTTCGCCATCGAGATAGCCATGCAGCACGTTGCGGGCCTGGGTGCACTCCATCCTAGACCTCCGTCGCCCGGGAGCCGAGCACGCGGGCGAGCTGCTCGCGGCCGCGGGACAGGCGGGACATCACCGTGCCGATCGGGCTGTGCACGATGTCGCTGATCGCCTGGTAGGAGAGGCCCTGCAGTTCACGCAGGACGATCACCTCGCGGAACTCCAATGGCAGCCGCTCGAGCGCGGCGCCGAGCTGCTGCGCTGCATCGGCCTGCTGGAGCGCCGCATCCGGTGCACCACCGGGGGCTTCCTGCACCTCGAGCGCTGCCGTGCTCATGCTGATATCGCCTGGACGGTGGCGCTGGAGCCAGGTGAACGCGGTGGTACGGACGATGGCCAGCAGCCACCCACGACCATCGGCCCCCTTGAGATCGCCGATGAAGCGCATGGCCTTGATCATCGCCTCCTGCACCACGTCCTCGGCATCGTGGTCGTCGCGCAGCACCCAGCGTGCCAGGGTGTAGGCGGCATCCAGATGCGGCAGGATCGCCTGGTTGAACCGTTCACGCAATGCCGCTTCCATCAGCGCCTCGTCGGAGGGTCGCCGGGCGCCTGCCCTCCTCCCATATCAGACACGGATGTCGGTGGTTTTATTCCCAGCATATGGCGACCGGTCGCGGCCCACCATGCGCACCTGGCAACCGGGCACAAGACGCAGGAATAAAGCATCGCACCCGCGGGTCTCCTGTGCAGCCGACTGCCATCAGCCGCCGGCCATCGACACCCCCTCCAGGAGATCGCCATGTCCACCACCCCCATCGACCGCCGCACCCTCATGCGCCTCGGGCTATCCGGCCTGGGCGGCCTGGTCCTGGTCTCCGGCATGCCTTCGCTCGGCTCAAGCGCTGAGGGCACCGACGCTGCCCTGTCCCCAGGCGCCCAGGACGACTTCTCCTTCGTGCAGCTCTCCGATGTGCATCTCGGCTTCTCCGGTGCGAGGGTGAACCCGGATTCCCAGGGCACCCTGGACAAGGCCGTCGCCGCCGTCAACGCCTTGGACAAGCGTCCCGAATTCGTCATCTTCACCGGCGATCTCACCCACCTGGTCGAGGATGAGGCGGTGCGCAAGAGCCGCATGGCCGCCTTCATGGAGGCGGCGGGCCGGCTCACGGCCAAGACCGTCCGTTTCATGCCTGGCGAGCACGATGCCTCGCTCGACCGGGGCGAGATGTACCAGCAGTTCTTCGGCGCGATGCACTACACCTTCGACGTCAAAGGGGTGCATTTCATCGTCCTCGACAACGTCTCCGATCCGGCGGCGGTGATCGGTCAGCAGCAGCTCGACTGGCTCAAGGCCGATCTTGCAAAGCTGAAGACGGATGCGCGCATCGTGGTCTTCACCCATCGTCCGCTCTTCGACCTCTACCCGCAGTGGGATTGGAACACCAAGGATGGGCAGTCGGTCATCGATGTCCTGATGCCCTACGCCAATGTCACGGTCTTCTACGGCCATATCCACCAGGAGCATCACCACTCGACCGGGCATATACAGCACCATGCCGCACTCTCGCTGATGTTCGCCCTGCCCGCCCCCGGGTCGCTGCCGAAGAAGGCGCCGGTGCCGTGGGACCCGGCTTCGCCCTACAAGGGCCTCGGCTACCGCACGGTGGCCGCGAGCAGCCGCCAGGGACCCTTCCTCCCGCTCGATCTCCCGGTGGTCAGGGCGTGAGAGCCTCAGGGGGCAGCCATGCGCACAGCGCCGTCCGCCATCCGCCTCGCCGTGCTGACGCTCCTCCTGGTCGCCGCCGATGGCGACGATCAGGTCGCGGCAGGCCTGGCGCCCGATGAATTCTTCCTCGAGCGCGTCAGGCCGGTGCTGGTCGATCAGTGCTGGCGCTGCCATGGCGCACGCAAGCAGCGCAACGGCCTGCGGCTGGATTCACGCGAGGCCATGATGCGGGGTGGTCATACCGCCGATGTCGTCCCTGGCCATCCAGAGACCAGCCGGCTCATCGATGCCATAGGCTATGAGGATGGCGATCTGCAGATGCCGCCCGATGCCAAGCTGAGCAACGCCGAGATCGCCGCCATCACCGCCTGGGTGCGCCTCGGCATGCCCTGGCCTGCCAGCTCCGCTGCGGGCATGGCAGGCCGGCCGGATGGCGTGCCGGACAAGGCGGTGCGGCCGGCGGACCGCTGACCGCCCTCGGCTTCCCGCACGATCATGCGCTCCGCGCACGCATGCATGACGGCGCTGGCCCCGGCGGATGCCTTTGCGGGATGGTCTGGCGGGGAGGCGGTCATGAAGCCGAATCGGCTGAAGGCGAACCGGCGCAACTGGGCGCAGAAATTCCGCATCAATATCGCATCCTCGTTCTACGATGTCGCCCGCTTCAGGAAGACGGGGGGTTCGCTGCACGCAATCGAGAAGGCGGGCATCGGCGATGTGCGGGGCAAGCGCATCCTGCACCTGATGTGCCATTTCGGCATGGACTCGATATCGCTCGCGAAGCGCGGTGCCTCGGTCGTCGGCGTCGATTTCAGCCCGGAAGCGATCGCCTTCGCCACCCGGCTGTCCCGTGACATGCAGGCGGATACGTCCTTCATCTGCAGCGATATCTCCGGCCTCCCCCGGCATGCCGTTGAGCGCTTCGATCTGGTCTACATGACCTATGGCGTCCTCGGCTGGCTTGATGACCTGCAGGACTGGTCCTCGCTCGTCGCCTCGCACCTGCGGGTCGGCGGCAGGCTCTACCTGGTCGATTTCCACCCGGTGTACTGGATGCTCGCGGGCAGGACGGTGGGCTACCCCTACGACAGCGGCGGATCGCCGATCATCATCAGGCCCCAGGGCTCGTATGCCGACCCGAAGGCGACGATCCGCGGATGCGAATACTGGTGGAACCATGGGCTCGGCACCATCCTCACCGCGCTGCTGCGCGCCGGACTGGACCTCACCACCTTCACCGAGCACCCGTTCTCTCCCTACGATGGCGGATCGATGCGGAAGGTGAAAGCGCATCGCTGGATGGTCCACGGGCTGGAAGGCGACATCCCCATCGTCTTCGAGCTCAGCGCGATCCGGCGACGGGACGCCCGCCGCTCACCTCGGCGCCCGGCACAGGGTCGCTCCGGGTCACGCCATGAGCACAGCCTGCCGCTCGGCCCATGGGCGGTCATCGCTCCGGCGGCCAAGGCGGCGCAACTTCCGCCACCCCTGCTACCGGCTCACGCTCAGCGTCACCGGAGCGGAGGAGATCGTCAGGCCGGGCACGGTGATCACGCCCTCGGCATCGGCGACCGAGGAGCCCGACGCCGAGCCGAAGGTCCAGTTGACCGTCTCGCCCGGCTTGACCTGGAGGTGCTGCAGCCGACGCAGGGAGACATCCGCCTTCTCCTCCTGCGGGATGGCGAAGGAGGTCTTCAGCTCCGCCGGGGTGGTCAGGAAGAGCGACACCTCGGCCTTGTCCTTCGCATCGCTGACATTCCTCCAGCGGAAGAAGGCGTTCACCTGCCCTGGCGCCTTGTTGGCGAGGTTGGCGGGCCAGGGCAGTTCGCTGTTGGCCGAGGCATTGGTGAACACCGCATATGGCTCGTTCTTCCTGATGCTCAGCCAGTCGAAGGAATTGATCAGATCATTGACCTTCATGATCGCGGCGGAGTTGTTCGCATGGCCGAAGGGGCCCCAATAGAAGTAGAGGGCATACTTCCTGTCGTTCATCGCCTTGACGAAGCGCTCGTGGCCAGACGACCAGTCATCGTTCTGCGCCGAGTAATCGATCGTCACCGGAGGATCCGCGAGCTTGAGCGACTCCGGGACGGCCTTGGGCGGGAAGTACATGCGGTTCGAGACATGCTCGATGCCCGCCGGGACGTTGGCCTTGATCGCCGCGAAGACATCGCCGTTGCGCAAGCCGATGCCGAGCGTGCCGCTGCCGCCCATCGAGTTCCCGCACAGGTACACGCGGTTGGGATCGATGGCGTAGGTCTTCATCACCCAGCGCACCGTATCCATGACCCGCCGCTCCACCGGAGTCGGGTCTCCACCGGAGTTCATCCTGATGAGGTTGGCATCCTTGACATGCATGCCTCCCCACCACCAGTCGCCATGATTGGCTCGGCAATCGAGATAGAGCGCATAGAAATCGTCGGGCGAGCGGTAGATGTCGTGGTTGCCGACGGTCGAGGTGCATTTCACGCACGAATAGACGTCGTGGCCGGCGGAATGCAGGACGACATAGAGAGGGGCATCCCTGCGCTCCGTCTTCGGATGGATGACGATGAAGGTGTCCTGCTGGGGCGCCTGGTAGCCCCATTCCTTCTTCACCCCGTGCTCGAAGACCTCGCATGCCCTGCCATTGATCACCAGGTCCTTGGCCTTGGCCTCGTTCAGGGTCGGCTTCCAATCGCCATCATCGGCGAACAGGCAGAGCGCCACCACCGACAGGGCTGCCGCACGCATCATGCTCATCGTCGCTCTCCTCTCGCTCTTGAATGTCGACCGGAGGCTACGTGGAGAGCGCCATGGTGCCACTGCCTTCGTCCGCACCGGGGTACTCCGTACGGCACTCGCGTGCGAGCGCCCCCTCAGCCCCGCCACCGGGCGGGCGGCTCACCTGCCGGACCCGCTCCGCGGCCTGGTCCTCGCCGCAGCAGCGGCCTTCGTCGCCGCTGCCGACCGGGCTGCCGGCCTTGGTGCGACGGCACGGCCCTGGGCCGCATCATCGATGATGTCGCTGTTGGCGTGCGCACGCACGGTCTGGTTCTCGAGCCGGTCGACGATGACGGCGGCGTAATCGATCTCGGCGCCGATCCATTGCCGGCCCTTGGCGGCGCAGACCGCATAGGTCGTGCCGCTGCCGCCGAACGGATCGACGACGATGTCGCCGGCATGGGTCGACATCTCGACCACCCGTTCGAGGATCTTGGTCGAGAGCGCATTGCTCGGCCGGCTCGCCATCGACTTGTAGGTCGCATGCCGCACCGGCGCGATATCGGTCCAGACATCCTTGAGGTTGAGCCCGAGCGGATTGAGCGCGCCGCGGTGGCCGCCGTAGTCCTTGACGTCCTTGCCGCAATGCCGGCAGGCGGCGATCGGGGTGCGGATCTTCCTGAAGGTCGCCGGTCTGCCCTTGGCGAAATACAGCAGCCCATAGTGGCTGGGGTGCAGGCGTCCGCTGATCGGCAGGCAGGCGCTCATCTCGATGGCGATCCAGTGGCGGAACTCCATGCCCAATCCCATCAGATGGGCGCCGAGCAGGATGTTCCACTTGGGCAGGTTGTAGACGAACAGGCTGCCGCCCGGACGCAGGATGCGCACGCATTCTGCAAGCCAGCGCTTGCACCAGGCCAGGTATTCGTCGTCCCGGAGCGCATCGTCGGTGCGCGCGCCATAGCGCTTGCCGATGTTGAAGGGCGGGTCGGCGAAGACCGTATCGATGCACGCCGTCCGGATGCCGGGCAGGATGGCCAGGCAATCTGCGCCGAAGAGGACGCCGCCCTTGCCGCGATAGTACGCCGTCGCGGCGAGCTCCGGAGCAAGGCACCGTTCGGCATCCGTCCCCGTGCTCCTGCCGGCTTCCCGCTGGGTCGATCTGGTCACCGGGGCATCCTCATGGCAGGAGCGCCCGCGTGCCCGCGCTGGCAGCCGGCGCCATCGCTGCGCAGAGCGACGCTCCGCCCGCCAACCGCCGGCCGGAGATGGCTTTGCGTACGCTCCATCACGCCTGGCGATAGGTGAAGATCGAGCCGGCGAGGGTGATCACATCCCCCGCCTTGAGCATGGCGTCGTTGACCTTGGCGCCATTCACCTTCACCGCCCTCCACCCGCCGCTGTTGATCAGGTGGTGGCCGCCGCTCGCTTTGACGATCTTGATCTGCACCGGCTTGACCAGGAAGCCCCTGGCCGGGATGTCCGCCGGGCCCGATCCGATGGTGGTCTCCTCCTTGGTCAGCGGCACGGTGACTTGCCGGCCGCCCTGGTCCAGGCCGATCGCCATGCGCTTCTGGTTCGGATCCGCGGCCATCGCCTTGGCCAGCGCCGATTGATCGACGAACATCGTCATCTCGCCGCCCATGCCGGCCGCGGCCTTCTTCTTGTCGTTCGCTTCGGCAACGCCGGTGGCATCGTAGAGCAGGCTGTGCTTGCCCATCACCACGCGGTCATTGTTGCGCAGGACATGCGTGGTGATCCGCTGCCCGCCGACATAGGTGCCGTTGTTGGAGCCCTTATCCACCACCGCCCAGTCCACGCCCTGCTTGATGATCGAGCAATGGTGGCGGGAGACACCCAGGTTGTCGACGACGATCTCGCAATCGGTGGCCCGTCCGACCTTCATTTCATCCTTATTCAGGGTGAATTCTCCCTGCGGATCGGACCCGAACATCACCGTGATCTTCGCCATACCCACCACCCCCGATTCATTCAACCATAGGATCCACCAGGGGGCGGTCAATGTTCCCCCGCCCATTCGGTCATCGGTGAGCGGCCATGCATCGCCGCATGCCTGGCTGCTTGACGCGGGGCTTGGGAGCTCTGGGGCGGATCGCGGTCAGCGCGCGCCCATGATGCAGCCTGGCACCGGGCCCTGCGGATAGGCGCCGATGGCCAGCGCCGGATGATCCTTCGGCAGGCGGAAATCCAGGGTGCCCAACGAGACCGGGCAGTCGGCCACGACCGTGCTCTGCCCATCCTCCAGGGCGAGATCGCGGTGCAGCTGGGCGAGATCGCTGAATCTGAGCATATGCTTCCACGGGACGCCCCAGTTGAACAGGTCGTGCCCGGGCTGCTGGAGGTAGCAGTTCCCGGTGAAGGCGATCTTCAGCCTCTCGAGGCTGAGACCGGCAGGTGCACCGGCGCGCGACTTTGCCAGGTAGGCGGCGGCCTGGTCGGTGGCGGCGGCCCCGCCTTCCGACATCCGGGCCTGCATCGCCTGGGGCCAGTGGCGGCCGTCGCCGATGTCGAACCACCCCCAGACCTGCGCATCGAGGTTGTAGGCCAGGAGGTTGCCGCGGATGATCTCGTCATGGTTCCAGATCCACTCCTCCGCAGGATGGTCGATGCGCGGTGTGGTGCGATCCTGCTCGCGAAAATCGAAGCCTTCGCGATTCCCGATCAGCAGGTTGCGCTCGATGGCGCAACCTGGCGAGCTCGACAGGCAGATGCCCGCCCGCGCACCCCACGCACCTGCGCCGCTGAGCAGGCCGTTGCCGATGACGACATTGTCGTGCGCATGCAGGCCCAGGCTGATCTCATAGAAGATCCCGGCATCCTCATTGTCCGCGATCAGGCATTGCGACACCGAGCAGTCCTCGTTGCCGATGTCGAACCAGATGCCGACGCCATGGTTGGCGATGAAGCGGCTCTTCTCGATCACCACCCCCCGGCACAGGCACAGCTTGTCGCCTCCCGCCTCCCAACCGCGCGCGAAATCCTTGGCGTTGTTGCCGCTGATGGTGCAGCCATCGATGTGCAGGCGGTGGGCGCCGGTCCCGCCGTAGCCGAGCTGCCCATTGTTCTCGAAGCGGCATCCGCGCACGGTGATGTCTGTCCCGCGGAACTGCGCACCGCAGCCGTTGGACTGCTCGAAAAGGCACGCCTCCACCAGCGCATGGGCACCCTGGAAGACGGCCATGCCCAGCTGGGCGCGGTTGCAGGCATAGCGGAAATGGAGCCCCCTGGTGGTGATGTAGTCGCCACGCACATCCCACAGGACATCGCGCAGCGATGCTTCGACGGTCTGCCGATCGACCGGCTCATCGCCTGAGCTCTGCACCAGCAGTCGTCCGGCGACGGCATCGATGCAGAAGGAGCCCCGGCTCATCTGCCCCACCTCGAGCACCTGGTGGGCGAGATAGTTGTTGACGATGACCTGCTCCACCCGGCCGATCACCGCATGGTACGCATCGGACGGATGGGTAGTGCCGCCGTTCAGGCGGTGCGGCCACGGGGCGCTGAAGATGTTGGCGGCCCCGGGCTCGCGGCGCCAGCCGGCGATGGGGTCGGCGCCGGTGACCACCACCTCCGCGCCGATATCGGCCTGGACGGTGATCGGCCGGTCGATGGTGCCGGACACCGGCAGGACGACCGCTTCGCGGTAGAGGCCGGAGCGGATGAGCACGCTATCGCCCGCCTTGGCCTGCTTGACCGCGCGGCCGATGGTCGCAAACGGCTTCTCCGCGGTGCCAGGTCCATCATCAGAAGCCGATGCCAGCCGCTGATCGACCACCAAGGTCGCTGCTGCGAGCGGTGGTGCGAAGGACACCAGGCACCAGAGCCAGGCGACGGCGGCCATCGTCGCCCTCACCCAGGGTCGAGCGCCTCGGGTCTGCATTGCCAGCTGCCTGCTCATCGGCTATCCTCCAGGGACGTCTCAGGCCGCGCCGCGCCAGCATGATGGGGCTCCCACCCGGGCATACGTTCACGTCCTGCCATGCTGACCATCCTGTCCATGACCTTCATCCTGTGGGCTGCCTTCATCCTCTCCGTGCGCTGGCTCCCCCGGCTGCCGGGCCTGCCCTTGGTCTTTGCCGCACTGGCCGCCATCGCTGCGCTGAATGCCGCGTACTATCTGCATCTGTGGGATGCGAGCATCTGGTACTACCGCTATCGCACGGCGACGTTCTCGGATTTCGTGCCCGCCCTCTCCGGCTTCTATGTCGGCTGCTGCCTGTGGCGACGCACCGGCTGGTCCTGGCTGGTATGGCGGACCGTCGTCACCTGCATCGCCGTGCTGGTCCCCTGGGCCAAGCCGCTGCTGGACCCCCTGGAGTACCCCGCGATCGACAATGTCGTCGTCGATGGCGCCATCAGCCAGCAGTCGTCGAGCACCTGCGGTCCCTGCGCACTCGCCTTCACCCTGGCGCAATTCGGCGTGCTGGTCAGCGAAGGGACGCTGGCGCGCGAGGCGTTCACCAGCGGATCCGGCACCGAGCTGTGGTACCTGGCCCGCTGCGCCGAGCGCCGGGGCTTCACCGTGAGCTACCGCATCGACCAGCGCATCCTCGGGAAGGATTCCATCATCGGCATCTCCCTCGCTGGCACCGGGCACTTCATCTCGGTGATCGCCGTCGATGGGGAGCGCGTCTCCATCCACGATTCGATGAAGGGGCGCAGGGTGTTGACCGCAATGCAGCGGCGCGACTCCTTCGGCTACCAGGGCATGTACCTGAAGATCGGCCGGCCCCCGGTGGGCCGGCTGCCGATGCGCCTGGGCCGGCCGGATCGGACCGCTGATCCATCGTGCCGTGCATCCATCTCAGGGGAGCTGGACGACGTAGATCCGATGCTTGTCGGCGACCTTGCGGTGGTAATAGAGGAGATGCTCGTTGGCGCTGAAGGCCGAGCCCTCGACGAACTCGCCGAGGCCGGCCAGGTGCACCGGCTCCGAGAACGGCTCGTCACGCGCGCTCCGGCGGGCGCGGTAGATCTGCGGCGCCGCCTGCCCCGAGGCGGGATCGGCGCGGGTGAAGAACAGCGTCAGCAGGTCCGCGGATATGGTCGGCGCATATTGCAGGGCACCCTGCTTGTTGACGCGCGCGAGCATGGTGGCGCTGCTGTGTGATCGCTCGAACCGTCCGTCCGTCCATGCGGCGATGACCAGCTCCGCGGTGCGGGGCCCTGCACCGGGCTCGAATCGGCTGTCGACGATGATGAGCGTCTTCCCGTCGGCGCTGACATCGACATCGAAATTGACAATGCCTGGCGTCTTCCTCGAGATCGACTCCAGCAGGTGCACATCGGTGACCACGCCCTCGGCGAAATGGCCGGTGTAGATCGTGCAGAGGGTCTCGGGATAGCTGCGGGGCGAGACGAAGTACATGGTCCCGGCGCGATCCATGGTCGGGCAGCCCTCGAGGGCGGGGGTATTGACCCCTTCGACCTTGCCCCGGTAGATCCAGGTGACGTCATCCCGGCGCTCGGCGTAATGGATGTCGGTATCGGCAGGCGGCTGGTTGAGGTTGTTGAACAGCAGGTACCGGCCATCCCGGCTGACGAAGGGCTCCATCGCATGGTCAGTGTACCCGAGGATAGTCACCACGGATGGCTCCCCGACCTGGAGGTCCTCGGCGCTGCCGCGTCCAGGCGACCCGGCGACGAGCGCTACCGACAGGGCGATGAGGAGGATGCGGACGGGCTGATGCATATGTTCCTGTCGTCCAGCGATGGCGGTCGATCAGCGCCGTGCGACGGGGGCGGGTGCTGCCGCCCAGGTTCGATGAGGGCACCTGCTGTCAAGGCGGTCGCCGGATCGGCGATCGACGCTCAGCGGCAGCCACCGCGGCAGCGTGATGGCCGCGTCGCTCCTGCCGGCGATGTCCGACATGGCAATCACCCGCTTCCCAGGGATCATCGCCGGTGCGATGCGCCGCACCATCCTCCTGCTGCACCTCTGCGGAGCCCTGCTCGCAGGGCTGTTCCTGATCGTCCTCGGCGTCACCGGAGCGATCATGGCCTTCGAGGAGGACCTCGATCGCCTGATGAACCCCGCGCTCTACGCCTCCCATCCCGAGCGCGAACCCCTCGGGGTCTCTGCCATCCTGAGCGCCCTGCGCAGCTCCCATCCGACTGAGCGCATAAGCCGGCTGCAGCTGCCGCAGGTGCGCGGCGGCCCCTTCATCACCCAGATCGCCAACCGCCAGGTGTTCGTCGATGGCGCGACCGGCTCGATCAACGGCACGCGCAGCGGACCGACCCTGCTGGTGCGCATCCACCAGTTCCACATCTCGCTGATGTCCGGCCGTCCTGGCAGCGTGATCCTGGGGGTGGCATCCATCCTCCTGGTCGTCCTGATCGGTACCGGCCTGTACCTCTGGTGGCCGCATAAGCGCTCACGGGTGGAGCTGCGCCGGGTGACCGGCTTCGATCTCCATAACGCCATCGGCATCTGGTCGTCACCGCTGGTCGCCATCCTCGGTGCGACCGGCATCATCATCGCCTTCAGCGAGACGGTGATCCCGCTGGTATATGCCCTCTCCGGCTCGTCCCCACCCGCGCGCGATGCGCCTTCGACCATCCAGCCTGGCAGTCAGCCCATCACCCCGGAGGACGCCATCCGCACCGCGGTCGCCACGCTGCCGGGCGCCGCACCGCTGGCGCTCACCTGCCCGAGCCAGCCGTCGTCCTCGTACGTGGTGGCGTTGCGCTTCCCCGAAGACCTCACCCCGGGCGGCAGGAGCTGGGTGGTGGTCGATCATTACCGCGGCGTGCCGCTGGTGATCGAGGACTCGCGCCACCCCCCGGCAGGCGCGGGGGTCGCCACCCTCAACCGCGCCATCCATACCGGGGATATCGGCGGCTATGCGGGCAAGGCCGCGGTGTCGGCCGCGAGCGTCGCGCTGGTGGTGCAGGTGATCAGCGGAGCATGGCTCTGGTGGCAGCGCCGCCGGCGGCAGGCCCAGGCAGGCCGTCGCCAGGTCGCCGCCTGATACAGCGCACCAGCCGCCATGCTGGCGCATCGCCGGCGGCCAGCGCTCATCGCCCGGTCGCTTCGCCCGGGCGCGCCTGCTGGTCAGCGCTCTGGCCGTCCGGGGGATCGAAGACCGACAGCTGCTTCGCGCCCTGGTCGGTCCCGAGCACCTTGTCGACCAGGTCCTGGGCCTCGGCGGCGTACCAGGAGCGGTCGATGATCCCCACATCGATGCGCGCAGGATCCACCACCCGGACCGCGCGCTGGGCGATGGTCGCCGCTGGGCGCCCCCCGGTGAATTGGACCAGGGGCGTGCCGCCGCGCCCGATGACCCAGCGGACCACCGATCCGGCCACCGGCACCCCGCCCCACAGGAGGTCGCGTGCATGCCGCCAGCAGGCGAAATCGGTGATCGCCGTGCTGGCACAGATGCTCTCGGCTATCGGCGTGCCAGAGACCAGCCGCTCGACTGCCGCGCGCGCGATGATCGGTGCCGTCGACCGCCGCGCGCCCTCGCCCTCCTCTTCGCCACCGGCGAAGCGGCCGCGGGCCTTGGCCACCCGGCCATCGGGGCCGGTGGCGATGTAGTCATTGACGCTGGTGCGCCACAGCCGCTGGTAGCCCGACCGCTCGAGCGTCAGGCCGGTCGCCGCCTCCCAGGCCTGCGCAGCGAGCGCAGGATCGCCCGCCACCACCACGCCGTCGGTGTTCGCCGAGACCAGCCGGCAGCCGGCGTCCAGGCATCCCTCGATGAGCTGCAGCAGCCTCAGCTGGCCGGTGAGGACGACGCGCAGCGCGTCCGCAGGCGAGAACAGGCTGCTGCGATGATTGCCGAGCTGGCCGTAGAGGCTGTTGATGACGACCTTCAATGCGTTGCTCGCCACCTGGTCTCCCATGCGCTTGGCGGCCAGCCGGCGCTCCATCAGCCGCCGCACCCGGGCGGGGAAGTCCGGGAGCTGGGGCGGGGAGATGCTGTCGCTGGCGATCAGCGAGGGGTAGTAGGAGGCCACATCCAGGTCCCACAATGGCCCCGCGACCACCCCTGGCGGATCAGCTGAATGCAGCCCGCCGACACCCAGGCCGAGGTACGCTCCGGCGACGGCGAACTGGGTGCCCACCTCGCTCTCGAGGGCGAGGTGCCCCCGCTCATTCCAGCGCACGGTCCCCGTGAGGATGGCCTGCATGGCGGCGCGCACCTCCGTGCGCGCCGCCGAGAAGCGCTCGGGATGCGCCAGGAGCTGGAGCACCGGCAATGCCCCGGGGACCACCGCGCGGCGGATGTCGTCGCGGCGCGCGCCCTCCAGGACCACCATCTCCGCCAGATGGCCCGACGCCGACAGCCACGCGGCATCCCCGATCCAGGGATGGTCCGCGCGCAGGCGCTCGCGTACGCTGAGCTGGCCCTGCGCACGCTCCATCAGCAGGCTGATGGCGGCCACCGCCATCAGCGGCTGGCCATCCGGCAGCGCCAGGCCGGCACGGCAGCAGGCAGCCTCGAGGTCCCCCACGATCACACCCGCGTCGATGGTCGCCTTCCAGGTCCGCGGCTGGCGGCGCAGCTCCTGGATGCGCTGCCGCTCCACCTCGCCGCGGTCAAAGAGCGCCGGTACCGCCGGATCGCCATGGGCGATGGCGCACAGCAGGCGGTCGATGTCCCAGCTCGACAGATCCCCGATGGCAGCCGTCTGCACCACCAGTCCGGGATCGTCGAGCAGTGCCTGGGCGACCTCCCAGGGCAGGATGCGCCCCCCACCAGGAGCATGGACGGCGAGACCGTGGGCGGTGGGGAGGACTGAGAGCGCCGGCACGCCGTCCCAGGATGGTCTCGGGGTTCCGCCGCCAAGGGGGCTGGGCTGCGGACCAGGCCGAGGTGTGCCGGATGTCGCCGTCCGGCATCCCGCCCTGGTGCTTGCACGCATAAGCACAGCCGCTATCTGAGCAGTCGCCATGCCAGTACATCACCGCATAGAACGCGAAGCGCATCGCATGGTCCTGATCGTCAGCGGACCCCTGTGCAATGACGAGGTCGATCGGGCGTATGCCGAGGCCTTCGCCAGCCCGGAATTCGTTCCCGGCCTCGATACCCTGATCGACATCCGCGCCGCAAGCACCAACCCGACGCCAAGCGAGCTGCGTGAGCGCGCGCGGCGGTCTGCGGAGATGACGCGCTCGCTCTCCGGCCATGTCGCCCTGGTATTCGCCACCAATGATGTCCAGTACGGCATGGGCCGGATGTATACCGTCTTCGCCCAGGAGCGCGGCCTCAATGCCGAGGTCTTCACCGACCTGGCGGAGGCCCAGACGTGGCTGGCTTCACTGCGCAACCGGACACGCGGGTGAATGGCGCGCATGCCCGCAGCCGGTCGCCTCGGAGCTCAGCCGCTGCCCATGCTCCTTGCTCCCTCGCCATTGCGGCCATACTCGCCCCATGAAGCCGCCTGACGATAAGCACATCGCTGCCGCGCTCGAGCTCGCTGATGCGCTGCTGGCCGAATTCAACGACTCGACCAGCAACATCAAGGGTATCGGCCGGATCACGATGGAGAAGCTGCTCGCCTATCAGAAGATCGCCGAGAAGGCCCTTCGCCGACAGGCCAAACGCCACCCCGACGGACCCCAACCCGGATAAGCCGCCTGCCAGGCGGGCGCTGCACCGGGCGGCTCAGTGGTATCCGCGTCTTCGCCCTGGGATCAGCGTCCCTTGGCGAGCTTGGCGGCCTTCTTCTCTTTCTTCGACAGCAGGGGGGCCTTCTTCGTCTCACGCTTGGTATTCTTCTCTTTGACCATGGTATGCTCGCTTGGTGGCGTTGTGTGGGGAGAGGTCGGGTACAGCGCCGGAGTGTCGCTCGCATCGGCTCGATCGCAAGCGCAGGAGCACGGCTAATCCATTCGCGCCACAGCAGCGACAGACCGTCGGTCGGGCCGATCGGGTGATGGAGGACGGTCCGCCATACCTCCTGGACGGACGCTGTCGTTGCGCGACGCCGACGTTTGCATCGCCAGCGCGTCGCTCTTTCCTTGCACGTGCATGCCACCTGCCTAAGGTGACAGGGATTCGACGGTATTCGCCCCTTCGATCACCAGCACGGGATCACCAGCATGGATGTACGTCGATTGGCGCTTGCCACGGCATGCTTCGGCCTGCTGGGCCTCGCTGCAGCCGCAGAGCCCGCCGCCACCCCCGCTCCAGCAGCCGGCGCCGCGTCCGCGGGAGCTGCGCCGAGCCAGGCCGACGCCGAGGCCCAGGTCGCCCGCGGCACCAAGGCGATGCACGATTCGACTGCGGATGCCAGCCGCGCGGTCGCCGCTGCGGTGGCCTTCTCCCAGGCCATCCGCTATTACCAGGCGGTCGGCGATGTCGATCGCGTCTGCGACCTGGAGGCCAACATCTACTGGTGCAAGAAGCGCATGACCCCCGACGACGTCGCGCACTTCACCTCGCAGAACCAGGGAGACCAGGGGGTCACCCAGGCCCTGGCGACGATCGAGGCGGTGGCCACCAAGACCGTCCCCAAGGAGGAGGCGGCCAGCTATCTCGACCGGGCGCAGAAGTACGCCCGCGAGCATCCGCAGGACTATGGGCAGATCTCGGTGCACTACTTCGAGGTCGCCGAGCGCTTCATCGGCACCGACGTCTCGCTGACGGCGCAGAAGCTCAGCCTGGAAGCCCAGCAGCGCGAGATGGCGCAGCTGAAGCAGGACCAGGACATCGAGCGGAAGACCCTGTTCAGCCGCTCCGATGCCGCTGCCGGCCCCGGCCAGCATGCCGCGATCCCCGGGCCGGACGCCGTGCGCACGGCGATCGCCACGATCCGCAAGCTCTACCGGGATGATTTCGCCAAGACCAAGGCCAAGGACAAGCGCGAGCTGGCTGGCAAGCTGCTCGAACAGGCGCCGCTGAGCAAGGACGATCCGGTCACCCAGTACGCCCTCCTGAGCGAGGCCATCGACCTGGCCCTCGCCTCGTCCGACTGGTACGGCGTATTCACCGCCTGCGATCTCATGGCCCAGTCGTTCGCCGGCATCGACGCCAAGGCCAAGAAGAAGGAGGTCTACGCACGGGCGCGGGCGAATCCGGTGGCGCAGGCCATCCTCAAGCTGGTCGACAACCCCGACGATGCCGATGCGAACACCGTGGCGGGCAAATACTTCTGCTTCGACAGCGCCTCCTGGGACATCGGCCTGCCGCTTCTCGCGCATGGCAGCGACCACGACAGCAAGGCCATCGCCGAGATGGAGCTGCTCAAGCCCTCCGGTGGCCCGCAGCAGGTCGAGCTCGCCGATCGCTGGTATGATGCCGGACACAAGGCATCGGGTGCGACCAGGGAGCCGATCCTGGAGCGTTCGCTGTTCTGGTATTCCCAGGCCGCCCCATCGATCACCGGCATCACCAAGACGCGCATCACCCAGCGCCTGGACGAGCTTATCGCCTACGTCGCCAACGAGCAGGGCGTGCCGCCGGCGCTGATGCCATCGCGGCTCTACACCGGCACCTGGGACCGCTACAAGACCCTCTTCCTGGTCAAGGCCGCCAAGGGCCCGCAGGGCACCATGCAGGTGACCACCTCCTGGGGCAACCTCTCGGTCACCTACGAGGCGCCGGTGACCTGCGATGCCAAGGGTGTCCTGCATGTCGACAGCCACGACGCGGTGGTCTCGGGTCCGGGCAAGGGCGGCTTCATCCCCGACAGCTTCACCTTGCAGCCGAATGGGGCGCTCGAGCAGTTCGACACCCGCGGCGACCACAACCAGGGGACGTTTACCGTCGGGCAGAAGTGATAGCCGCAGTGAGGTGAACGGGTCGACTGCCGACGCCTTCGCCAGCATCTGGACGACGGGGACTGCCGCCGACGCCGAGTCGACTCCCCAGCAATGGATCTCTTGGCTGACCGTGCGGTAGCGGCTCCCGTGCCTGCCCAGGCCTGCCCGGCAGCCTGCCACCGATGCGCTGGGCATCGCTGATCGCCACTCTGATATGTAACCGACTGCATAGCAACGCATTGCATCAGATCTTGATATATTCCCATAACAGCATATAAGACCGTCATGCCGCGCCTGGCGACCACCTCGGATGTCTTCAATGCCGTCGCCGAGCCCCAGCGGCGCATCATCCTCGAGCTGCTCGCCCGAGGCGAACGCCCGGTGAATGACATCGCCGAGATCCTGCACATCACCCAGCCGCAGGCTTCCAAGCATTTGCGCGTCCTGCGCGCCGTGCAGCTCGTGCACATGCGCGTCCACGGCCAGCAGCGGCTCTACCGCCTGCAGGGCGATGGGCTCAAGCCGATGCACGACTGGGTCGCGCATTTCACCCACTTCTGGAATGCGAGCTTCGACCGTCTCGATACCTACCTTGCCGACCTGCAAACCAAGGAGTCCGGCCATGATCCCCTCCCCTGAGACGCGCCGACCGTCCGCCGCTCGCGAGATCCTCATCAGCCGCATCTTCGCCGCGCCACGCAGCCTGGTCTACCGCACCTGGACCGATCCCTCCCACATCAGCTCGTGGTGGGGTCCACGGGGCTTCTCGACCACCACCTCCTCCATGGACCTGCGCCCGGGCGGCATGTGGATCTACGTCATGCACGGGCCCGATGGCAGGGACTACGAGAATTGGATCCGCTACATCACCATCGTCCCCGAGGAGCTGCTCCACTACGACCACGGCGGCGGCAGCGCCGAGGCGCCCGCCCATTTCCAGGTGACCGTCGCCTTCACCGAGCTGAAGGAGCACACCCTCGTCAGCATGCTCTCGGTGTTCCCCAGCGCCGAGGCGCGCGACCAGGTGGTCAGGTACTATGGCGCAATCGAAGGCGGATATCAGACCATGGCGCGCCTGGCGGAGCAGCTGGCCGGCGCGGCCGGCCGGCCGGCGGGACGGTCGTTCGTCTTCCGACGCACCGTTGCCGCACCGCGCGAGCTGGTGTACCGCGCCTGGACTCAACCGGACATGCTCTCCCGCTGGTGGGGTCCTAAGGGCTTCACCATTCCGCACTGCGTGTTCGAGGCGGAGGCGGGTGGCCGCATCCACATCGACATGCGCGCCCCCGATGGCACCGTCTACCCGATGGGCGGCACGGTGCTCGAGGTCACACCTCCCGATCGCCTGGCCTTCCTCGCCATCGCGCTCGGCGCACAGGGCGTCCATGAGCTCGAGAACCTCACCATCGTCACCTTCGCCGAGAGCGGCGGACACACGACGGTGTCGGTCGAGGTCACGGTGCAAAACGCCACTGCCCGGGGCGAGAACCACCTGAAGGGGATGGACGCCGGGTGGACCTCGTCCCTGGTGCGCCTGGAGGCCGCCGTGGCGTCGTTGGATGGGAACTCCAAGCCCCGACCTAGTATCTCGTCCGGCTGAGCGCGGTTGCACCCGCCTGCGATTGCCTGCCCACATCCGCGTGGCAGCCTGCTGTGCGGACGCACGCCTGCGCGTCGCCACTGTCCTCGTCATCCATCCACCCTGCGTGAGAGCCTGAGATGAAATACCTGACCGCCATCGCCGGGGCCCTGTTGGGGCTGATGTTCCTCATCGCCGCCAGCTTGTATTTCCTCGGGGTCGGCCCCAAGCCGAACCCGCCCGCCGGCTCCGCGACCGCACTGTTCCTCGGCGCCCTGGTGCCGACCGGCTACTTCACCGTGGTGAAGATCCTGGAGATCGTCGGCGGCGTCCTGGTCGCGCTCCCGCCGACCCGCCGGCTGGGCCTGCTGATCCTCGGTCCGATCATCGTCAACATCCTGCTCTTCCACCTCCTGATCGCCAAAGGCGAGGGCATCGCCAATGCCCTCCCGGTTGCGGTGCTGGCGCTCTTCCTCGTGTGGGCCGAGCGCCGAGCGTTCGCGGCCTACCTGCGCGGAGGCTGATCGACCGGAGCCTGCTTGCGCAGCGGCGCCGCCAGTCAGGCCGACGCGCCGCCGCGAGGTGCTCCTTGCTCCGCTCGCGATGGCAACACAGTCCGGACACCCCACGCGGACGCCGGCGATGCTCGGATTCGAAACCATCCTGCTGCTGGTCATCGTCCTGATGGTGCTCGCGCCCCTGGCCAAGCGCCTGGACATCCCCCTGCCGGTGGTGCAGGTCGCCGCCGGGTTGCTGCTGTCGGCCATACCCCTGCTCAAGGATCTCGAGTTCGATCCCGAGCTGGTCTTCCTGATATTCGTGCCGCCGCTGCTCTACTGGAGCTGCATCACCTCGTCCATGCGGGATCTGCGGCGCATGCGCAAGGAGATCGGCGTGCTCGCGGTCGGTGCGGTGGTGGCCACCATCGCCGCCGTGGCCCTGGCCAGCCACTATGGCCCGCCGCATCTGGCCTGGGGTCCCGCCGTGGTGCTGGGTGCGATCATCTCGCCACCCGATGCTGCGGTGACGATCGCCATCGCCCGCCAGCTCGGTCTGCCTCGCCGGCTGGTGTCGCTGCTCGAGGGCGAGACGCTGTTCAACGACGTGGCCGCCTTCACCGCCTATCGCATGGCGATCGCCGCCACCGTCACCGGCACCTTCGTCGCCAGGGATATCCTCCCCACCCTGCTCTATGCCGCCCTGGGCGCCTTCGCCATCGGCTGGCTGGTGGCGCAGGGCGTCTGGTGGCTGCGCCGTCACATCCATGATCCGATCGTCGCCAACACCCTGTCGCTGATGACCGCCTATGCCGCCTACCTGCCGGCGGAATGGCTGCACACCTCCGGCGTGGTCGCGGTGGTCACCACCGGTCTGATGCTCGGCCGTTCCGCCCCGCGACTGGTCGACGCCGCCACCCGGGTGCAGGCCCAGCAGGTCTGGCCGCTGGTGATGTTCATCCTCAACGGACTGATATTCCTGCTCATCGGCCTGCAGATCGGCCGCCTCGGGATCGCGGTTGCGGTCGGCCATGATGGCGACCTGCTCGTCGCCGCCGCGAGCATCTGCCTGGTTGTGATCGCCGTCCGGGTCGCCTTCGTCTTCTGCGCATCGTATCTCCGGAGCCTGATGCATGGCCGGGCTGCGGCCGGCAGCCAGCGGCATTGGAGCGAGATCCTGTTCGTCGCCTGGACCGGCATCCGCGGCGGCGATACGCTGGTCACCGCCCTCGCCATCCCGCTGACCATCAGCAACGGCGCGCCGTTCCCCGGACGCCATGCCATCCTGGTCATCGCCTTCGCCGTCATCCTCGTCACCCTGGTCGCCCAGGGAGCGACGCTGCGGCCCTTGATGCGCAAGGCGACCATGGCGGAGGATCTCTCGGAGATCGAGGAGGACCGCCTGGCCCGGCGCGAACTCTCCCTGGCCGGGGTCGCCCGGCTGAGCGAGATCGCCGCCGAGCGGCACCTGCCCGATGACCTGCTGCAGCAGATCAAGATCCACCACCACATGCGCCGCCATGTGCGCTCCGGATCCGAGCATCAACCGGAGAACATCGGTTCATCGATCCTGGCAAACCAGCTGCTGACCATCAATCGCCAGGTGCTGAAGGCCGAGCGCGAGGCGGTGCTCACGCTGAGGGATAAGGGCCTGATCGGCGATGACATCCTGCGCACCATCCAGCGTGAACTCGACCTCGAGGAGCTGGTGATGATGCGCAAGGCCGAGGAGGTGTGAGGCCCCGTGACTTCCCCGTGGCGGCCACGCCTCACAGGATCGCCCGCACCACCCCGCCATCGACGCGCAGGGCCGAACCGGTGGTGGCCGACGCCAGATCG
The DNA here is from genome assembly GCA_003136555.1 of Planctomycetota bacterium. GTDB lineage: Bacteria > Planctomycetota > UBA11346 > UBA11346 > UBA11346 > BOG-1363. The sequence goes on along the minus strand of PLEW01000114.1, from coordinate 32,769 downwards.
CTGCAGATGTAGGTCACCAGCGCCGCGACCTCCTCCACCGAGGCGAAGCGCTTGATGAGCGAGCTCGGCCGCACGTCGCGGAAGAAGGCGCGCTCGACCGCGGCCGCATCGGTGCCCTGCGCACGGGCGAGTCCAGCGACGAAGCCGCTGACCCCTTCCGAGGCCGTCGGCCCGGGAAGCACCGCGTTCACCGTCACCCCGGTGCCAGCCACCGACTCGGCGATCCCGCGCGCCACCGCGATCTGCGCCGTCTTGGTCATGCCGTAGTGGACCATCTCGGGCGGGATCTGGACCGCTGATTCGCTGGAGATGAAGACGATGCGGCCCCAGCCGACGGTGAGCATCCCGGGGAGGTAGGCGCGGCTCAGGCGCACCCCGCTGAGCACGTTGACCTCGAAGAAGCGCCGCCAGTCAGCGTCGGGTATCTCCAGGAACGGCTTGGGCTCGAAGATCCCGAGATTGTTCACCAGGATGTCGACGGCGGGCAGCCTCGCCAGGAGGGTGGATACCCCCGCTTCGCTGGCGAGATCCGCTGCGATGCCCGAGACCGCCCCCCGCGGATGGATCGCCGAGATGTGCGCGATGGCCGCATCGACTCGCGGCTGGGTGCGGCCGTTGACGGTGACCGCTGCCCCTTCACCCACCAGCGCGGTCGCGATGGCCAGGCCGATCCCGGCCGTCGAACCGCTCACCAGCGCGCGCCTGCCGTTCATGCGCAGATCCATGGCCTGCCTCCGAGGTTGTGCGGCTCCGGCCGCGTGCGCCGGCGATGATAGCCGCGGCAGGCCCGCTGTCACTCCGCACGGCCCGCGCGCCGCCGCCGGATGCCGGTTGCGGCGATGCGGGCGCAGGCGGGATGCCTCGATGACGCAGGTCATGCTGCGCATGGGAGGCACCATTTGCACTTCTCCCGCCGATATCTCCAATGTCGGACACAAGGGTGCCGTGCCATGTCCAGCTCCTCCCCAAGCGACCTGCAGGAACCCCTGGCCAAGCGCCTGGCGGGTCTCGCCGCCGAGCGCAGGCGCGATATCCCGCCCGGCGGGGTGGTGATGGCGCTGCGCACCGTGCAGCAGGTGACGGTCTCGCGCGGCCGCTTCGGCGCCAGCTGGTCGCAGCGCCTGGTGATGGCGAAATGGGTGCTCTCCGGTTCGGCCATCATGGAGGTCTCGGGCCGCCGGATGTCCTTCGGACCGGGACAAGTGGCAATCTACATGCCGACCATCCCCCATCGCTTCTGGGCGGTGGAGCCGACCAACGAGATGTGCTGGTTCACCACGGATGGACCGTATGCCGAGCAGGTGGTCCTCGAGCTCGGCCTGAAGCCCGGCATCTACGCTGTTCCGCCACCCGCATCGGAGGACCTGCGCGAGATGGCCGCCAGCCTGAAGGATTCCAGCCTGGAGGGGCGGCGGAGGTCCAGCCTCATGGCGATCGCCGCCTGGTATCGCATCGCCGACGCCATCCGCACCGAGCCGCCGATCGACCTGGTCGGCCGCATCCGCCATCTCATATCCCAGGAGTTTGCCGATCCCGGGCTGTCCATCTCCGGGATCGCCAAGCGGGTCGGCTACCATCGCGCGTCCTTGAGCCGCCTGTTCCGCCAGGAGACCGGCGAGACCATCATCGCCCACCTCACCCAGGCGCGCTTGCGCGAAGCACGCGCCCTCTTGGCCAACACCGGCGAGCGTGTGGCGGTGGTCGCCCGCCAGTGCGGCTTCAGCCAGTCCGCCTACTTCTGCCGCTGGTTCCGCACGCATGCGGGTGCATCCCCGGGCACGTTCCGCAGCGCGCGGGTGCGCAGGCCGGCGAGATCCCCGCCCCTGGGCGGGCAGGGGGCCAGGGGCGCGTGACTCCGACCCGGCTCAGGCCGCCGGCGCGTCTGCGCTGAAACGCACCCGGCCAGCGGCAGTATACATCCCTGTGCGGTGCGTGCGCGTGGATCGCCAGATGGCGGTGACGCCGGCGTCCTGCCGCTGCTTGCCCCGCACCCGAGGAACGGCCCCATGCGCATCACCATCCTGCTGCTCGCAACGCTCCTGGCCGCCTGCTCGACCGTGGACCGCGCCGCTGAGCCGGCAGCCGGCGATGGCGTCACCTTCACCGCCGGCATCGAGTTCGCGGATCCCGACGACCAGCACCTCAAGCTCGATCTGGCGATGCCCGCGAGCGGAACCGGCCCATTCCCCGCCATCGTCTGCATCCATGGGGGCGGATTCCGGGCTGGCACCCGCGAAGGGTACGACGGGCTCTGCCGCACGCTCGCCGCGCATGGCTACGTCGCGGTGACGGTGACCTATCGCCTCGCGCCGAAGTATCCCTTCCCCGCCGCCGTGCTGGACTGCAAGGCCGCTGTGCGCTGGCTGCGGGCGCATGCCGCGGACTACCACGTCGATCCGGCGCGCATCGGCGTCACCGGCGGTTCCGCTGGCGGCCATCTGGCGCAGTTCCTCGGGGTCACCAATGGCGTGCATGAGTTCGAGGGGACCGGCAATCTCGAGCAATCGAGCGCGGTGTCGTGCGTGGTCAACTGCTATGGCCCGAGCGATTTCACCAAGGTCTATGGCAAGAGCGTCGATGCCGCCGAGGTGCTGCCGCTGTTCTTCGGCGGCGATCTGACCACCAAGCTGCACGAGCACATCGTCGGCAGTCCGATCTCCTGGGTCACCCCTCTGGCGGCCCCAACCCTGTGCATCCATGGCACAGACGACAAGTATGTGCCGCACGAGCAGTCCGTCTGGCTGGTGGAGCGGCTGAAGTCGTGCGGGGTCGAGGCCGAGCTGCTGACCATCCCCGGCGCAGGCCATGGCTTCAAGGGCGCCGATGCGCAGACCGCCCAGCAGGCCCTGGTCGCCTTCTTCGACCAGCATCTGCATCCCGCCCACTGATCCACCTTGCCGACTGCGCTGACCCGGCGGAAGGGAGCGCTGGCGGGACGCCTGTGCGGCTCTGCAAGAAATTGCTGCCCAGGCCCTTATGGTCGCCGAGCTGCCCGCGAAAGGCGCTCCCCGCTGGGCACGACTGGGGCGCCCACAGGGCCGTTTCCCGGCCGTCCCCTTGTCTGAGGCCATTCGGGTGCGTAAGAGAGGGGCATGCCCTTCCTCGATGATCTCAAGCGCTTCGGCATGGTCGCCATCATCCGTACCACCAGCGCCGATGCGGCCGTCGCCACGGCGCATGCGCTGTTCCGCGGCGGCGTGCTGGCCCTCGAGGTCACCTACAGCACGCCCGACTGCTGTTCGGCCATCCGGCGGATCATCGCCGAGGCGCCCACGGGAGCGGCGATCGGCGTCGGTACCGTGCGCACGGTTGCCGAGCTGGAGGCTGCCGTAGCTGCCGGCGCCACCTATGCGGTCAGCCCGCATGTCGACCTCGAGCTCATCGCCGCCGCCCGGCGGCTGAAGGTGGCATCGCTGCCCGGCGCCTTCACCCCGACCGAGGTGATGTCGGCCTGGCGTGCCGGGGCGACGGCCATCAAGCTCTTCCCGGCCGTCCAGGCGGGCCCGGAGTATCTGCGCGCGCTGAGGGCCCCGCTCAGCGACATCCCCCTCATGCCCACCGGTGGCGTCTCGATCGAGAGCATGAACGACTGGTTCAGTGCCGGCGCCATCGCCGTCGGCCTGAGCAAGATCACCGTCGGGACGCCGGCTCAGGTGGAAGAACTCGCCCGAGCCGCCAGCAGCCGCCTGGCCACCATCCGCTCAGCCAAGTGAGGTCCCGCTGCAAGGAGCGGACCGGGGGCGGAGCACGAGCGCTGCGCGCAGCGCCCGCATCGGGCGCTGCGCGCAAGGCGCTGGCCTTGCCAGGTCAGAAGTCGACCTGCTTGAGGAACTTCAGCGAGAGCGGGATCTGGGTCAGCGAATCCGGTGACTCGTCCTCGATGAAGTAGTACTTCACGCCGGCACGCTTGGCAGCCGCGAGGATCTTGGGCCAATCCATCTGGCCGGTCCCGAGCGTGACGTCGTTCTTGACGTCCGTATGGCCGCTCAGGCTGCCGGTGGCCACACCCTTGCGCAGATCCTTGAGGTGCATCGACACCCAGCGCGACGAGTACTTGTCCAGCAGCTTCACCGGGTCCTGCCCAGGGAAGACGATCCAGAAGACGTCCATCTGGAAGAACACGGTGTCCTTGTTGGTCTCGGAGATCAGCATGTCCGCCAGCGTACCGCTGCCGTAGGGCTGGAACTCATAGCCATGCAGATGGTCGAAGAAGGTGATGCCCTCCTTGGCCAGGGCTTCGCCGGCCTTGTTGAAGACGCCGATCGCCTCACGCACCTGCTTCTCATCCCAGGGGTCCTGGTGATCGACCCAGGCAACACCGGCATACTTCAGGCCCAGTGCCTTGGCGTCCTTGGCGACCGAGGCGGGATCGCTCTTGAAGCGGCTATAGGGGAAGTGCCCGCTGATGGGGACCAGGCCGCGCGCGTCCAGCATGGCCTTGAAGGTCTCGGCGGGCAGGTTGTAGGTGCCGGCCAGTTCGACGTACTTGATGCCCCAGGCCTTCACCTTGTCGAGCGTCGGCTCAACCCCGGCAGAGGCGAATTCGGCGCGCAGGCTGTAGAGCTGCAGGCCCACCGGTCCCTCGAAGGACGAGCGCTCACCGGTGCCGCACGATGGGAGCGCGAAGGCGAGCACGGCCAGCATGGTGATGAGCACGGTATTCTTCATGGAGGGACCTCGATGAGCGCTGTGTTACCGGTTCCTCCCCGACGAGGCAACCGGCAATGCAGCGCGCACGGTCCGCTGGGCGATCCGCTCGCTGCGCCAAAACCGGCCTTTGCCATGACCGACGCTGTGCTCTGCCCGGCTGCGCCGCTCAGCGGGGGCGCAGGCGCACGGGCAGGAGGCGCAGGAGCACGAACAGCGTCAGCGCCAAGGCGCTCACGCCCGATCCCAGGCCGCATGACCCCCCTCCCCCACCACCTCCCGCTGCGGCAGCCGGGGCGGCAGCCGATCCCGCTGACTGCTGGGTCAACACGATCGTTTGGGTCACCTCAGGGGCCGGCTGGTAGACGCTGTTGCCCGCCTGGTTGGCAGCCACCACCACCGTACCCGCACCGGTGAAGGTCAGCTGCGAAGCCTGCACGGTGGCCGGGCCGCTGAGGACGGAGAACGACACGCCGAGTCCTGAGGTCGCTGTCGCCACCAGGGCGACCTGGTCGGAACCGGCGGACGGAGCACCGGGATTGGCGAAGCTGATGGTCTGGCTCACGAGTCCGATGGTGATCGTCCCGTTGACCCCCTGGAAGGTGTAGTTGGCGGCCGACAGTCCGGCTACCGAGACGGTGATGGGATAGACACCGGCGGGACTCGTGGCGCTCGCGGTGGTCGACAAGGCGGCGCTGCCGGAGACCACGGCCGCAGTGTCGCTGCCCAGGAAGGTGGCCATGGTTGCGCTCAGCGGCCCCGGGGCGCTGCCGACGGTAATGGTCTTTGATACCGCTGTGACGGTCAGCAGGGCCGGGGTGATGTCGAGGCTCCCGCTCGCCGAGCCGCCGCCATGATTGGCATCGAGGCTCGCCGTCACCCGGTACCAGCCGACATCGGTCGGCGGCGTGGCCGTGGCAGAACCGGTGGCGCTCCCGCCCGCTGCGGGATTCCCCGAGTAGGGCTGGTAGCTCACGCTCGCCACCGGGGACGACGGGCCGGTGATGGTCGGCATGACGCTGCTGGGGCTCGCGCTGTAGACCACGGTGGTGGTCGCCGGGAGGATGATGGTGTCGGGCGCGGCCGTGACCGTGAACTGCTGACGCACCTCCGGCGCCGCCAGCCAGGACGCATTTCCCGCCTGGTCGGCGGCGACGATCACCGTGCCCAGGCCGGTGCAGGTGAGCATCGCGTTGTTCAGCGTCGCCGGTCCGCTGACGATGCTGAAGGCCGGTGCCAATCCCGAACTGGCGCTTGCCGAGAGCGGCAGCGTCGCGCCATAGATCTGATTGGCGATGGCGGGGAAGGTGATGGTCTGCGTCCCCTTGCCATCGATCTGGATCGACGCATTCGCCGAGAGGGACCCTCGGCTACCCGGACTCGGCAGGGTCAGCGACACCGGGATGCTGCCGCTGGCGAGCGAGCCACCGCTGAGCGCCGCTGTGCTTGCGACGTCGAGGGCCGCGGACATCTGCCCCTGCTGGATGAGGTAGTTGAAGGTGAGCGTGGCGGAGCCGCTGCCCGAGGCATAGGTGGCCGATGCCGATGGCGTGGTGTTCAGCTGCAGCACTGGCGTCCCGCTGACGGTCACCGGATTGGTGAAGGTCACGAGGATGGGGATGGTGCCGGTATAATAGGTGCCGTTCGCGGAGCTGGTGGTCACCGAGGAGACGCTGGTGAGGGTCGTCCCGATCGAGGCGAAGGCATTCACCAGGCCGTACCCGGACCACGGATCCGGTCCAGTCGAGGCGGGGGCGGTGGTGATGTCGGTGGCCGAGGCCTGCAGGGCGGCGATGATCTGGAGGTTGGTGAAGGTCGGCTGGACGGCCCATGACAATGCCGCCGCGGCCGCGGCATGGGGCGTGGCGCCGGAGGTGCCGTAGAAGGGCTGGAAGTTCGCATTCCACACCGACACCCCGTCGGGTGCGGTGATATCGGGCTTGTTGCGCCGCTGCGGCGCACCTGAGAGCAGCTGTCCGGTGGTCGAGTAGTAGTAGGGGATGCCCGTCGAGCCCCAGCCGCCCAGGGAGCTGAACGGCTCTACCGCATAGGGCGAGGCCGAATAGTCCATCGCCGCGATGGCGAGCACGTTGCTGGTCGTCGCATGGCCCATCGAGGTGCCGAAGCTCAGGACCGTATTGCCGGGCGAGGTCACGCTATATCCATCCGTGAATACCAGCACGCGCATCACCTGGGCGGTGCTGACACCGCCGAAGTAATCGACCGCCAGGTAGACCGTCGCATTCGAGGAGCCGCCGTTCTTGTACTGGATGATCTCGAAGGGATCCCCGGATGGCGCGGCCGCCGTCCCCTGCACCGTGGTGCTCGAGGTGATCGACGAGGTGGTGGAGGCCGTCTTGTAGAGCCAGAGGTTGAAGTCGGACGCGGAGCCGCTGCCCAGGCCCCAGCTTTGGAACGGCTGGTTCCACTGGAGGATGACCTCGATGGTGGCGCCGCCCTGGACGACCAGCGGGAGGTATCCCGGCGCCGTCGACCCGTTGACCCCCCAATTATGGAAGGAGTTGCCATTGGGCGCTCCTTTGGCGTTATGCCCGCCCGTGGTGGAGACCACCGGCATGTAGGTGGCGAGCGCGCAGGTATTGGCATTGTTGCCGGCTGCGGTCAGGTAGATGCCGCCGCCCTGGACGAATTCGCTCGCGGCCTGGGCGATCGGGCCGTCCTGGAAGAACGGCTCATCGAGGTAGCTGATGTCGTCGCAGATGATCGCGCAACCTGCCTGCGTCTTCAGCAGGCCGATGTTGCTCGCCATGTCGGTATCGGCACTGCCGCAGGGCGCGAAGGCGAAGGCCGCCCCGGAGGCGAGGTGGTAGGCCTCCTCCATCATCGCCTCGCCCTCGTCGGTCGAACCGCCGACATCGCCGATGTTGCACACCATGATCGAGGCCGGCAGGTTGCCGTTGGCCTGCGGGTTGGTGCCGGTCAATGTCCCGGGCGCGCTGCCCGCCACGGAGCCAGCCCCGACCGTGCTGCTGGCGTTGATCGAATCCGAGATGATGCCCACGGTCATGCCGGCGCCGGCGGTCTGATAGGTCGACCGCACCTGGTCGGTGTGGATGACGGTATCCGCCGGATCGGTGTAGTTCCCGGGCTGGGCGGTCACCGACTGCCCATGCGTGTGGGGCCGCAGCGCCGGCGCGATCAGCCGCACATCCGGCAGCAGGGCCAGGGCATCGATCTGGGCCATGGTCGCCTCGACCAGCACGGCGTTCCAGCGCGCCGCAGTCGACAGGATGCGCGCGCCGGTGGCCGCGACCGCAGCGGTGGTCGCCGGCGTGACCGGGACATCCAGGCGCACGCGCAGGAGATCCGGCCGGCTGGCCGGGACGGTCAGGCTGCGCAGCCGGGCATCGATGCCCTGGGGCGGGACCGGGACGTCGATGAAGGCGCGGATGGCGGAGCTGATCTTGGCCCGGGGGCTGGCCAGGTCGACCGTAGCAGCGACGGGGATGCCCTCCTCCTCGACCATTGCGGCCGCCAGCTGAGTGCCCAGGGCCAGCAGCATGGCGACGGCCAGGAGCGGTGCCGCCAACTGGCAGCGCGACCACCAGCTCACCCGTGCCATGGGCCGGGCCGCGACCGCCATCGCAGCGCCAATCCATGTGCGGATGTATCCATCGGGAGCTGCACCGGATGTGGTTTGTCGCAGTATGCGCACGCGGTGATTATCGTCTGATGCGGTCAGGCTCAAGCACCATTCTGATGAATTATCGCACTCTCGGGAGTCGGTTCGCCCACCGGTATCGGTGCGCTGCGAGACCCTGCAACGCTCACCATGCATGGTCCCTGCGCGCGCCGGTGATGGGGCGCGAGGCCAGATGACGATCGACCAGCGAGCGTACCGTCAGGGCGGCGTGCAACCACTCGGGCGGGGCAGGCCACGACCGATGCAACCCCTTGTGCCACCACCCTCGCGACCACCCGCCCGTCATCGGATTGACAGGCGCGGTGGCACACAGCGCTGCGCCTGGCAGCCACGGGAGCGACGCCGGTGGGTCGCCGCGACCTCGTTATCGGCACCACCCGAGGAGGAGACCGCCATGGCGATAGCCAACCGGCCCCGTCGCATCGTCGATCTGGAGCTGGAGAGCGCCGAGCCGAGCGACCAGCAGGCGCTCACCCACGCCCTGCCGATGGCGGAGCGCAGCCGCTCATCTCCCGTCAGGCGGCCCATGCCTGACCATTCTCCGCCGCTTGGGCATGCCGAGGAACCCGTCACCCTCACCGAGCCGGACTGCTGAGCGGCATCGTCGGGTGCTGCACGGTGTGAGCTGGAAGGATATGCGGTCACCCCCGCGATAGCACTGTGAAGCGCTGCACGCCATAGCGGAAGTAGGTGTCGTCGATCTCGGCCGCGAAACTGCGCCGGTCCAGCGCCCGTGCTGCCAGCGAGGCCGAGAACAGGCCGCCGAACGGCTCCCAGACGACCTCCTGGGGCTCGGTCGACGCAGCGATGATGCGCGTCATCAGATCAATCGGCTTCTGGTTGAGATGGACCGCCCGCCCATGCGGGGCCTTGAGCCGCTCCCCGTCACGTAGCGGCGGGCGGCTCCAGACATTGGTGACCCCATGCGGGCAGCGGAACGCCGAGCGGCAGCGCGCCCATTCAGCGCCGGTCATGGGCCGCTTGGAATCGCGGGAATAGTACGGTCGGCCCAGCGCACGGCCGTGCTGATTCGCATAGCGGACGATGCGCTCGAACTTGTCGACCGGCGGATAGTACCAGAGATGGCCTTGGTCGAAGTATTTGCGCACCGCCGCGTCGGCGACACCGCAGGCATCGTTCGCCCGGCTCAACGGCAAGCCGGAGCGCTTCCACTCGCTGAGCAGCCAGCGCTTCAAGGGCATGCCGTGCATGGTCTGCTCACGCACATACTGCACGCAGAGCTCGGTGACGACCGGGAAGCGCCGGATCTTGGCGGTGTGCACATTGCCGGCGATGTGGCCCTTGCCCTTGTCCCAGACATTGGCATTCACGTAGCGCCAGCCATGGCGCTCGAGGACCGGGTGCACCGCAGCCCAGCCGATCTCCGAATTCCAGAACCACAAGGTGGTATGCGCCTCGGCGGCCGCCGACCACGCGCGGATATGCGGCTCATACCAGAGCGGCAGATCGAGATGGTCGGAGGTGTCGCCCTCGAAGCCCAGGATCCCATAGGCGCCATCGGAGATGATCGCCGCCGGGCGCTGCCAGCCTGCATAGCAGTCCTGGCAGTCGGCTCGCTGCAAGCTCACCCAGGCATCGACATAGGTTGCTTCCGGGGTCGCCCGCCGCGGCAGGACTATGGCCTTGCCACGGCCGACCGTGCTGGGTGATGGCGTCGCGCGTGCCGTCCTGCCAGCGCCTGATTCCCTGGACATGGTCCACACCTCGCCGCCACGCTACCCGCCCCGGGAGTAACGCCAAGACCGGTTTCCTGGCATCAATCCCTTGTCGCAGAGCCAGTTAGCGAAAAATCTGCGCTCGACAGTTCCCCTCCCGGCGCGGCGTGGACCGCTCCCTCACCATCTGGCTCCGTGGTCCAGTGTCGGGTATCGGCATCGACCGCGCTCGTAACGCCAATCACGACAGATTCTTGCATGCCCCGCTTGCCCTGCCTCGTGTTGACGCCCACACCACACGGTGATCCGCGGTGGCGGGATTCACCACACCCAGGTCGAGGCACCCGCGGCTATGCTGCATGGAGCGGAGATCACATGGCGAGCATCCTGCTGACCATCGGAGCGAGCATCCTGCTGATCGGGCCGGCGCTCGCATCGGATACTCCGATCACGCCTTCTCCCGCGCCCGCCGCAGCTCCCGCGCCAGCGGCAGCGCCTGCCCCAAGCGGGGCGCCGGCCAGCGGCTCGACCAAGGCGGATGCCGCAAGCGGAGCCGACACCCTGGTCGTCTTCGGCATCATCAGCCTGTCGGCCGACCACAAGGCGCTGACACTGACCGATGGAAAGGGCACGGTCACCAAGCTCAAGGTCACGCGCAAAACCGAGGCGACCATCGATCTGCATGACGTCGATCTCACCTCGATATCGACCACCCAGACGGTACGCGTCACCTTCACCGCCGAGCAGGTCGATTCCGTCGACCAGCTGTCGGCGGTCAAGAAGAAGAAAAAGAACCCCTAGCGCAGCGGGGGCGAGCGGGCGGCGCTGCCGGAACGCAGCTGGCCGCGAGCAGCGCTCGCACCGTGCCCTTGCTCGGGCAGGCACCGCCGGAGAGCGCCCGAATGTCCCATCCGCACCTGCGTGGGCCGCTGCCGTAGGCGTCAGCCCCCCCCGCTCTGCCGCCGGTGCGGGGTCATCGCGATGATGGCGCCATCGGCGTGACCGCCTACCCTCTCGCCCATGGTCGATCCCACCATGGCCAGCCGACGCTCAGGTCTCCACCTTCTCGCAGCGCTGCTCTGCCTCGCCGCGGGGCTGGCGAGGGTGTCCGCCGCCGAGGTGATCAGCTTCCTGAACGGCGACCTGGCACGTGCGGCCATCATCGATGAGAGCATCGAGCCGTACTTCTCGCGCCTGGAACCGCGCGAGATGGCGGCGAAGTCCGGTTCGGTCCTCCCCGGCAGCAACGTGGAGGAGCAGCGCAGCGCCTGCAGGCTGCGCTACCAGCAGGCGGTCCAGGACTTCACCGCCGATGAGCAGCGCATCCTGCGCGCGGCCATCGCCACGCTCTCCCCGGTGGTGGCGCGCTATCCGCTGTATGCCTCGCAGCCCTGGTCGTTCATCAAGCTCGCCGCCTCCTTCGAAGGCGGCATGCCGCATACGCGCGGGCAGAGCATCGTCCTGAGCGACAGGATGATCAGGAGCTTCAAGGCCATGGGCGGGGAGAGCAACTTCTATGGCCCCAGCATCCTCGCCCATGAGCAGCTGCATGTCATCCAGCGCCTGCATCCCGAACCATTCGCGCATCTCTACACCGCTACCTGGGGCTTCCTCCGCCTGCCGCATGCCCCGGTACCAACCGCCGAGCAGCGCGCGCACCAGATCGTCAATCCGGACGGCATCGATGCGGTGTGGGCCTTCCCGCTCTACCAGGGTCCGTCGGTCAGCTGGATCCAGCCGCAGGTGGTGCTGAACTCGCAGGAACCCGTACCCGCGATGCCGGGGGATTTCGACGAGGTGGCCTACCCCCTGGTGAAGAGCGGTGACTCCTTCTCCTACCAGAAGGGCGCAGATGGCGAGCCGCTGCACCAGCCCCTGCATGACGTCGCCCCCTACATCAAGGCCTTCGCGCCTTCGGATGAGATCTTCCACCCCAACGAGATCGCCGCGAGTCTGTTCTCCCTCCTGGTCCTGCACGACTTGACCCATGACTCCTCAGCCGAACCCCAATCGATCGCCGGCCTGCGCCGCTGGGCCGAGACCGACCTCCAGCTGACGCCCCGCCGCAGCCCCTAGCCGGGCTGGGGGCGCGCCCCGGCAGGGGCCGGCTCTGGGCATCATCGGATTGTCATCTGGTGGCCGCAGAATCGCTGTCCAGCCCGAGCCCGATCGCGAACCCGCAGGAGCCGCAGCCATGACCGCACCCCTCCCCGAGCCGCACCCTCCCACTCGCCGCTTGGCCGATGCGAGCGCCGACGACCATGAAGACGACCGCCCCATCGGTCGGGTAGTCAGCCGCCGTGAGCTGGTCGCCACCGTCGGCGCGGTTGGACTGGGCATGCTCTTCGGCTGCTCGACGGCCACGCCGCCCGCCGCATCCGCATCTCCGTCCCCGTCCCCGTCCCCATCCACCGCCAGGGCGGGGAATGCCGGGGACTTTGCCGCCTGCCTGGTCCGCCCGCAGCAGACCGAGGGGCCGTTCTTCGTCGATGGCACGCTGGAGCGCTCGGACATCCGCCTCGATCCGCTCGGCGGAACGACCCCGGGCGTGCCGCTCACCATCGCGCTGCAGACGGTGCAGCTCGGCCACGGAGCGACGTCGCAGCCGCTGGAGGATGCCCGCATCGATATGTGGCACAGCGATGCCGAGGGGCGCTACTCGAATCCCCGCGATGACAGCGTGCCGGTTCCTCAGCGCCGTTTCCTGCGCGGCTTCCAGCGTACCGATGCCACGGGTCTGGCACGCTTCACCACCATATATCCCGGCTGGTACCATGGCCGCACGGTGCACATCCATATCAAGGTCCGGTGGGCAGAGCAGGGCGTCCATCGCACCTTCACCAGCCAGCTCTACTTCCCGGATGCGCTCTCCGACCGCATCTATGCCGAACCTCCCTATGCGCACCGCGGGACGCGCGACCGCCTGAATGCCCAGGACGGCATCTTCAGCGCTGGCGGCGACCAGCTCATGCTCAATCTGGCGGAGGAGGGCAGCGGCTTCCGCACCCGTTTCGGCATCGCCATGCTGGATGCCATCGGCCAGCCCTGAGGGCGCGCCCTCCCGCCAGGCGGCGCGGCTCCGGGGGTGCCGCTGGCCCCAGCTGCGCCAGCGGCTAAGAGAAGCGGCCGGCTGTGCCCGCCGCCGCCCAGCAGCCCACCCCCGCCATGAGCCTGCCCTCCCTTCCCGACCATGCCACGACGCCGAAACCACTGGCCCCATCGCAGCGGCGGCAGGTCATCCTCATCCTGGGTGCCCTGTTCACCGTCACCCCGTTCTCCATCGACATGTACCTGCCGGCCTACCAGCAGATCGCCCATGCGCTGAACTGCAGCAACGCGCAGATCTCCCTGTCGCTGGCCAGCTATTTCGTCGGCATGGCGCTCGGCCAGCTGTTCTACGGCCCGCTGCTCGATCATTACGGGCGCAAGCCTCCCATCTACGTCGGGCTGGGCGTCTACATCCTCGCCTCGCTGGCGTGCGTGGAGGCGCCATCGGTCCAGATCCTGGTCGCCCTGCGCTTCCTCCAGGCGCTTGGCGGCTGCGTCGCGCAGGTGGCGACCGTGGCGATGGTGCGCGACTTCTTCCCGGCAGCGGACAGCGCGCGGATCTTCTCCATGCTGCTGCTGATCCTGGGGGTCTCTCCGCTGCTCGCCCCCACCTTCGGCAGCCTGATCGCCACCAGCCTCGGGTGGCCGTGGGTGTTCTTCCTCCTGGCGGCGATCGCGGCGGTGATCCTGGCGATCACCGCGGTGCTCCTGCCGGTCGGCTATCAGGCCGATCTGACGGTGGTCCTGCGGCCGAAGCAGATCATCGCCACCTTCGCCACCATCTTCGCCGAACCGCGCTTCCGCACCTACGCTCTCGCGGGCGCGTGCTCCTTCTCCGGACTGTTCGTCTATGTCGCGGGCTCGCCCATCATCTTCATGGAGAACTTCCATGTCGGCGCCAGGACCTACGGGGTGATCTTCGCCATCCTTTCCGTCGGTTTCATCGGCGGCAGCAACCTCAACATCCTGGTCTCGCGGCATGTCAGCAGCGAGCGCATCTTCGCCACCGCCCTGACCGGCCAGCTCCTGATCGGCCTGGTCTTCGCCTGCGGTGCAGCGCAGGGCTGGTACGGCCTGGTGCCCACCATCGCCCTGCTGTTCGCGCTGCTCGCCTGCCTGGGCTTCACCAATCCCAACGCCACCGCCCTGGCGCTCTCCCCCATCAACCACAACCTCGGCAGCGCTTCGGCCCTGCTCGGCTTTCTGCAGGTGGGCATTTCCGCCACCGCCTCGGCGGCGGTGGGGCTGCTCGATGCGCATACCGTCGCGCCGATCATCGCCGTGGTCACGGTCATGGCGGCGATCGGCATGGCCATCCTGCTGCTTGGTCAGCGGCGCAGAGCGGTGGCCATCAGCTGACCGACCCCGGTGCGGGCCCGTGCCGCTGCGGCTGCCGATCAGCGCCGGCAAGAGCCGCCGGGGATGGCCATGGAGACCCCTGTGGTGATGTGGGTTGCGCACCATTTCGGGAACGGACGCAAGGGATACCGACCACCACAGTAGTCAGCCAATTGACAGGGATGGTACCACACAGCGGACACGGCTCTCGGTCAACAGGATGCGACCTGCCGCTGCTCCGCATATCATGGCGGGTGATCCAACCGACGAGGAGACCGTCATGACGACCACGCACCGCGCCCCTCGATCTGGCACGTCCGATGATGACCTCCGTTCCACCTGCGAACACGAGGCGACCCAGCTGATCCGGCGGGTCAATCTCCGGCTCAAGCGCCTCCATGCAATGGGCGCTCACCCCGGGGCGGAGGAGGCGCCCGCCGCTCAGCATCCCGACCCCGCCCTCGGACACCATCCCGCAGACCCGGACTGATCCATGCTGCATCACGTCAGCGCACTCTCCACGCCAGCCTCTGCTGCTGTGCACCAGGCGACCTTGCTCCACCCAGAGAGCGAGCGCCGGCTGGACTGCTCGGTGCTGGGCCGGCTGACCGCGCTGATGTTCGCTCCCGGCAAGGTCCGCTCGCCGTCCCGCCCGGCGTCAGCACGCGCATCCAACCATCAGCCGCTCCGCGCCATCGAGCGTGAGCCGCCGCACGACGGCGGCCGTACTACCGCGGCGACGCCGGCGACGTCCGCCCTGCCTGCCATGGGCTGCTGCGAGCTGCGCATCGCACTCACCGGTTCTCTGCCTCCTGTGTGGCGGATCGTCCTGGTCCCAAGCGACCTCGGCCTCGAGGAACTGCATGCCATCCTGCTGACGGTGATGGGCTGGACCCACAGCAGCCGGCATGAGTTCCGCCAGGGCCGGCGACGCTTCGGCTCGGTGCCGAACGCACATGATGCGCGCGGCGTGACCGAGGACGAGTTCGACTTCCTCATCGGCGACGTCCTGCACCGACCGCGGCAGCGGCTCTATTGCACCATCGATGCGGGCAGGGTGTGGGACCTCACCATCACCCTGGTGGCGATGCGCCGCGGTTGCAGCACCGGCACCGTCCCCTGCGTCATCGCCGGGGAGCACGGCTGTCCGATGAGCGGCCCGGGGACGCAGGAAGGCACGCTTGGTGGAGTCAAGCCCTCGCCACCGGGATGCCCGCTCGCCGACATCAACGAGGCGCTCGCCCGGGGCATCGACATCCTCCTCGAGGACTGCGCCCGCATGCGGGATGCCGCAGCCGACGCCCGCTCCTGACGGCGAATGCCCAGCGGATCACGGCTCCAGCGCCATGGCGCACATGCGGAAGCCCACCAGGCCGACATGCAGGCCAGGGTCCACACCGCTGCGAAAAGCGGCACGACAGCACTTGGCCTCGGAATCCCAGCTGCCGCCGCGCACCACGCGCACCAGGGCGGCAGTCGGAGCCGCCGGATCGGTCACCGCATCGGTCGGATAGTCCCACAGCCAGTCCGAGCACCATTCGCTGACGTTGCCAAGCATGTCATAGAGCCCCCATGCATTCGGCGCCTTGGTCTTCACCGCATGCGTGACGCCGCCGCTGTTGCCGCCATACCAGGCGCCGCCATCCAGGGCGCTGGCGGGCGCGGGGGCTGATGAGCCCGCCCGGCAGGCGAACTCCCACTGCGCCTCGCTCGGGATGGTGAAGCAGTGCTGGTGTGTCGTCTCGTTGAGCTGGCGGCAGAAGTCCTGCACATCGCTGAAGCTCACCCGCTCGACCGGTCGCTGGGCATCGCCGGTCACCTGCGCGGGATTGCTGCCCATCACCACCCGCCACAGCCCCTGGGTGCATTCGCTGTCCGCCAGCCAGAAGCCCCTGCTCAGGGTCACCTGGTGCGGCGTCTCGCTCTTCTCGGCCTCGGGATCTCCCGGCTGGCTGCCCATGGTGAAGATGCCGGCCGAGATCCAGCGCATGCGCTGGCGCACGCCGCCTACCGCCACATCGGCCCAGCGTCCGAACTGATCGTCACCGACCTCCACCGCCCAGGCCGGATGGCGGGCCGGCGCCGCACCAGAAGCGGGCTCGACGCTGGGGAGCGTGCGGCCCAGCAGCAGCAGCGCCAGGATCAGCGGGATGTGCACCATGACGCATCGGGGCAGCGTGCGTCCGCTCGGCATGATGTCGTCTCCTGGCTGCATGCACCCGCCCCCGGCAACGGGCCCAAGCTAGATGCTCAGCTCCTGCATGCCATCGAAACGCCGCCTCTGCTGGACAGCTGCCTGAGCTACCCGCCTCGCCGCCCTCCCGGTCGCGCGCCCGCATGCGCGTCGGCGGCGGAGAGCGCGGCCCCCTCCCCCGCCTACGTGATGGGCGATGCGGCGGTCTGGGTGGCATCGCTGCTGCGCCTGGCCGCGATCTCTCGGTCCTGCATCCCGAATCGCGCCCCTAGAAGCTTCCCGAGACCAGCGGATGGCAGGTGATCCGCTGCCGCACGTCCAGCGGCACCAGCGCCCATTCCCGTGCCGCGCCCTGCTTGTCGCCGTCGAGGAGCAGCAGCCCGGAATGGAATTTCAGGTAGATGTCCCGCGGGATGCTGCCCTGCTGCGCCTCGAGATCGGCCAGGGCGTCATGGGCCGAGCCGGTAGCGAGCAGGCCCTGCACCATCAGGCCGGTGAGCAGATCCGACTCGGCGACGATGCGCGCGAAATCGGCCCGGCAGGCAGCGCCCAGATCGCGTTCGCGATGCGCCTGGCGATAGACGACCTGCTTCATGATCATCGCCAGCGCCGGGTTGACGCCGTATTCCAGCTCGACGATGCGCAGGGCGTGCGCGACCTCGT
This sequence comes from Planctomycetota bacterium, assembly GCA_003136555.1. Lineage (GTDB taxonomy): Bacteria > Planctomycetota > UBA11346 > UBA11346 > UBA11346 > BOG-1363. The sequence goes on along the minus strand of PLEW01000114.1, from coordinate 15,539 downwards.
CGTGCTGCAGGCAGAGGTCGCACTGGATATCGAGACGTTCCAGCAGGGCGTTGCCGGAACGCTGGTATTCCCCCAGCTCAGCGGTGATGGGGGCGCTGCCGTCGCACGGGACCTCGGTGGACCAGCAGGGCAGCAGGCAAGCGCTGGTGAGCAACGCTGATGTCAGGAATTCATTCATGGCTGGAGCCTTCGTGGCAGGAGGGTCGTCGGGGGGCGGATCGATCCCAGGCGGGCGCAACCGCGTCATGGTCCCTGGTCGAGACGGCATGAGCCGACATGGCGGCTCAGGCGATCGTGCTCCGGGGCGGCCGGGCGGACCGTGGCGGAGGTGGACTAGGAGGCGGGCACCGCCGGAGCTCCCCCCCTGGCATGCACGCGATCCTTGCGGGATCAGCCGTCAGCGACATCGCGGTCGCGCGGCATCTCCAGAGGGTGGATCGTCGTCCGTGGCGGGCCCACTGAGGGAAAGGACTTGCACAAACATATAACAAGATAATAATATCTTGTTATGTTGTGTGCGGCAATCCGTCTTCTTCTCGCCCGCTGCACCGTTCCGTGGTCTGCTCTGGACGGTTGCGGCGCTCATCGTGGGCTCCCTGCACGCATCATCCACCTAGCGGATACAGTGCTGTTTTGCCGTCGTTGCCACTTCTCTGCTCCTGTCGCACCAGCGGCGACGGGCGAGGTGATCCAGCCGCTCCACGCACGCGCCGATGCCCCATCCATGCAATCCCCTCATAATGCCGCCAATGGGCCGCAAAGCGGCAGCTGCTGGATCCCCGGTGGCGATACTGCAGCCATGAGGCTCCCACATCCGACATTCCCCTCGCTGCCTGGCGCCACCATATCTGGTGCAGCAGGCAGCTCCTCGGCCATGGGCATCGCCTTCAGCGCCTCACGTCACCCGAAAGGATACGCCATGCATCCCTCCACCATGCCGCTCGCCCTGCTTGCCGTCGCTGCCAGCCTCTGCCTGCCCGCGGCGCTGTGCGGTGCCGATGAGTGGAAGGCCCCTGCCGATGCCACCACGACCACCAATCCGCTCGCTGCAGCGCCGGACGCCCCCGGCCAGGGGGCTGCGGTCTACCGCCAGAACTGCGTGGTCTGCCACGGCGATGCCGGCAAGGGCGACGGCCCCGGAGGGCAGTTCTTCACCCCCAAGCCGACCAATCTCACCGATGCGGCATTGTGGAACGAGAGCGACGGATCGCTGTTCTGGAAGCTCAGCACCGGCCGTAATGCCATGCCGGCCTGGAAGGCGATGCTGAACGATCAGCAACGCTGGCAGGTCATCACCTACATCCGCACCATCTCGCCGCGACCGGCGCAAAAAGGCGTGTCCGGCCCGAGGAATCCCTGAACAGCTGAAACCCCCGGGCCGCCGGGTGCTGGGCCGGCGCCCGGCTAGGGCTTGGCGGCAGCAGGCGGCGAGAGCACGTACTGCACCGCTTCGCCGGCAGCGAGCTGTTCATCGATGGCGACCGTCGGCGAGGCGGCCAGCGACACGTCGCTATGGGCGGCGGCCCAGGTCATGCCGGCGCCGATGCGCATGCCGGCATAGGTGCCCGCCTTCGGCATGGTGACGGCGACCGCGACATGGTGCGGGGCGTTCTCGAAGTTCACCAGGTTGATGAGCAGCCGGTTGGAGACCGCACCGCTGCCCGGCAAGGCGGGGATGCCTGAGGTATCGACGGCACGGACGTAGATCAGCCGGTCGGCGACCTGGGTGCGGTCGGCGAAGGTGTAGCTCAGCGGCGTGCCATGGGTGGCATAGGCGAGCGCCAGCCGGCGATAGGTCTTCAGCCGCGTGTCCCCCATCGGCCCATCGGCGGCGGCGAAGGCCGTGAGGGTCGAGAGGTCCTTCCAATCGGGCGCATCGAAGAGCCCGAAGTCGTCGAATATGGCAGCATGCTGCATAGTCCGGTCGACCACCGCGATATGCGCCCGCAGGATGCGGTCGAACGCCTGGGCCTTTGGCTGGGTCGAGGCGAAATGGGTGCCATTGGCCTCCGAATGCCAGTTGTTGGTGCCGGTCTCGGTGTTGACGTATTCCTTGGGCCAGCCGTCCACCACCCCCCGGCAGGTGGCCAGATTCTCGATGAAGCTGCCCCCGCGATCATCGGCGTATGAGTAGCCGTAGGAGTGGCCGTCGGTGGCCTGGCAGAGGTCCTCGATGGCGCGCCGGTTGTCGGGATTGGCATCCCAATTCTTGGGCGTGCCCTTGCCGCCGCCATAGGCCCAGCCGCAGGCCGTGGTCTTGACATGGGCGGGCTTCAGGCTGTTGACCAGGCGTGCGAGCTCGAGCGTGGCCGCGTAGTCACCGCCGAACATGCATGGCTCGTTGCACAGCTCGTAGTACTGGAAGAGGCTGCCGTAGGTGGCGAAGAAGTGCTTGAGGTCTTCCTGGTGGCGCTGCGGCAGGTGGCCATCGGCATCGAGCTTGAAGTGCCCGCCGCCGATGTAGTCGACATCCACGCTGAGGTTGAGATCGCGGCACAGGGTGAGGTATTCCAGCCGTCGCGGCTGCTGGTTGCCGACATCATACCAGAAGTCGGCCCTGATGGTGTTGCCGCTGTAGGCGATGCCCATCCAGGTGAAGGCGATGGGCGCGATATGCAGGGTGTCATCGTCGACCTTGAAGTCGCGTGAGCTGTTCTTCATCGTGGTGCCGAGGTAGGCGACGCTGCCATGGATGGGTTCGCGCGCCTCCTCGCCCAGGGCATCGAGCTGGAGATAGTCCCATTCCCACCAGCAGTGCGCATCAACGCTGGCATCGCTCCACAGCGGGCGGATGGAACGCAGGCGCAGGACGTTCGCCCCCTGCTTGAGCAGCTCTTTCGGGACATAGAGGCGGTAGGTGCGCTTCCACGCATACGGGCTCTTCGAACCCGTGGTGCCCCACAGCTGGACGAGCCCGGCCATCAGGTCATTGGCCAGCACCGCCATCTGGGCACCGGACTTCTCGGCTTTGAGCAGCTTGAAGGAGAACTGCACCCCGTGCGCGGGGATGGCGGGGAGGGTGAAGCGGATGTCCATGCTGGGATTGGAGGATGCCCGCAGACCCTTGGAGATGCCCGTCCCGGGCAGCTGGGCGGTACCCGCCGGGATCTCCACCACCTCCGGATCGGCCTGATGGAAGTCGCTGAATTCCTGACTCGCATCGTCGGGCGTACCGATGCGCCAGAGGGTGGTGTCAGCCGCGCACCAGGCCGATGCGCGAAGAGTGCACAGGGCGAGGGTGACGGAGAGGAGTTGCAGGACGGTCATGAGGACGCTCGCAGATACCGTGGCGCCTCCGGGTGAGGGCCTTTTCGGCACACCTGGTACCATTACGGGGGGACGTCGTTGTGGTTTATTCAACCATATTGTCATTTACTGAACAATTGGTCCTCTTATGTCCGACTCCGCCTGGCGCCACGCCTGCCCCTCAGGCCTGACGGCCCAGATAGGCGGCCAAGGCCGTCTCGGCCGCGGCGAGGTGCTGCCAGCTCTGCGGTTCGCAAGCCTGGCGTTCCAGCGCGTCGAGCTGCCGCAGGATCGCCTCGATGGTGGTGCGAACGTGCGGGGTGCGCCGGAGGTCCAGGCACCAGTTGCCGAGCAGGTGGGCGATGTGCTCGTCGCCGCCAGCGGCGCGGTGCAGCGAGCAGGCCAGGCCGATGCGGTCACCCGCCTGGGCCACCGGGTCGCTGGCGGGTGCGGGCCGGATGGGGCTGACGTCGACCGCATCCCACCAGTCGGGCGTTCGTTCGTGAAGCGCATCGCTGGCCATGACGTAGCCGTACTCTCGCCATCTCCACCCATGGGCAATGGGCAGGTGCGCCCCGATCCGCGCGCACCTGCCGCGAGATGCGTCAGCGGCGGGGCGCGTCGACCAGCGAGCGCTGAAGCACCTCGTCCCAGGTGGCGATGCCGATGATCGGCAGCGCGAAGGCGCACGCCGCATCCTCGTCCTTCGTCCCGAGCGCGCGGTAGACCTGCCATACCGGCTTGGCGCCAAAGGGCTCCTGGGCATCGTCAGGGAAGCGCCGCAAGCCGATGCGCAGCCCACCTTCTCCGCGATTGTCCACCCAGTTATGGTATTCGAACGACTCGATGCTCGGCAGCACGCTGATCTTCTTCCACACATAGGCCATCGACGCCGCCTGCTCGGCAAGCGCCTGCGGGGTGTAATCACGCGAATTCGGCCCCTGTTCGCTGAGATGGATGCTGCGCACGGTGCGGCCCAGGTAGCGGTTGCGCGGCGCCTGTGCCCAGGCCTCCAGCACCTCGATGTTGCGGAAGGTGATCTTGGGGGAGTCGCTGGCGAACAGCGCGGACTTGTCGAGCCAGCTCTTCGGCTCGAAAAGCGAATCGGGATATGGATGGTAGGCCACACCCCAGTCGAAGTCCCCCTCCGCCGTACTCAGCGCCGAGAGATCATCGAGCAGCGCATGCGCCGGATAGCAATGGGCGGGGTCGCCGGTCTGGTTCCACCACTGGGTCAGGCTGATGTAGACGCGGGCGTGCGGGTCGTACCGGCGGGCCTGGCAGAAGGCGATGCGCAGGGCCTTGTAATACTGGTCGATATAGACCAGTTCCGGGCGCTGCCCGCAATTCGTCCAATCCCATCCCATATCGACCTCATTGCCGATGATCCAATGGTGGATGCGGCCATAGAGGCCATCGGCGCGGCCATAGCGCTCGGCGAGGAAGTCCATCATCGCGGCGTAGCCTGCCACCCCCTCCGCGCTGGTGACATTCGGCATCGAGAAGACACCGGGTGCGCGATAGTCGGGATGCTGGAAGATGCGCCCGAGCTCGGGGCTCGCCCAGTTCTGGGCCTTGTCGACCAGGATGATCGCCAGCACCACGATGCCGCGCTTGGCGGCCGCCAGCATGGTGGCATCGAGATGCGCGACGGCATCGCGCGAGAAGTGCCAGGTGCGCTCCTGGTGCACGGCATCGAAGGTGCCTGCGGAGGCATCGGCCTTGAGCAGCTGCGCCAGGGAGATGTTGACCGTCACCGCCGCGATGCCCAGCTCGTCGAGATCGCTGTCGCGCATGCCGGCATGGAAGCCCCCGAGTCCCTTCTTGCTGCGCGGCACCATCTCCGGCAGCGAGCTGGCGGCCGGCACCGCATCGCTCCAGCGTGCATGCGACACCAGCTCGTCGCCGCCCGGCGAACGGCGCACCAGCACCCAGCGCGACAGCGCGCGGTCGAGGCCCTGGGACCGACGCGGCAGACTGAGGCGGAAGGCGCCTGCCGTACCGGCATGGAGATCGTAGAGCGTGCCGAGGTGGAGTGGGGAGATCAGCGGCATCCACAGCGGCCATTCCGCCAGCGATACCCCATCCCCGGCTGCCGTGCCGCTGATCTCCACCGTGTCGCTAGCCACGACGATGCGCTCGAGCTGGCTGGCGTAGGGATGCTGCAGGTAGCTGCGCAGTGCGGCTGCGAGCTCCAGCTCGCCGGCCACGCGTCTGGCCTCGCGCGCCGCCGCGTCGCCCTCCTGGGCGTTGCGTGGCCGCAGGCGCAGCTTGCGCACCTGCACCACCGCCCCGGCCCTGTCGCCGAAATCGAGGCGCAGCTGCCTGATCGCCTTCGGCTGCGCCAGTTCGATGCTGATCTCGGACCAGCCCTGCCTTGGCGCCATCGCTCCGGCATGGACGCTGCTCTCCTCCGACCACGGCTCTCCGATGAACACCTGCAGGTCATCGATGCCGGTGATGCTGATGTACTCGAAGGTGAGTATCGGCGTGCGCGACAGGTCGATGGCGGCGGCCATGGGCACGCTCCCCACCCACGGATCGGTGCCGGTGGCGGTGATCTGCCAGGATGCGTCATCCGGCCGGGTGACCTCGACGTCATGGTGCCCGGCGGCTTTCAGCGCGAGCGGGACCTCATCGGCGCGTGCGGCCACGGCATGTGCGAAGAGCAGGAGCAGCAGCAGGAGGATGGGCATTAAGCATGTATGGTAGGGCGCACGCGGGCATGTTGCAGTAGTCAATTCCGTACTCATCCGGCCAGCCGGCCTTCCAGGTCGGCCCCGCCCTGGCGCGCTCCCATCGCCATGCGCGCCCAGGGCAGCCTCGACGCCCTGGAAATTGCCCCTAGCCGCAGAGGTGGTGCGAACCATCATCCGGACCATGGCACGGTCTCCACTGACCAGGCACCTGGCGCGCGCGCTGTGTACCTACCGCTCGGCCTCGGGCCGGCCAGATCGCCAGCCAGCGGCACGTCTCCGGGACCGCCGCGGCTTCCTCGCCTCGATGGCGGCCCTCGGCCTCGCCGGCCTCGGCACCGGCAGCCTGACCGGCTGCTCGGGGCAGGCGCGGGAATCCCAGGCCGCCCAGATCGCCATCATCGGCGGCGGCATCGCCGGGTTGACCTGCGCCTGGCGGCTGCGCCAGGCCGGGGTCGAGGCCGAGGTCTACGACGCCCTGCCGCGGCTGGGCGGTCGCATCCTCACCGACCGCACCACCTTCGCCACCCAGCACTGCGAGCTCGGCGCCGAGTTCATCAACAGCGACCATCTCCACATGCTCCGCCTGGCCACCGAGCTCGGCATCGAGCTGCTCGATTACCAGACCGATGTCAAGGGCCTGAGCGAGCCTGACTACTTCTTCGGCGGACGCCTGCTGACCGGCAAGGAGCTGACCGCCGCCTTCGCGCCAGTCGCGGAGGCGATCGAGCTGGAGCATGCGCGGCTGTCCCATACCGAGATCGATTCCGCCTGGAAGGCCAACCCGCGCGCCCAGGAGCTGGATCGCCTATCCCTCGCCGAATGGCTCGCGGGCATCCACGCGGAAGACCCCATCCGCACCCTGATCGAGGTCGCCTTCACCGCCGAGTTCGGCCTGGATCCGGGGCAGAACAATGTGCTCAACATGCTGCTGATGATCTCAGCCGACGCGGAGCGGCTGGAGCTGCTCGGCGATTCGGACGAGCGCTTCCACGCCTCCGGAGGCAACCAGCTGTTCATCTCCCGCCTGGTCGACCGGCTGGACAGTGGGAGGCTGCATACCGGGCATGCGCTGGAGAGCCTCGCCTCCAGGCCGGACGGCCGCTACGTCCTCGGCTTCACGCGCTCGGCCGCAGCCACCGAGGTGCTCGCGACCCACGTCATACTCGCGCTGCCGTTCAGCATCCTGCGCACCGTCCGCCTGGATGTCGACCTGCCGCCGGTCAAGCGCAAGGCGATCGATGAGCTCGGCTATGGCGCCAATACCAAGCTGATCGCCGGACTCTCGGCGCGCCCCTGGCGGGCGCAGCACGCGAGCGGTTCGATCTATACCGATCTGGCGTTCCAAACCTGCTGGGAGGCCAGCCGGCTGCAGCCCTGGGACGGCGGCATCGTCACCAGCTACACGGGTGGCCGGCCAGCCATCGCCATGGCGGACGGCGGCACGTCCGAGCGCAGCGCGGAATTCTGCCATCAACTCGGGCAGATCTTCCCAGGCGCGGCTGAGGCGGCCAGCGGGAAGAGCGTGCGCATGGCATGGCATCGGCAGCCATTCGCCAAGGGCAGCTATTCCGCCTACCTCACCGGCCAGTACACCACCATCGCCGGAACCGAAGGAGTCGCGGTCGCCCGCCTGCACTTCTGCGGCGAGCACACCTGCCCCGAATACCAGGCCTATATGGAGGGCGGTGCACAGAGCGGCGAGCGCGTCGCCGGCGAGATCCTCGCCGATCTGCGCCTGCGCCGCACCGAGCAGGAGGCGAAGGGCCGCTGAGCGCGTCTCCCGGTCAGGGATGGTCGGGGCGGATGCCGTAGACCGGCAGGCTGCTGCCGAACTCGTAGGCCCCCAGATCCGGCGCCTTGCCGGCGAAGCCATCGTTGAAGCCGGGCAGGACCTCCCCGGCATCGATCGCGGCGCTTCCGGCCTTCAACCGCAGATCGATGGTGGCGGGATCGAAGACCGTGCTGTTGTTGAGCGGCGCGGTGATCCCGCTGGCGAACAGGGTGGCGGGGTCGACCACCACGACATGGTGGTAGACCGGGGCCTTGGCCCGCGCCTCGTCGGCGGTCGCATACCTGACATTGTTCCATTTCAGGAAGATGTCACCGCTGGCTCCGGCGAAGCCGTCGTAGTCGAAATCGCAGCGGATCATCTTCGGATCGAGGCTGTAGGCCCTGCCTGAGGTGCCGACGAAGAGGTTGTTGCGCGTCATGCAATGCACCGGGCTGTCCTCGGTGGCCAGATAGGCCGGGACGCCGAAGCGGACGAAGGTATTGTGGATCGCGAGTGCGCCATCAGGGGCGTTGTGCCATTTGATCGGCTCGCCGCGCATGTTGTAGACGGCATTGCGGAAGGCATAGGCGGGACCGCCGTAGATCGGCTGGAAGGAGATGCCGACCAGGACGTTGGTGTAGCGGTTCTCGAAGCAGCGGTTGTTGCGTTCCGAACCATCCATCTCGGTCCCGTCGTCGAAGCACTCGCTGACCTCGTTGTTGTGGATGTCGGTGTTGTCGCAGCGGGGTCCATCCCCGACGTCGATGCCATCCTTGGTATGGCGTACGCGATTGTAGCAGAACTCGTGGCCGCTGCCGGTGACCCAGATGGCGCGCGACTCGGGGAGGTTGCGGTACTGCTCATCGGTGACCGGCCACGGCATGACGCCCTCGAAGAGGTTGTCGCTGATGAAGAAGCCGTTCTGCCTGGCGGGATCGTTGCCGGTGGCGACCACGCCGCAGATGAAATGGTGCAGATGGCAGCGGCGCAGCACCAGGCGATCGGCATCGTGCGCGCGCAGCATGTTGAATGCGCTGCGGACGGTGAGGTGCTCGAACCACACGTCGTGGGCCTTGTCGGCGAAGATCGCCGTGCCCTCGAGCTTGTCGTCCGGGCGGCCGCCATCGATGATCGCCTCGCCATCGCCCGCGCCGCTCCAGATGATCGGCTTGCCCGGCTCGCCGTTCCTGGTGATCGTCCAGGTGCCGATGGCATAGGTGCCGGCGTGGAGCAGGAAGCGGTCGCCCGGCCGGGCCGCATCCTGGGCCGCCTTCAGGCCCTTGAAGGGGTCCGCGGCCGTCCCCGTCCCGCCGCCGGAGCCTGGCGCCACATGCCGGACCGGCGCATCGCTTGGAGCCTTGGGTTCACCGATGGTATGGCCCTTGAGCGTGCGCTCGGCCGACCCCCCGTCGGGATCATGCAGGGTGAGCCTGATCTCGTAGGCGGTATCCGGCTCGAGCAGTACCGCGCTGCCGGCGAAGAGCTCGCCGCCGGGCGGGATGACCACCAGGCTCGGAGCGCGCTGCGCACCTCCCTGATCGAGATAGCCCTTCGGGCGGCGCTCCACGCGGAACAGGGACGGCCCCTTGCGCCAGGCGCCGGCACCCGCCTTGCGCACCTCCATGTCGACCTCGGCATTGGCGTTGTCATCGCCATCGATCAGCCAATAGACGCCCAGGCAGCGCAGCGTCGCCGCCTCCATCACCGGTTCACCGTGCGGCTTGGCGGCATCGGCGGCGGTGGCCGATGCCGCACCCGAGGTGAGGAGCGCCGCCGCCGTGAGCAGGACTGCAGGCAGGCTGGGTGTGATCATTGAATGCTCCATCCTCGACCAGGGCGGGGTTCCGACGGCAAGCGTGGCGTTGGGCATGGCGTCAGGAACGGGGGATTCAGGGGCCACAGGCGGCAAGCCATAGCCCGTCCATGAGACGAAATGGAGCTAGGCGCCTAGTGCGCCGGCTCCATCGTCAGCGAGAGCATCGCCGGCTTCTCGGCACAGGTGAGGGTGTAGCGCTCATCGGCCGCGGCGGTGACATGGACATCGCTATGCTCACGACCGCCTTCCATCCAGGCATAGGTGATCGCCATGGGGATGAAACCGGCGGCGGGTGCACGGTAATCGGCGTCGATGCGGAAGCCGGAGATCATCGTGGTATTGACCTGCTGACCGGTGAAGCGGACCAGCAGGTCGCGCGTCCCCGGCGGGATCGCCGAGAAGGTCACATAGCGCGAGGAGCCGTTGCCGGTCGGTCCGGCCGCGCGCTCGACGGTGGTGAAGGTCGTCCCATGGTCGGTGGAGACCTGCAGATCCCAGCCGTCGTGCGCATCGCGCGCACGGTAGTTGCAGCCGAAGCGCACCCGCAGGATATCGCCCGGGGCATGCACCGGGAAGGTCACGCTGCCCGTGCCCGCCGCCAGCCTGAGCGATCCCGGCGCCATGCCGACGACCTCCGGGTGGAAGTCGGTGTAGACCAGCTGCCTGCCCTTGCCCGCCAGCGAGGTCGAGCCCTCCACGGTGATGGTCCCCTCCTGGGCACCGCTGACGACATGGATGAGGTTGGCACCCTGGCCAAGCGCAGGCAGGGCGCGCTGCGAGTGCTGGATGTCGGCGCTGAAGCGCAGCGCCTGCAGCAGGCTCCCCTGCCCCGAGAGGGTGATGCGCAGGCGGACGTCATAGCGCCGCGCGATCAGGCTGCCGATATCCGCATGCTGCACCCCGGATGCCCCGGATGCCGGGACGTCGTTCCAGTCCAGGCCGTTGTTGTCGGAGATCTCGATCCGGCAGGCACCGCCCGCCGGCAGGGCCCGCGCAACCTCCAGCTGCCCCGCGAGGTAGACATAACTGCTCGGAATGCCGATGACCAGGGTCCCGGGCTTGGTGGCATCCTTGGGCGTGAGCCCCATCGCCCCGTCCGCCCCGGCGGCGGCGTCCAGGTTGTCAGCCGTCAGCGCGGCCCGCGTCAGCTCGGCGACGGCCATGGGCAGATCGTAGACCAGCGTGCCGTTGCCGATGCGCTCGTTGGCAAGATCGCCGTAGGCGGGGCTGTAGCGCAGCTGGTCGGTGCCGACCTTCTCGCTCAGGCATCCGGGTGGCCCGCCATCCTTGAGCCCCATGTTGACGTGCAGGCCCTGGTTCGACCAGCGGCGGACCAGCTTCTCGCCACGTCGGAACTGCAGGTTGAGCTGATACCCTTGCGAATAGCCGTAATCGTAGAGGAAGGCCTTGCCGTCGCCGCCACCATGGCCGTTGTACTCCTGGATCGTCGAATACCATCCATGGGTAGCCGCAGGCAGCCAGCCGTTGATGTCGTAGAACGGGCTGCGCGCGAGGACTTCCGGGCCCTGGGTGCGCCAATTGCCGCCCTTGCCGAAGGGATACGCGGCATCCGGCTTGGCCTTGAATTCGGGATGCTTGTCGAGCCAGGCGGACACCGAGGCGATGATCTCCTCGACCCCCGCCAGCTTGCCGTCCGCCTTGGGGAAGTAGTCGATCAGCGAGGCATCGAGCAGATGCCAGGAGCCATCCCAGAAGATCTCCGGGACGCTGTGGTTGTTGATCCCCCAGCCTCTCGCCTGCAATCCGATCGAGCGTGCGAGGGCCTCGATGTCCGCCGAAGCGCAGCAGCACTGCCCATAGCCGTAGACATTGAAGGTCTTGATCGGGTCATGGACATGGTCCTCCGCCTGGAGGAATTCGATCGGCGGAGGCTCCTGATGGCGGAACTTCACCACCGTGGTCCACACCGCGAGCGCCTTCTGCTCATCGCTCATGCCGTCCTTGATGAACGAGGCCTTCCACGCCTCCATGCTCGAGACATCCTCGACCCGGTTGGAGGTCACCAGGACGTGGCACACCTGGGCCGGGGCAGCGAGCGTCTCGGCGGCGGGGGTTGCGGCGGCGAGGACCGCCCAGCCGAGGGCAGCGCCGATCAGGGCGGGGCCGTGGGTGTTCCCGGACATGGGAGCTCCTTGATCGCTATGGGACCCGGCAGGGACCGATGCGGGGCCGACCGACCGGGCCGCTATTCGACTGCGCCGGATGGGGGCAGCTGCTGCAGTGGAGGTCATACACACCACCGGCTGCCGGCGTTGCCGCGCCTGCCGCGCACGCGGCCGGCGGGCAGGCCTTGAGACCCGGCTGCCCTCCGATCTGATCACCTGCGCCCGTCACCGCCGCCCCCAAGGCTCCTCCATGCCCGCCAGCCGCCACCCGTGCCACCGGCACCTCCAGACCCTGCTGCTCGTCGCCCTGTGCGCGCCAGCGGCCCTGGCAGCCGATGCCGCCACCACCGCCGCCGAGGTGCAGGCGCTCGCGCCGGGGGTGTGGTCGTGCACCTGGGGCTCCCCCGAGCCGATGGTGCCCAGCCGCCTGCGCGCGCGCGCGCCGGAGAGCGCTGGCCTCGCCGCCCTGCCGGCGGTCACCGTCCCGCCCTTCGCCGCCTCCCAGATGGGCTTCGGCCGCCAGGCGCGTGGCTGCACCATCGCCATCCCGCTCGAGGCCGGCGAGGAAGCCTATGGCTTCGGCCTGCAGATGCGCGAGCTGCATCCCAAGGGACGCCGGCTGTTCCTGCGCGCGAGCGATGCGCCGGATGCGGATAACGGCGACTCGCATGCCGCCGTGCCCTTCGTCGTCACCACCCACGGCCGCGCCTTCCTGGTGGATTCCGCGCGCAATGTCAGCATCTGGCTCGGCAATCTCGATCCGCGCCAGGATGCCGCCGCGGCGGATGCGCCATCCAGCACCATCGGCACCAGCACGGCGCAGCTCTATGCCGCCCGCGGACCGCATGACCGCACGGTCTACGTCGACATCCCGGTCGCCCAGGGCGCCACCCTGCTCGAGTTCGCAGGTCCGAGCATGCTCGATGCGGTGCGGCGATCGAACTGCTACGCCGGCGGCGGCGCCTTGCCGCCGCTCTATGGCCTGGGCATCCACTATCGCGGCATGGGCCCATTCACCGCCCAGCAGACCGTCGCCCTAGCCACCCAGATGCGCGAGCACCACATGCCGTGCGACATCTGGGGGGTCGAGCCCGGCTGGCAGAGCCATGCGTACTCCTGCACCTTCAGCTGGTCGCCCGAGCGCTTCCCCGATCCCGACGGCTTCCTGCGCCAGATGCAGCACCTCGGCTTCGCGGTCAACCTCTGGGAGCATTGCTTCACCAATCCCGCCTCCCCGCTGTATGCGCAGCTGCTCGGCCTGAGCGGCGACTACCGGGTGTGGGGCGGATTGGTGCCGGACTTCGCCCTGCCCGAGACGCGCCGGATCTTCGCCGACTACCACATCGCCCAGGTCACCCGCGGCCTGGTCGCGGGCTTCAAGCTCGATGAGTGCGACAACCAGCCGACCTCGGCACAGCCCTGGAGCTTCCCCGACTTCTCGCGCTTCCCCTCGGGACTCGATGGCGAGCAGATGCACCAGCTCCTGGGTGTGCTCTACCAGCGCACCATGCTCGCGGTGTCAGAGCACTCCGACCGCCGCAGCTGGAACCTGGTGCGGCAGTCGCACAGCTTCGCCGCGCCGCTGCCCTATGTGCTCTACAGCGACACCTACGACCATCGCTCCTACGTGCGCGCGATCCTCTCCGCCGGCTTCAGCGGACTGCTGTGGACGCCGGAGGTGCGTGAGAGCGGTTCGGTCGAGGAGCTGCTGCGGCGCATCGAGACCACCATCTTCTCGCCCCTGGCCTGCATCAATGCCTGGTACCTGGCCAATCCGCCGTGGTTCCAGATCGACAAGGAGCGCAATGTCCGAGGCGAACGCATGGCCGATGCCGATAACGCAGAGCGCCAGGTGCGCGAGCTGTTCTCCCTGCGCATGAGCCTGATCCCCTACCTTTATGCCGCCTTCGCCGATTACCGCTGGCATGGCACGCCGCCGTTCCGCCACCTGGTCACCGATTGGCCCGAGGATCCGGCCACCCATGCGGTCGAGGATCAATGGCTGGTCGGGCCGAGCCTGATGGTCGCCCCGCTCTTTTCCGGGCAGAAGGAGCGCGATGTCTACCTGCCCAAGGGCAGGTGGTACAACTTCGCCGGCAGCCGCAGCTGGGATGGGGGGCGGACCATCCATGTCAGCGCGCCCCCCGAGCAGATCCCGATCTTCGTCCGCGGCGGCAGCATCCTGCCGCTCGCCGAGCCGGTCGAGCACGTCGCGGCGGATACCGTCTTCGCGCTCACCTGCCGGGTCTACGGCGAGCACCCGTCCACGACCACCCTGGTCGAGGACGATGGCGAGACCCTGGCCGCCGAACGCGGCGATCGCACCAGCGTGACCCTGGGCTGGAGCGCCGACGGCGGCGGCACGGTCAGCCGCAGCGGGAGCTTCCCCAGGCAGCGCTACCGCATCTCCGGCTGGCAGGTGAGCACCGCCGGAGTGGACCCCGCCAGCCAGCCGGGTACCGCGCTGGTTTCAGCCGGCGCGACCTGGACGGCCAGCTCATCGCTGCCTGGCGATGCCGGGTCGGGCAAGCTGCTCGACCCCGCCGATGGCGACGATGCCTTCGCCTTCCAGACCACCAGCCAGAACCATCCCTGGGTGATCATCGATCTCGGCGGTCCCAAGCACCTGACCGGCCTGGTGGTCCTCAATCGCGACGACGCCCGCCCCGAGATCCTCAACCGGTCGTCAGGACTCATCGCCGAGGCGTCGCTCGATGGCAAGGCCTGGACCGTGGTCTGGCAGGCCGATGCCGTCGAGCGCGCCTGGCGCACCCTGCTCGCCGCAGGCGCGCCGGCCCGCTACCTCCGGCTCAGCCTGCCGGGCACCGACTTCCTGCATCTCAAGCGGGTACGCATCTACGGGACGGACGGCCCATGAACCAGCCCTGCTCCTGCCGCCGCGTGCACCTCGCCGCCCTGGCCACCCTCGCCCTCCTGCTCGCCTGCGGCTGCGGGCGCAGCGGCAGCGAACAGCCCAAGGCCTCGACCGTGCAGATCGATCTGGGTGCGGCACTGACGTCGCGCTTGGTGATCACCGTCCACGATGGCGTGGTGCAGCTCCCCAGTCCCGACCAGCTCACCCGGCCGCATCCGGCGGTGATGATCACCGAGGCCGCTGCCCTCAACAGCAAGGTCACCTGCCGCACGCTGCCCGATTCCGGCGTCTTCGCCGCCAACCTCGACCATCCCGAGGTCATCCTGCCCTATGGCGTGGCCGCTGCTGGCATGCAGGTGCGCATGTCCGATCACCGCACCGATGCCTATGAGATCGCCGTGCCTCCGGGACGCTATGAACGGCTGCAGCTGTTCCTGCTCAGCAACAACGGCCGCACGCCGATCACCGTCAGCCTGCACTATGGCGATGGCTCGACCATCCAGCGCTCCACCACGGTGATGGACTGGTACAATCCGCCCGGCGCATCAGATCCTGGCTGGGTGGTGCTGGCCGGCAACCTCGGCAAGGTGACCGCTGTGGCCACCCTCGCCGAGCACGACCACCACTACATCAACGGCTTCGATCTCGCCCCCGATCCCTCCCGGCAGCTGACCTCCTTCGCGGTGGTGAAGAACGACTCGCGCAGCGAGCTCTTCCTCTTCGGCGCCACCGCAGTGCGGGTGCTCGCCGATCAGTGAGCGTCGATGACCATGATCTTGACCCGGATCACCCCGTTCGCGGGGGTGACCACATTCGCAGCGGCGCCGCCGCCGCCACGACGGCCACCGCCGGCACCGGCGCCGTTCCGCCCATTGCCGGCACCGGGCCCGACGGTGAGCGAGGTCGCCGGCAGGAGATTGAGCGCTACCGGCTGGTTGATATCGCTGCAGCGCTCGGGCTTGCCGGTCCCGAGCTCCATCAGCAGCTCGCCGGCATTGAAGCCGCC
>PLEW01000249.1 GCA_003136555.1 Planctomycetota bacterium | reverse complement strand
GCGCATCACGCCGCTGATGCCGAAGATCGCGCCCGCGTGATCGCGCAGGGGGTGCTTGCTGGAGAGGTACCACAACGGGATGCCATCGGCCCCGGGCACCAGCCAGGGCTGGTCGATGAGCGCGATGCCGCTCTCCATCACCCGGCGGTCCTCCTCGACATACTGCGCCGCCAGCGCCGGGGGATGGAAGTCGAAGTCGGTCAGGCCGAGCANNACTGGTCGACGCTGGCGCAGCCGTGCAGGCGCCAGACCGCCGGATTGACGTGCACGAAGCGGTGGCTGGCATCCTTGACGAACAGGTAGACCTGGGGCAGGTGATCGAAGAGCGCGAAGATCTGCTCGGCGGCGATCCGGAGGATCATCCCCTGGGCGTCGAAGGGGTGTGCGCGTCTCGGAACGTTCATGCGGTGTATATACAAAAAGATGGCGCCCCTGTCAAAGCCCCGACCCGGCCCACCGGCATACTCCCGGGATGGCGATCCGTGATCATCTGCGCTGGTTGGCTCTGGGACTCGCCTGTGCGCTGGCCCAGGCCGCCGNNGAACTGCTTCTCCTGCCATGGCCAGGACGCTGCCAGGCGCAAAGCCAAGCTGCGGCTCGATGAGGCCGACGAAGCGCGCCGCGACCATGGCGGCCATGCGGCGATCGTACCTGGGCAGCCGAAGGCCAGCGAGCTCGTCGCGCGCATCACCACCAGCGATCCCGATGACCAGATGCCGCCGCCGGATTCCAACCGCCATCTCGCACCGGCGCAGATCGCCATGCTGACCCGCTGGATCGCCGAGGGTGCGGTCTACCAGCCGCACTGGTCGTTCCAGCCGCCGCACCGTCCGCCGCCCCCGTCGGTGCGCGATCCCAGCTGGCCGCATGGGCCGATCGACGCCTTCATCGCCGCACGCCTCGATGCCGAGGGCCTGTCGCCCTCGCCGCCGGCGCCCANNCGCCTTCGCCGCCGACATCGTCGCGCGCGGCGAGCAGGCGTGGGGCGCTGCCGCCGACCGGCTGCTCGGCTCGCCCCGCTTCGGCGAACGCATGGCGCAGGATTGGCTCGATGTCTCCCGCTATGCCGACACCCACGGCTTCAACAACGACTCCGCCCGCAGCATGTGGCGCTGGCGCGATTGGGNNTCGACCAGTTCACCATCGAGCAGCTCGCCGGCGACCTGCTGCCGCATCCCACCCTCGAGAGCCGCATCGCCACCGGCTTCGGACGCAACCACGTCATCAATTCCGAAGGCGGCATCATCAGCGAGGAGTACCGGGTCGAATACGTCGCCGATCGCGTGCGCACCTTGGGCATGGCCTGGCTGGGGCTGACCATGGAGTGCTCCCGCTGCCATGACCATAAGTTCGACCCGATCACCCAGCGCGACTACTACCGGATGTTCGCCTTCTTCAACAACATCGACGAGACCGGCGAGGCGGGACGGGTGGCCAACGCCTCGCCGATCATGCCCGCCCCCACGCCTGATCAGCAGGAGCGGCTCGCACTGCTCGATGCCACCATCGTGGGCGACGGCACGGCCATCGACCGCGCCCTGGCGCAGGCCCAGCCGCCCACCTGGAGCCATCTCGGCGACTACGCCCGCGAGGCGGAACCGGCCGAGCGGCCGGTCCTGGAGCTCGAGCTGCAGGGTTGCGCCGGCGGCCTGACCAACGGCTGCGACAGCGCCGCAGCCACCCCGGCGGTTCAGGACGGCGTGGCCGGCGGCGAGGCGGATGAGGTGCTCGGCACCATCCTTCCTGCCCTCGACAGCGGGGTGGTGGTGGGCAATGGGCTGGTCGACCTCGGCAAGCCATGGACCTTCGCCGCATGGGTGCGCTGGCAGGGCGAGGAGGGTCCGCTGGCCTCGTCGATGAACTACCGCGTCAGCCCGGCATCGGGTTCCTATGGCAACGGCAATGATGTGCGGATCACCGCCCAGGGCTGCATCGAGGTGCGGCGTGCCGAGACCTGGCCGCACTATTCCATCCAGGCGGTCTCGCGCGAGGGGCTGGAGCGCGCCGTCTGGCAGCATGTGGTGGTGAGCTGGGGCGGCGGGACCAAGGCCAAGGGCCTGCGGGTGTACATCGATGGCGGTGAACGCTCTCTCGCCATCCTGCACGACGACCTCAACGGCAGTCCCGCGGGGACTCCCCGCCTCGGCGCCGATCTTCAGGCCGGGTCGCGGCGCTTCAGCGGGCAGATCGCCGGGGTGCGCTTCTATGCCAGCGCCCTGCCCCAGGCGGAGGTGGCAGCCTGGAGCGAAGGCATGCTGGCCCGTCACCTGGCACGCGGGCGCGATCGCGACGTGCCGTCGCGCACCGCCTGGGCATGCGCACTGGTCAGCCGCCACCGCAATCCTCCCTTCGCCGCCCTGTGGCGCGACCGCGAGGCGGCGAGGAGCGAACGCTTCGCGCTCGAACGCGACTTGCCGCAGACCATGGTGATGGAGGAGATGGCGCATCCGCGCCAGGCGCACATCCTCAGGCGTGGCCAGTACGATGGCGCGGGCGAGGACGTCGAGCCGGGGGTGCCGTCGGCGCTGGCGGGCGCCTGGCCGGCGGGGGCACCGCGCAATCGCCTCGGCTTGGCGGAGTGGCTGACCGCAGCCGACCAGCCGCTGACCGCGCGCGTGGTGGTGAACCGCTTCTGGCAGCAGTTCTTCGGCACCGGCCTGGTCAAATCGGTGGAGGACTTCGGCCACCAGGGCGAATACCCGTCCCATCCGGAGCTGCTCGACTGGCTCGCGCGCAGCCTCATCGATCACGGTTGGTCGCTCAAAAAGCTGCACCGCACCATCATGCTCTCGGCCGCCTATCAGCGCAGCAGCCGGATGGATCGCGCCGCCTTCGAACGCGATGGCGACGATCGCCTCCTCTGGCGCATGGCGCCGCGCCGGCTCGATGTGGAGGCNNGCGGAGATGATCCGCGACCAGGCCCTGGCGGTCTCCGGGCTGCTGCGCGAGCGCATCGGCGGCGCGAGCGTCTTCCCCTACCAGCCGGCCGATCTCTACAAGGGCATCGTCGTCGATGCCCCCTATCCGGGGACGTCGTGGACCAACAGCACGGGCGATGACCTGTACCGGCGCAGCCTCTACTCCTTCTGGAAGCGCACCGTGCCCTATCCGGTGCTCAGCGTCCTGGATGCCCCCGACCGCGAAGTCTGCAGCGCCCGCCGCTCGCGCACCAATACCCCGCTGCAGGCGCTGACGCTGATGAACGAGACCGGCTTCGTCGAAGCGGCGCGCGCGCTGGCGGTGCGCATGCTGCGCGAGGGCGGGACCACCGATGGCGAGCGCCTCGGCTTCGGCTTCCGCCTCGCCACCGGACGCCTGCCGCAGCAGCGGGAGGCCGCGATCCTGGCCAAGCTGCTCGAGCAGATGCGCGCCAGCTACCGCGCCGACCCCGATGCTGCCCACCAGCTGCTCGGCGTCGGCGCCTCGGCGGTCGATGCGGTGGCCAGCGAGCCCGAGCTGGCGGCGCATGCGGCGCTCGCCGGCATGATCCTCAACCTCGACGAGACGATAACCAAGAATTGAGGTCCAGCATGCCCCATCCTGCCGTCCTGTCGCGCCGCCGCCTGCTGGCGGCCTCCGCCTTCGGCCTCGGTGCCGCCGCGCTGGGGGCGCTTGCACCGGGAGTCGCCGGCGCCGCCGACCAGCCTGCCTCCGGCGGCCTGCCCGGGCTGCCGCATTTCCCGCCCCGCGCCAAGCGGGTGATCTGCCTGTTCCAGTCCGGCGGACCGTCGCATCTCGACCTCTTCGACTCCAAGCCCGAGCTGGACAAGCATTTCGATCAGGATCTCCCGGACTCGGTGCGTGGCGGCCAGCGCATCACCGGGATGGTCGCCGGGCAGGCGCGTCTCGCGCTCCAGCCGAGCCGCTACCGCTTCGACCGCCATGGCCAGAGCGGCCAGCAGCTCAGCGAGCTGCTGCCGCACCTCGCTGGGGTGGCGGACGAGCTGTGCGTCATCCGTTCGCTGCACACCGAAGCGATCAACCATGATCCGGCGATCACCATGTTCCAGACCGGCAGCCAGCAGCCGGGGCGTCCGAGCATGGGCGCCTGGATCGATTACGGGCTGGGCAGCACCAATGCCGACCTGCCGGCCTTCGTGGTGATGAACTCGGTGCCCAGCAAGGGGCCGCCGGACCAGGGGCTGCTCGCGCGCCTATGGGGTCCGGGCTTCCTGCCCAGCAAGCACCAGGGGGTGCTGCTGCGCTCGGGCCTCAACCCGGTGCTCTATCTCAACGACCCGCCGGGCATCGACCACCAGCGACGGCGGGAGTTGCTCGACGGACTGGACGAGCTCAACCACATCGAGGCCGAGCACCTCGGCGATCCCGAGATCGAGACCCGCATCGCCCAGTACGAGATGGCCTTCCGCATGCAGACCTCGGTGCCGGAGCTGGTCGATCTGTCCAAGGAGCCGGAGTCGGTCTACGGCCTGTATGGCGAGGAAGCGCGCAAGCCCGGGACCTTCGCCCGCAACTGCCTGGTCGCCCGCCGGCTGGCCGAGCGCGGCGTGCGCTTCATCCAGCTCTACCACCGCGGCTGGGACCACCATGGCGATCTCACCGTGCGTCTGCCGGTCGGATGCCGCGACATCGATCAGGCGGCGGCCGGTCTGATCGCCGATCTGCGCAACCGCGGCATGCTCGACGAGACCCTGGTGATATGGGGCGGCGAGTTCGGCCGCACCTGCTACGCCCAGGGCAGCGCCAACCGCGACAAATACGGTCGGGACCACCATGGCCGCGCCTTCTCCGCCTTCCTCGCGGGCGGCGGCATCAAGAGAGGCCTCAGCTGGGGCGCGACAGACGACTTCGGCTTCAACATCACCGAGAATCCGGTGCATGTCCATGACCTGCAGGCCACCATCCTGCACTGCCTGGGCATCGATCATGAACGCCTGACCTACCGCAGCCAGGGCAGGCTCTACCGCCTCACCGATGTCGAGGGCAAGGTGGTCACAGGCATCCTGGCCTAGGGCCCCCGGGCGGATGGATGCCGCCATGAAGCAGACAGGCCCAGCGTGTCCGCTGGGCCTGCAAGCGCCTTTATGAGGCAGCGCACGCGCCTGGAGTGGTCGGCGCGCGCGTGTCCTACGGACTACTTGGCCGGCGGCGTCAGCGTGATGACGACATTCTTCACCGGCGCGCCGCTCTTGTCGAGGATGCGGCAGCTCAGGCCGACTTCGCCACCGCCATTGATGACCGAGGCGAAGATCACGTTCGTGCCCTTGACCAGGGTGAACTCCTTGGACTTGTCCTGGTCGGCCTCGACCGCGCGGCCGGCGTAGACGCGCAGCACATCGGCGCCATTGACGCGCCAGCAGGAGCTGTCGTCAGAGCCGATCGAAAGCACCGCGCCCGCGATCTCCTCGGTGGTGGTGACGTAGGTCACCGCGTAGTACATCGAGTTGTCCTTGGGATCGAATTTGAAGACCGCTTCGTCGGTCTGCCCGGCCTTCCAGGTCAGATCGGCGGAGCCGACCTTGACCATCTGGCCCTCGGCCGGGGTGGCCTTGAAGACGCCGGGGAAGAACTCCTTGTCGAAGAAGCCCTTCTGCGAGTCCTCGCTATGCTCGCTGGCGTGCTCATCGAGATCGAAAGGCGTGAGCAGCAGCCAGTTGTGGATGTAGCCATCATTGTCCGGCTTGAAGTCCGCAGCCGTGGCTTGGGCGGAGATGCCGCCCATCAGGATCAGGCAGGCGGAGGCGATCAGGAGTCTGTTCACGGGGGTGGTCCTTGGCAGGGGTGGATGGAGTGGCTGCGAGGCAGCGCACCCCAATTACCAGCTGGGGGGCGTATCTTACAGCAATTCCCCCCTGGGCTCAGGGAGTGTACGGCAGCTCGCCGACCAGCACTGCGACGCCATAAGGCGGCAGCGTGCCTGACAGGCGGCCGCCGGCCAGACGCATGTCGCCGGCATCATCCTCCACCAGCAGATGCGCCGCCACCGGGGCGACCCCCGGCAGGGGTGCAGCGATGGCGCAGCTGCGATCGCTGGGATTGACCAGCAGCACCACGCAACGTCCGGCATTGTCCCAGCGGATGCCTGGCAGCACCCCGGCCGCAAGCGGCACACGCTGGCGCGCATTCGAGAGCACCTGGGGGGCGATGCGGCTGAGCTCGGCGGCCAAGGCGCCGGCGCCGGCGACGGCTTCGTCCCAGGCGCTGGCATCGTTCGCGGACATCCCGCGGTTGTTCCACACCAGGCCGCGGGCTCCGCTCAACAGCGCCAGGTAGGCGAGGCAGCGCTGGCGCACCAGGATCGAAGGGCCCAGGGCCCGGTTGTGGTCCGGGGCGAGCAGCGGCACGGCCGCCAGCACGGTCTTGGCATGCAGGGCGGCGATGGCCGCTGGACCGGCCCAGCGGGTGGCCATCACCGCCGGCGAGTCGTCGGCGCTGTGCTCGAGGACCAGCAGATCGCAGGCGGGCGGCGCACTGCGTCCCTGATCGCCGATGAACGATGCAGCCAGGACATGCAGCGGGTCGAGGCGCCGCACCGCGCTGGCGATGCGCACCGCATCGCGTGGCTGGAGCTCGCCGGGAAGTCCCTCCATCCACCACCCGAGCAGCGCCGGATCGGCACGTACGCTGCTCAGCGCCTCGGTCGAACCGCTGTCGGTGGCGACCTCGCCGATGATGCCCACTCCGGCCGCCCGGGCCTCGCTCAGCAGCAGGTTGTCGATGCTGCTGGCCCTCATCGCGACGGCAGTGAAGCCGGCATCCGCGAGCGCATGCAGGCGATCGGCGCGCGATGAGGCTGGCGGCGCTCCGGCGAGGCGCATGATGCACGGCAGCAGCGCCTCGCCATGGACGGTCAGTATGCCTGCGAGCACCGCGCTCGCCGAACGTGCCGCGGGTGCGATCACCGAGCGGCCATGCACCAGGAGCGCATACTGGCCGTCGTCGATGGTCTTGCGGTCGGTGTCGCTGCCGACCCGTGCGCGGCCGCCATCCGAGGTCACGCACAGCCAGTCCGGATGGACGTGGAGGAGGGTGCGGCCGCTGTCGCAGCGCACCTCGCCGTGCTCGGTCGACACCAGCGCCGGAATGCTCGCGGTGGCATTGACGGCGAGCTCGCCCCACACCAGCACCAGCCGCCGTCCCGGGACGTTCGGCCGAGGCATCGGCACCAGCACGCGGGTCAGGGGCGAGCAGGTCAGAGCGAGATCGCCGCCGAGCCGCAGTTCGCAGCTGCCACCGTCCCCGGCATCGATCACATCCCCGACCATGACTGTCGCGCTGGCTCCGCGTGCCACCGTCCGGGTCCCGTGGCGATGGATGATGCAGGGACCGCCGACCCAGGTGTCGGCGCCAGGGGGGCGCAGCGGCGCCTCGCCATCGCCGGTGGTGATCTTGGTCGCGTGCAGGGGCCGCGGCCGCGGTGCGGAGACGATGGGCGCATCCGCTGCCGCGTCGCTGGGGGCGGCATCCGGCGCCGGGTGGATCTCCGCTATGGCGACCGGAGGGGACGCCGGTCCGGCATCGGTGGACACTGGGGCCGTCTGCGGACCCTGAGCGGTCACGTGCTCGGCCGGCGGTCGGCGGTCGGCGACCTCGGCCACTGGTGCGTGCGTGCCGGTCGGCGCGCCGGCAGGGGCCTGGACGATGGCGGGCTGATCGATGGCTGGGGAGTGATCCGCCGGCGGCGCGGGCCGGACCGGTGCGGCTGGCGTGCCCGGATGCCCATGCCAGAGCAGCGCCAGCGCCAGCAGGGCGGCGGCGGCCACCGGGAGCCAGGGCAGCCAGGGACGTCGTGCTGCGGCCTCCCGCTGGCCGAGGCCGATGGCCTGCTCGAGGTTCCTCAGCGCTCTGGTGCTGCGGCTCTCCGAGAGGGTGGCCATCAGCAGATCGGCGCGCGCCGAGCGGTCGGTGGCGGTGTCATCGAGCGCCGCGCCGAGCGCCAGGGCCAGGCGCAGCTCGGCGACGAAGGACCGGCGCAGCTCGGCATCGCCAGCCAGGCGCGCGACCAGCTCGGCACGCTCCTCGGGGCTGAGATCGTCATCGAGGTAGCGGTCGACCCCGGATGGCACGCTGCCGTCAGGACGGAAGAAGGAGGAGCTCATGCGAGCCTCCGCCGTGAGAGGCAGGTGCGCAGGAAGGCGCGGGTGCGGTGCAGCGCCACCGAGACCCAGGTCTCGGTGCGGCCCAGCTCGACCGCCAGATCCTTGACCGCCCGTCGCTCGACATAGCGCTGCTTCAGCAGCGTGCGCAGCGTCGGGGATATCCCGGCGAGGCAGCGCTCGAGCGCCGCATGATCCTCGCCGGTGGCATCATCGAGCTGCTCGGCGGCCGCGGCGGCGACCAGGCCGTCGAGGGCGTCTCCGCCCAGCCCGGCATGCCGGGTGCGTTCATGCAGCTCCTTGAGCAGGCGGATGCGGGCGATGCCCTTCAGCCAGAAGAGGAAGGTGCCGCGCCGCTCATAGGTCTGGATGGATTCGTAGCAGGCGACGAAGGTCGCCTGCAGCACTTCCTCGACGACATCGGCCGTGGGGGCATGGGCGGAGAGGTAGATGCGTACCGGACGCTCGAAGGCGAGGAACAGAGCACGGAAGGATTCCTTCCGTCCGGCCTGGACCTCGGCCACCAGCTGATCCGCCTGCTGCTCATCCATGACCAGGCATTCCATCCACCGACGCGAATCTTACAATGATTCCATCCCCTGCGGCTCAATGGGCATAGCGGTCGACCAGCCGGGAGGCCACCGCGTCGCAGGCGGCATCGGTACCCCCCTGGTTGCACACCACCAGGATGGCCAGGTCGATGGCCGGTGCGAGCCAGGCGACGGCGACATGCATGGTGTTGGTGCCCTCATGGGTCAGCGCCCGGCCATGCGCCCAGGGGCGTTCCACCACGATCCATCCGCAGGCATAGCGCGGCTCGGAGGTGCCGGCACCGGCGGCGAGCGGCCAGGGTTGATGGAGGTGATGGTAGGCCTCGGTCGGCAGGAGCGCCGGCTCGCCGCGCTCGCCGGCCACCTGATCGGCGATGAAGCGCGACCAGTCCGCCAGGCTGAGATGGACGCGGCCGGCCGGGCCCATGACCTCGGGATTGTCGGCTTGCGGTCCGTTGCCCGCGGGGCGGCCATCAGCCTGGTGCCCCCAGGGCTGGTCGACCAGCCCTGGCGTGCCCATGCCGCCGAAGCCGCCCACCATGCCCAGCGGCTGCCAGACCTCCTTGGCCAGGAGCGACTCCCAGGTCCCCGACCCGGCGCGTTCGATCATCGCCCCCGCCAGCACGTAGCCGGCATTGCTGTAGGCATAGGTTCCGGGCGCGATCGGCGCCGTCGCGGTCGCCTGCCGCACCGCGGCGCGGCGATCGGCGAGGCCAGCCCAGGGGAGGTTCGCCGGCGCGCCCGAGCGGTGCATCAGGAGCGCATCGATGGTGGTGGACCCCCATCCGCCGGCCATCGCTGCGCCGAGCTCCGGAAAGCTCTGCGCCACGCTGGTCTGCCAGCTGAGCGCGCCGCGGACGACCAGGCGCGCGGCCAGCGTCGCGGTCATCGCCTTGGTGCAGGACCCCAGATGCCAGCGATCCTCCACCGTCACCGGGGTGCGATCGCCGCGCTTGCGCCAGCCGGCCACCGCGATCAGCGGCGCGGCGTGGCCGCGCAGGACCGCCGCACCGAGCGCCGGGACGCCCTGTTGGCGCAGGACATCCACCAGTATCGCGCGTATATCCGCATCGCCGGCGCTGGGGATGGCCGCCTCCTCGGCGACGGCGGCGCTGGCGAGCGCCGCCAGGAGCACGGTCAGGGTGAGGACGTGAGCGGGCATGGTTGCGCCAGTCTCGCCTGACGCTGGCGGCTTCAAGGCGCTCGCCGGTTCAGCCCTGTATTCACCATGGCTGGCATCCTCAACCCAGGTCCCATCATCCGCAGGCACAAGGGGGCGACCCCATCCGCCGTGCACCCCTCGACCCGCAGCCTGGAGGCCAGATGTACTTCATGATCTTCGCCATCATCGTCCCGGTCCTGGTGGCGCTGATTGCCGTGAGTGCGCGCCAGCCGGCGGCATTCCGCATCATCCGCTCGACCGCCATCAATGCCCCGCCGGCGGCGGTGTTCGCGCAGGTGAATGATCTGCACCATTGGCAGGAATGGTCGCCCTGGGCCAAGAAGGACCCCCAGGCGCGCACGACCTTCGACGGCGCCGCCCTCGGCCTCGGTGCGTCCTTCACCTGGGATGGCAACAAGAAGGTCGGGGCGGGGCGCATGACCATCACCGAGAGCGCAGAGCCGGATCGCATCGTCATCAGGCTGGACTTCACCCGGCCTTTCGTCGCGACCAATACCGCCGAGTTCGCCATCTCCAGTACCTCCAAGGCGACGCTCGTCAGCTGGACCATGACCGGGAACAATAATTTTATCGGCAAGGCCTTCGGCCTGTTCATCAATGTCGATGCGATGATCGGTGGCGATTTCGAGCAGGGCCTGGCGAATCTGAAGACGCGCTGCGAGGCGGCGACTGCCATTAATGCACCCGCGCCGAGCTGAGGCAGGCGTGCGGGCCGATGGGGGGTTGCCAGGCAGCCCTGCCGCACGCATGTGCACATGGGGGAGTACGCCGAAGGACGTGGCCGGCATCCTGTCGTCTGCATTCACCGGACGGGTGGCAATAAGGGACAGGCCCTCCCCTGAGGGACCTCGATCGTGGTCCTAAGTGCAGTCGTTCCAGCTCCGGGCGGCAGACAATGAGCATAGTCACCGCTGCTTGTTGGCGTTTTCTGGGGGAAGACCGGGCACCAGTGGAAGAATATGGGTCTAGCGACACTAAGAGTGCCCTGCCAGGGCAATTGATGGGGGACACACGCAAGACCCCGTAAATGCATAATGTCATGAATATAATTCACTTATTTCACCCATCATATCAGCATCAAATGGATTTTTCCTCAACAGGGCGCCATCCAGCTGGTATCTGCTGACCACCAGCGCCGCGACGTCCGATCGGAGTCCCTCTCCGTTCGTCCGACGGGTGCGACACCAGGACCGCACTCATGCCGCTGCGCCTCGGACTCCTGATGTTCGCCGTGTGCTGGTGCGCCGGCACCGCGTCGGCAGCGCAGGCGGACTGGTCAGAGGAGGACTTCATCACCGCCTCGACGCCGGCTTCGCCGCGCGTCGCCTACGCCCTGCGTCTGGCCGGTGACCGCCTGCTGGTGGCCATCGAGGCGGCCACCTTCACCGAGGACGGCACCGGGATGCGCATCGAGGTGGGCCTGGCGTCGCCGCAGGCGGTGCGGCTCGCTGACGCCGATGCCGTGGTGACGCGCCAGGCGCATGCCGCCCGCGCGGTCTTCAGCATCCCGCTCGCCGGCCTCGGGGCCGATCTGCGGCAGCTGCGCTTCGGCTTCGCGGTCAGCTGGGCGGGCGGCCCGGATGGCAGCGACCGCCAGCGCGAGCGCTTCCTGCACGCCGGCGGCGCCCCCCATGACGGCGTATCGGCCGATCCATCGGACTGGCTGCCCTTCGACCTCAGCGAATACGACGCCGCGGTGAAGGACCGCCACAACCGCATCGCCATCGCCATTCACCAGCCGCTCGACGGCAAGGCGACGGTGGTGATCGAGGACCAGGCCACCGGCAGGCGCATCCGCAATCTGATCAGCGGCGTCCCGCTGACGAAGGGAGATCAGACGATCCCATGGGATGGGCTCGATGACCACGGCGATCCCGTGCTGCCCGGCACCTACCGCTGGCGCTCGCTCCACCATCCGGGGATCGTCCCGCACTACCTGATGAGCTATGGCAATGGCGACAACACCCTCGACCAGCTCTCGGGCTGGGGGCCCAACCATACCATCCTCACCGAGGCGGCCGCGACCGACCGCTGGACCCTGGTCGCCTCGGCGATGACCGAGGGCGGCGATTCGCTCATCCTCCTGGATGAGCAGGGCCGCAAGCTGCGCGGCATGAACGTGCCGATGGGCATGGGCATGTGGAAGATCTCGCCGGCGATCGTCGACGACACCCTCTACATCGCCAATGACGGGCTGGCATGGGGCGATCACGTCGACGAGCAGGATGCCAAGGCGGTCATGCATCTGCAGATCACCCTGGCGCGCTACGACCTCGCCACCGGCCAGCTCAAGGAATGGGAGCGCAAGCGCTTCATCCCCATCTCCTCGAGCGAGGTCGGCCCGGGCGCCGCGGACAAGGACTGGCGCACCGTCAGCCTGGCAGGGCTGGCGGTGCTCGGCGACCGCCTGTACCTGGCGCATCGGCGACTCGCCCGGGTGCTGGTGCTTGAGCGCAGCAGCGGAAAGGTGGTCGGCGAGATCCCGCTGGGCGCGCCCGAGGCGCTGATCGCAGCCAACGGCACCCTCTACGCCATCTCGTCCGGTGCGGTGGTCACCATCGATCCGGCGACCAAGGCGATCACCACCATCGTGCCCGCCGATCCGGTGCGCCACCTGGTCGCCCTGGCGGTCGATGCCACCGGCCGCATCTATGCCAGCGATGCCCTGAGCAGCACGGTGCGCATCTTCGCTGCCCATGGCGCACTGCTCGGCGAGATCGGCAAGCCCGGCGGCGCCTACCGCGGGACCTACGATCCCAGCCGCATGGTCAATCCGCGCGGCCTGGCCGTGACCCCGCGCGGCTGGCTGTGGGTGACCGAGGACCGTCCCAACCCCAAGCGCATCCTGGCCTGGGATCTGGGCTCGCAGAGCGTCGTGTGCGAGCGCTTCGGCACCCCGCCCTATGGCGGTTCCGGCGCCGGCATCGATCCGGCCGATCCGACGCACTGGATCGGGATGGGAGTGCAATGGACGCTCGATCTCGCGCGCCATAGCGCGGAGCCCTGCTCGGTCCTGGGGGCCAATGACCCCGATACGCATGTCTCGTATGTGCGCGACCATGGCCTCACCTACCTGATCGGCTTCGGCGCTGCGACCTCGATCTCGCTGCTCAACGGCGACGGCTCGGCCACCCCGGTGGCGCTGATCGCATCGACCCACCGCTTCTCCTTCGCCCATCATTGGAAACCGCCCGAGGCCTTCCTCGAGGCCTTCGCCCGCGCCTATCCCGAGCACAGGCAGAAGGCCTTCGACAAGGGCCCCGGCTTCGTCTGGAGCGACGCCAACGGCGACGGCATCATGCAGAGCGACGAATGCGACTTCTCGATCGGCTGCGACAACTTCGCCGGCGGCTACTTCGGACATGACTTCCATGACCTGACGCTGCGGGTACCCGCCACCGTCCATGGCCGCTGCGTGCTGGTGACGCTCAAGCCCGAGGGCTTCACCGCCCAGGGCGCACCGCGCTACCCCAAGCTCAGCACCGCCTGCGCCCAGGGCGTGCCGATCGATCTCGCCGGCAACGAGGTCGAGACCACCGTCGACCGCTTCGGCGACATGATCTGCAACAGCACCCCGGAGATGAAGGCCTTCTCCCCCGACGGCCATCTGCTGTGGACCTTCCCCAACCGCTGGACCAGCGTGCATGGATCTCATGAAGCACCGCTGCCCGAGGTCGGCGTCATGCAGGGGGTGCTGTTCTTCCTCGGCGCCGCACCGCTTGATGCCGGCAGCGATGTCCTGGTGGTGAACGGCAACCACGGGCGCTTCTTCGCCCTCACCAGCGACGGCC
Source organism: Planctomycetota bacterium (assembly GCA_003136555.1). Lineage (GTDB taxonomy): Bacteria > Planctomycetota > UBA11346 > UBA11346 > UBA11346 > BOG-1363. The sequence goes on along the minus strand of PLEW01000249.1, from coordinate 20,367 downwards.
TCTATCTCGACGAGTTCTTCAAGGATGTGCGCATGGGCGCGCGGGCCGATGCCACGCTGATCGGCGGCGAGGCCTTCGGCGGCAGCTTCGTACGCGCCGAGAAGGACCATCTCTACTACCTGCAGGCCGGCAGCTTCCGCGTCTTCCGCATGGACGGCCTCGATCGCGTGACCCGGGACCAGGGCACGGTCACGGTGACGCCGCCGCAAGCCATGGCCAGCGAACGCGCCCTGGTGCTGCGCAGCAGTGCGCAGTCGGCCGTGCGCTCCGCCACCATACCCTTCCTCGCCCAGCCCCCCGCCATCGACACCAAGGAGGGGGAGTGGCCGGGGGCTGCGCAGCTGGCCTGGGACAAGTCGGGACGCTTCCCGGTGAGCGTCCATCTTGCCCACGATGCGCAGTGGCTGTACCTGGATTATGCGGTGGTCGACGATTCGCCCTGGGTGAACCGCGGCAAGGACTGGACGCTGCTGTTCAAGACCGGCGATTCGATCGATCTCCAGATCGGCGCCGACGCGCAGGCCAACCCCCACCGCAGCGGTCCGGTGCCGGGCGATTGCCGCGTGCTGATCGCGCCCTTCCAGGGCGGCGACATCGCGGTCCTGTACCGGCACCGCCTGCCGGGAGCCAGCGACCCCATCACCTTCACCTGCCCCTGGCGGTCGGAGAAGGTCGATTCGGTGTCGAAGCTGGAGCACGCGCGCATCGCCGTCACCAGGGGCCAGGGGCGCTACCGCGTGCGCGCCGCGCTGCCGCTCGCGGAGCTGGGCCTGGAGCATTGCGTGGGCGCCGCCCTCAAGGCCGACTTCGGGGTGATCTACGGCGACCCTGATGGGCAGATGGACATGCTGCGCAGCTACTGGTCCAACCAGAGCACCGGCCTGGTCAACGATGTCCCCGGCGAAATCATGCTGACCCCGGCCGCCTGGGGCAGCGTGGCCTTCCTGGGAGCCGCCCGATGAGCCCGTCCCGCCGCGCCGCGCTGCCGCTCCTGCTCTCCCTGGCCATGGGCGCCGCCGATGCTGCGACCCTGGCCTGCGACGGCGTGCTCGGGAATTCGGGCGAGCAGGGCACGACGCTGGTCCGCTTCGGCGCTCAGCCGGCGCGCGGCATCGGCGTGGTCTGTGACCGCTTCGGCGGGCTGTGGGACCGCGCTGGCCGCGGCGTGCTCAACCGCTACGCCGCCGATGGGCGGCAGACCGGCACCTATGCCATCCCGGACGGCGCCGATGGCCATGACCAGCTCACCGCGGTGGGGGACACGCTGGTGATGCTGATCGCATCCCGTCTCGTCGCACTCGACATCGCCGCCGCGCCGGGCAGCGCGGTGCGCAGCCTAGCCAAGGACCTGCGCTGCATCTCCTTCGCCAGCCGCGGCGGGAAGATCGCCGTCGCGACCAAGGACCGCGTCGCCTGGCTCGACATCGCCGACGGCACGACCACCCCCATCGCCCCGCTCGCCGAGGTGGATGGCCTGGAGGTGGCCGACGACGCGGTCTATGCCGAGATCAAGGGCCAGCTCCACCGCCTGGCCGGCGGCACCCAGGATGGCGAGGGCTGGCCGCGCCAGGCACCGGGCGAGCGTCTCCAGCTGGTCTCGGGCACCTGGTATGCCCATGCCTGGAATTCGACGCTCAAGCGCTATACCAGCGACTTCGAGCCGGCCCCCGGGGTGGTGCTCGGCGGCGGATCGGGGTCGTTCATCGGCCATCTCGATGCCAATGCCGATCTGGTGAACGGGCGTGGCGTGGCCCGCCTGGGGGGCGACCTCTACGCCATCTCCGGCCTCAATGGGCTGCTGCAGCTGATCGCCTGGCATGGCGACCGGCAGCAGTTCGAGGTGATCCGCCGGATCGCCTCGGTGGCGCAATGCCCGACCCTCGGCCTCGACCAGGAGGGCAACGTCTACCAGTGGAATGGCAGCTGGCAGTGGAACGACCGTCCCGATGCGCCGATGCGCCTGGGCGTCAGCCCGCCTGAGGAGCTCGGCCAGGCGGCGATGCTCGATGGCGAGCGCATGATCGCCGCCGGGGTCATGTGGGGGCGCCCTACCTTCTTCCACGGCCGTCTGGGCGAGGAGATGCACGTCGAACGCATCGAACGGGACTGCGTGCTCAAGCGCGGCATCGTCGGCGCCACCATCGCCCATCCGGCCGACCAGCCGGTGCTCATCGCCATCGACGCCCATGGGGCGGCGGAGTCCTACGCCATCGATGCCGAGGGCCGCTTCCGCGCCGACGACGGCGCGACCGCCCTCGCGACCGCGAGCCCGGTGGCGCAGTGGACCTCGCTGGCGATGAAGGACCGGACGACGCTGCTGGCGGCCGGCGACGGCGCGGTCATCGAGTTCACCCTGCAGGGCGCATCCTGGCATGAGAGCCGCCGCTGGCGTTCGTGGGGGCCGGCGGACAGCGAGCATTTCGGCGCCCGCATCGTCCTGGCCGGCGATGGACGCACGCTGTGCGTCAGCGATTGCGAGCGGCAGCGGGTGCTGTGCTTCGACTGCGCCAGCGGTTCGCTGCGCGCGTCCTTCGGCACCCTGGACGTGCGCGGCGCCGATCTGCACGCGCTGTCCTCGCCCACCACCATCGCCGTGAACGGCCGGCGCATCGCGGTGTACGACGCCGGCAACCAGCGCATCATCAAGCTCATCGCCAGGGAATGACCATGATCCGTCCGCCCCCAGCCGCAGCGAACCAGGTCCAGCCCAGCGAGGGGTGCTGAGATGGAGCGCCGCCGTTTCAGCCGCCCGCCGGTGAAGCAGGACCACATCATCGATGACCTGCGCCGCCGCATCATCGAGCGCGTCTACGCACCGGGCGGCCGCATGCCGCGGCGCGCCGATCTGCAGCAGCACTTCCAGGTCTCGAGCGTCACCATCCAGCGCGCCCTCGACCGCCTGATCGAGGATGGCTTCGTCGAGGCGCGCGGCCGCCAGGGGACCTTCGTCTCCCGGCATCCGCCGCATCGCTGCCATTACGGGCTGGTGTTCCCGATGCAGAAGAGCGAATCCTCGTTCGTGCGCTTCTGGACCGCGCTCGGCAACGAGGCGCAGGCGCTCAGCCGCGGCGACGGGATCTCGGTCTCCTGCTATCATGGCATCGACGGGCATCAGGAGCACGAGGACTATCAGCGCCTGGTGCGCGACATCCGCAATGCCCGCTTGGCCGGCCTCATCCTCTCGACGCCGCCCTTCCAGCTGGTGCAGACGCCGATCATCACCCAGGAGGGGTTGCCGCGCATCAGTGTCATGTCCTATAACCACGATTACCCCGGCGTCGTCCCGCTGGTGCTGGGCGTCGCATCGTTCATCGACCAGGCACTCGATCATCTGCGGGCCCGTGGACGCACCCGGGTGGCGCTGCTGAGCGTGCCAGGGCACCAGGGCCAGTTCCATGCCACCTTCTGCGCCGGCCTGGCCGCGCGTGGCATGAGCACCGAGGCGCACTGGCTGCAGCTCTGCCCGCCCTCGGCGGCGGTCTGCGCGCGCTATGTCATCCACCTGCTGATGCATCCCGACCAGCGCCAGCGCCCCGACGCGCTGGTGATCGCCGATGACAACCTGGTCGAGCACGCCACGGTCGGCCTGATCGCCGCCGGTATCAAAGTGCCGGAGGACTGCGACATCATCGCCCATTGCAACATCCCCTGGCCGACTCCCAGCCTGCTGCCGGTGGCCCGCCTGGGCTATGACGCCCGGGAGATGCTCACCTTGGCGATGCGGGAGATCGATCGCCAGCGCAGCGGCCAGGAGCCCGCGGATCGCATCGACCTGCCGGCGCGCTTCGAGGACAGCCATCCGGCCGCGCCCGGCGCCTGACGGCGCGCTCAGTGCCGGGCTGCAGGTGGCGAGGCGGGCTCGACCGCACCATCGACCCACAACTCCAGCTCCGCCAGCTGGGTCAGGCCATTGTTCCCCTGGTTCTTGCTGATGTTCAGGCGGTAGGCGCAGCAGGGGGTGGTGTTGGGGATGGTGTAGGCCTTGACCGCATTGCGCCCGGCGAAGGCCTGCTGCGTCTGGCGATCGAGCACCACCCAGCGCTGACCATCGGGCGAGCCCTCGAACGTCCAGTCGCTGGGATCGCGTTCCGGCGCATCCTGCCCGCTGATCAGGCGGTAACGGGTCACCACCGGCTGCTCGGCGGCGGCGAAGCGGTACTGCAGCCAGCCCACGCTGGACGGCATCAGCCACTTGCTGCCGAGTGCGCCATCGAAGGCCTTGGCGGCGCCTTCGTGCGGCAGGTTCTCCGCGCTCGCCGAGGCCGTGCCGGTGTCGTCCTTGCCGACGCTGTGGTAATGCAGCAGGCGGACCCAGCGGAACGGCGAGGCGCTCTGCGGGATGGAATCGGGGCTGCGCCGCCCCCCGGGCCCCTCGGCGCTCACCACGTAGGTGTAGGTGGCATCGTTGGTCAGCCCGGCATCGATATAGCTGAGCGCGGTGATGCCAGAGGCGATGGTGGTGAAGGGGCCGGCGGCGGAGGTGGCGCGCTTGACCGTATAGCTGGCCGCCTCCGGCCACAACGGCAGCCAGCTGATGATGGTGCGGGCATTGCGCCCCACCACCGTGCGGATGATGGGCGCCCTGGCGGCATGGAGGTCGACGGAGATGGTGACGGGAGCCGAATCCGGGCCGCTGCCGGCGGCATTGACGCCGGCGACGACGTAGGCGTAGGCATGGCCATCGCTGCAGCTGGTGTCGCAGAAGTCGCCGGTCGCGGTCAGGCCCTCGGCGATCACGGTGAAGGGCCCGGACGGCGACGGGGCGCGTTTGACGGTGAAGGTGCGGGCACGCTCCACCGCCGTCCAGCTCAGCCAGGCCCGGGCATGGTCGCCCTGGGACCAGACGATGCGCGGAGCGGCGGGGGGAGCGGACTCGTCCAGCGCGATCAGTTCGAGCTCGGCGAGCTGCAGACCTTGCGCTGGCGGCCCGTGGCTGGCGCTGATCGCCAAGCGGTAGTGCGCATAGGGCTTCGGCTGGGCGATGGCGAACGTCCTGGCCTGTCCGCGGGCGCTGAACGCCTCACCGCTGCGGGCATCCAGCGCCTCCCAGGCGGTGCCATCCTGCGAGCCCTGGAGCACCCAGTCGCGGGGATCGCGCTCGGGCAGGTCGTTGCCGCTGGTCAGGACATAGCGGATGACCGCGCGCCTGGTCCCGGGCGCGAAGGCATACTGCAGCCATCCGGGTGCGGGCGCTGGGGTGTACCATTTCGAGCCGGCATTGCCGTCGAAGGCTTGGCCGGCGCCCAGCGGCTCGGAGCTCGCGCTGGCGGTGCCGCCGGTGGCGCAATTGCGCGCCGGGGAGAAGACCGCCTGGAACACCGACATGCGCGTGGCATTGACGAAGTTGGTGCCTGGCGGCAGCCCGACGGCGTAGACCGCACCGGTGCTCATCATGCCCAGCTCGCTCATCGAGAACACCTGGCCGAAGCCGGTCTCGAAGGCGACCGCCGGCTGGCCGAGCGCCGGAGTGCGGCTGAGGGTCGAGCCGGTCTCGCAGGTGAGCATGCCATCGGGACCGAGGAAGCCCACGCCGCCCACGATCGGCGTCCAGGCGGTGCCATCCCACGTCCGCCAGGAGTCGTCGCCCTTGACCGCGATGCGGCCGTCCTTGTCGATCGCCACCGCCGACTGCTGGGCGACCTTGGTCGAACGCACCACCAGGTCGCCCTGGTCGGCCTCGCCATCCTTGCCGCGCAGCGGCAGGGCGGGGATGGGCGCGCCGCTGGCCTTCTTCCATGTCGCACCGGCGTCATCCGAGACAGCGTAGATCAGCCCCTGGCCCTCGGTGCCCGCGGTATTGCCGGCGATGGTGAAGTGCAGGCGATTGCGCCCATCGAAGCGCGGCACGCTCTGGTACGCCTCGAAGGAGGTGGTGTGCTCCCAGTAGAGCACGCTGTTGAAGCGCGAGGCGGCGGGGACCGCTGCGGCGGCCGAGCCGCCGAGGCTGTGCCACAGCCCGGTGGTGTGGTCGTAGCGGTAGATGCCGTAGGCGATGAAGGGCTCGCTGCCGGTGAGCCGGCTGCCGGTGAAGGCGCGTACGCGCGAGGAGTAGTACAGCACCCCGGCGCGGTCATTGAAGAAGCGGCTGTCGCCGCCCCACTCCTCGCCCGGCAGGGCGGTGGCGGCATCGACGCCCCCGGCGAAGGTGAAGCCGCCGCTGACATCCAACGGCCTGTTCGACTTCCAGTAGAGCAGGTTCTGGTACTGGTAGCGCTCGACGTAGGTGCTCGCCCACCAGGCGTAGCCGTGCATGTCGCCGATGATGTGCAGGTAGCCATCGGGATCGATGCCCATGGTGAAGCGGTTGTGCCCATCGGTGGAGGCCAGGTAGTCGCTGCCCGGATCGAGCGGCACGGTGGTGACCGCGCCATCGCGGTCGATCTGGGTGACCATCGGGCGCAGCTGCACGTCCGGGACCACCACGAAGGTCCGGCCGTGGAAGTGCTGCACCGGCGTCCACAGCGGGTGGACGGCATTGAGGGGGTTGATCGGCGCGCTGTAGAGGGTGGTGACCGACATGGTCTCTGCCTGCAGCGTGGAGGCGGTGGACCAGGCGGCCAGCGCCAGGCAGGCGTGCTGCAATCCGGCGAGCGGGATGCCTGCGAGCGGGGGAGAAAGGCTGGTCATGGCAGCTCCAGGTGGCCTCGGCCGTCAGGGCGCCAGCAGTGGCGCCGGAACGGCCTGATGGGCGATGCTAGCGCCGGCTGTCCGCGGCGGCACGCCCCATCTGCCGGAGATTTCCATGGCTTGGCGGCCATTTCCAAGGACATCCGCGGGTGGCCGCCGCCATCAGGCTGGTGAGGGTCTCGCCCCCGTTCGCCGGCGGGCCCGCAGCAGGGACGCGCCCGGCTGCGCAGGCGCTCAGGGCTGGCCGGTGATGACCACCGGCAGGGTCCCCGGTACGGCATCATAGCGGACCGTGCCCTGCTCGACCACCGCGTCGCTGGCGGCGGTGCCCTGGACGATGTGGCACTTCTTCCAGCTCGCCGGCACGCGCGTCACCAGGGTCAGGGGGGCATCGAAGAAGGCCGGATCGGCCTTGCAGCTGAGCATCACCTTGAACTGCTTGCCGCCACCCTGGGTGACCTGCACCGAGGCGACTTCGCGCTCGGTCTGGTACTGGTGCACGGCGATGTGGCCGGCGATCCACAGCTTGTCGCGCACCGCCACCAGCTTGTCGAGCAGGTCGATGAAGTCGGGCAGGGGCTCGGTGAGCCAGTCCCCGCCGACGCCATGGAAGATGACGAACTGCGCACCGCCGGAATCGATCGCCTTCTGCACCAGCTTGAACATCTCATCGGAGCCATGCAGGTCGATGGAGGCGAAATGGCCGCCGACCGGCGGCCGTTCGATGAGATGATACTTGCCCAGCACCTGGGCGATCTGCTCGTTGGTGACCGTCCAGGCGCCCTTGGGCACGCCGGGAATGCCGAAGGAGACCAGGTGCGGCCTGCCGCCGGAGATGACGTTGAGGATCGCCTCGTTGCACAGCAGCACCTCCTCGTCGAGCTTGGCCAGGTCGGTGGCGCCCTTGTGGGTGTAGGTGTGGTTGGCCAGCTCCATGCCCATGGCCGGGATGCGCTTCTCCCAATCATCCTTGAAGGCCTTGTACTGGCCGGAGCCCGCATTGACGTAGAAGGTGCCGACCATCTGCCGCTTCACCAGTTCGGGGATGGCGAATTTCACCTGGCTGGAGGCGCTGTCGTCGAACATCAGCATGAAGGCGGCGGTCTTGTCGTCCCGCCAGCGGGCGATGCGGGTCGCTCCGGGACTGCCGTCATCGGCTTGCACGGCCAGGAAGGCGCACAGCGCCAGGAGCACGATGATGGCACGCAGCATGGCGGTATCCCCCGGTCTGAAGACGGTAACAGCATCCGCCGAGGGCGGTAGGCCTCGGCAAGCGCAGCGTCCCGTGCCTGCACCCGACACCCCGGTCGGCCCCATCGCCACGTTGGGCGCCATGGCGCCCCTCACTGCGCCTGGATGCGGATGACATGCTCCACCGGCGTGCGGGCGGCGTGGATGGCGGCCACCAGGGTCGCGCGCTCGGCCTCGGTGCGCGTGGTCGCGGTCTCGAGGTTGGCCCTGCCCTCGGCGCCGTGGAAGACCTCCTTGACCTGCTTGGTCTCATAGGCCTGCTTGGCGCCCACCGCATCGTCGACCTGCTTGAAGGCGGCCGAGAACGGGTTGACGGGGAAGTCGTCGGCGAGGTTGACGCCGGATTGCAGCGCGGCGGCAGGATAGACGCGGCTGACCTCGCCCCAGGTGACCTGATAGGAGGCGGCGGTGCCGCCGCGCACCACCAGCATCAGGCGGTTGAGCTCCTGGTTGAAGGGCACCAGGGCCATGCCGGAGCGGATCGAGCCGTCCTGATCGGCGGGCCCGGTGGCGCAGAAGGGGTAGCGCGTGCTGGTCAGGTGCACCACCCCGTCAGCGACGCTGTCCACCGCATGCCCATCGCTGGCGGTGGCGGTCTTGGCGGCCAGGTCGACGGTGATGGTGCCGATATCGCCAGCAGGCGCCAGGGCGTGGAGGTAGTCATAGGCCATCACCAGGTGACCGGCCCAGCCCGGATGCACGCCGTCTCGGCCGTTGATGTTGTAGGCGGCGCCGTAGCGCTTGCGCGCCTCGAAGCCGAGGGTGAAGAGCGGCCAGAAGTTGTCGGCGAAGCGCTGATGTTCGGACTCTGCGATCTCGAGCGCGATGTTGCGCAAGGCGCAGAGGTTGAGGTTGTGCTCCTCGAGCGTGCCGCTGGCGGTCTTCACCCAGCTGGCCACCTTGCCGACGCTGCCCGCCGAGCCGACCACCACCTGCGCCCCGGCGGCGGCGAGCCCATGCACGACCTTGGTATAGCAGTCGCGATACCACTTCGCGGTGGCCTCGTCATAGGGGCGGTACTTGTAGTCGTTCATGCCGTAGCTCAGGGTGGCTGCCGTCGGCTTGAAACGCAGGCAGTCCTGCTCCATGCGGTGGAGGAAGCCATCGGCGGTCTCGCCGCTCCAGCCATACTGGCGCACCTCGACCTGGAGCTCGGGATGGCAGACGGTGAGGTAGGTCTCGATGATGCGCGAGTACTGCTTCTGCTCGGTGATCGAGTCGCCGATGATGGCGAGGCGATCGCCCTTCTTCAGCAGCGGCGGCCCGGGCGGCGGGGCCTTGACCGCAGCGAATGCGGCGAACGACGGATCGGCCGGCTTGGACTCCAGCTCGGCCGCCACCGCAGGCACGGACGTGGCCGCGACCAGGGCGAGGAGGATGGCCGCATACAGCGGCGAGCGCCAGGTGGCGGACGTGGCGGGCGTGGCTGAGCTCGATGGCATGGTGCGCTTCGCAGGTTCGAGGGCGGTGGGGCGGACGGGGGAGGGGTAGTGCGGCAGCAGCATGTACGGCTCTGCCGCCAGGGGCGTTGCCGCCCGGTTGCCGGAGGGGCTAGGCCGGGGGCGGAGCTGTCGGCGTGGCTGGCCGCGTGCGCACGCGGCCGAAGCTCGGTGCGATGGCGTAGGTGAGCTGGATGAGCACCAGGACGATGATGCTGCAGGTGGTGGTGAAGACGCACAGTGAGGCCGCGAACGCGTAGAGCGCCTGGGCGAAGACGATGCGGCGGCAGATCGCGGCCTGCGCGTCCTCGGACAGGCTGGCGACGATGAAGCCGGTGCCCTTGGCCCGCCGCCAGCTGGCAAACAGCAGGCCGCCGAGGAGCACGATGTTGAGCCAATAGGCGAGCAGGGCGGTGCGGAAGGCGACGAACTCGGCTAGCAGCCTGGTGGAGAAAGGCATCAGGGTGATGGCGAAGAGGAAGACCAGGTGGATCCAGGTGAGGTGGCGGTCCGAGCGGCTCAGATGGCTGAGCTGGGTCTGCTGCCCGACCCAGAAGATGCCGAGGGTCATGAAGCTCATCAGGTAGACGATCAGCTGCGGCGCCATCGCGCTGAGCGCATGCACCAGCGCGCCTTCGCTGGTGATCGTCTCATGCGGCGGCACATGCAGTTCCAGGAGCAGCAGCGTCATGGCGACGCCGAAGATGCCGTCGCTCAGGGCGGCAAGCCGCTCGATGCTGTGCCCGGCGAGCTCATCGTAGGTGGCCATCGCGGATGATGACGTTGCGTTGCGCGTGCAGCGAGTCAATCGCGCCCTCTGTCCGTCGCAGGCTGGCGTGCGCCTGATGGCGAAAGGGATGTGCATGGCGCCGCCGGAGCAGACGATCCGCCATGCCCATCGACGACGATGCCCTGCCCGGACTGCCGCCCCGCCCGACGCGCGCCTTCAAGGGCAGCTTCGGCACGGTGGTGGTGATCGGCGGCCACGCGACCATGGTGGGCGCACCCTGCTTCGTCGCCCTGGGGGCGCTGCGCGCCGGTTGCGGCTCGGTGCGCCTGGCGGTGTCCGACGAGATCATGACCGCCTGCCTGACCATGGTGCCCTCGGCGATCGGCCTGCCCCGTCCTGCGGATGCGATGCCGGCGATGGACGGCCTGGCGGGGGCCGTCATCGCCGCCGGCCCGGGGCTGGGCCTGGCGGAGGGGCAGCGACGCCTCATCGGCCAGGTGCTGCGATCGCCCCATCCGCTGGTGCTGGATGGCGACGGACTGACGCACCTGGCGCATAGCGGTACCCATCCGGCGACACGATCCGCGCCGCTGGTGCTGACCCCCCATCTCGGTGAATATGGGCGGCTCGCGGCGGCCTGGTCGCTGCCGGAACTCGCCATCACCGCCTCCGACGAGGAGCGCCGCGCGGCGGCACGGCAGCTGGCTGCTTCCAGCGGAGCGGTCGTGGTGATCAAGGGCCACCGCAGCGTAGTGGCCACCGCCCAGGAGAGCTGGATCTGCCGGTCCGGCTCGGCGGCGCTGGCCATTCCCGGGAGCGGCGATGTGCTCTCCGGCGTCATCAGCGCGCTGATGGCCCAGGGCATGCCGGCCTATGACGCGACCCGCCTGGGCACCCACCTGCATGGCATGGCCGGCGATCGCTGGGCTGAGACGCGGCCCTTCGGCCTGCTGGCTGCCGATTTGGCCGAGCTGATCCCGGAGGTCGCGCACAGCTATGCGCTGTTGCAGCGCATAGCTTCGGTGCCGGGGGCTGAGCGCCACTAGATCCTGGTAGCGGCTGCACCAGCTGCCGGTGATGGAGTGCTTGACGGATGCGGGCTGCCAGCCCTTTGCCTCGCTGCCCAAGCCCACCGGCACGCGGATCGGTCGGCAGCGTCTGCGCCCCGGGCGCACCGGTGAGGACGGGTCTCATCGCTGCGGTCAGACGCGCTTGCCTCGGCTGCGCTTGAAGAACCAGAAGGTGAGGGCGCCGAAGAGCGACAGCGCTATCAGGATGGCGACCCACAGGATCTTGTCGTGCTTGCCCGGGAAATTCTCATCGGGGCAGGACATGAGGTCGTTGAACTGCTGGATCCAGAAGGCCATCAAGCCGAAGGCGATCAAGAGGAGGAGGAGCATCGAGGTCATGCGGGGGTCCTTTTCCTTAGGTCAGCGAAGGGTGCGCCTTCTCTCGCGGCGCGTTGGCACTGCTCGGGCAGCGCGCTCTCCCGGATCGGGATGAACGCGTCTGCTGACCGGACCATCCCGCCGATCCGCTCGCTAGACGGGTGCACGGATTGCGGGCAGCAGTGATCGTCGACACCTGAGCATGAACGGACAAAGCAGGCAGGCGGATCATGCGGCCGCAGTGCGCAGCGTCGACATGGAGCGGATCAAGCAGGCAGGCCGCGCACGGCTTCACGGCTACTTGCCCGCCCCGGCCACCGGCAGCAGGGTCTGGTCGCCGATGCGGTCCTTGCCCAGAGCGATGTCATCGATCCAGGCGACGAAGCCGGTGCCGACCACCGGCTGGTAGTTGCACCAGCCGAACGACAGGCTCTCGAAGACCGGTGGGATCTCGGCGCCGGCGAAGTTGTTCTCGCCTTTCTTGATGCTCAAGGCGGTCAGCTCGTGGCCATCGATGAAGCAGCGGTAGGTCTGGGTGGCGTAGTCGACGTACCATTCCGCCAGCACCCAGCCGTCGGCATAATGGTAGATCGACTTGGTGCTGGGGCCGAACTCCTTGCGCCCCTTGCGCGGCTGGACGTTGTAGAGGTATTGATAGGTGCCCTTGGAATTGCCCAGGGTGCCGAGCAGGCGCACCTCGATGGGATCCTTCGCCAACGGGCTCTCGGCCGCACCGGCGACGATGGTGGTGTGCACGATCTTGCCGTCGGGCGGCACCGCCGAGGGCAGCTGGACCTTGAAGAAAAGCCGGCCCCAATGCTGGCCGCCGAGGGTGGTGAGCTCCTCGCCCTGCTTGATGATCTGGCGGGCGCCGTTGACCGCGGCATCGAGGCGCAGCGACTTGGTGCCGGTGTGGGCGACATCACCGACCACCCCGACCGCGCCCTTCTTGGTGTAGCCGGCCGGGATGCCGCCGACGGCGGTGGATTCGAAATCCTCGGCGATGATGATGCGCGCCTTCTTGATCGGCACGATGTCGTCGGACGGGCCGGTCGCCGGCGGATCCGCGGCGACCACGGAGGAGGATGCGGCAGCAGCAGCGACAGCGGCGGCGACGAGGCAGCGGCGCAGGCAGGGGAGTGATGGCATGGGCAGGGGATTCCTCAGGACTGGTGCAGGGTGGGTGCAGGACGCATGCGGGATGAAGGCAGGGTGACGGCGGGATGGATCGGAGTGCAGGCGGTCCTCGGTCATGGTGTCGCCGCATCGAAGGGCGCGGCGCGGATGAGGGCGCCGATCGCCGGATCGGTGGTCGAGGCCTGGCCGTATTCCAGGTGGCCGGCGAGCCGGCGCAGGAAGCCATCGGGCCCGCTGATGGTCAGGTCATACCATCCGCCGCTGGAAGCGACAGGCCAGCGATGGGTGAGGACCCCACCGGCCGGGACGGACAGCGTCGCCGGCGCCGGAGTCGCATAGGCGTTGGCCGCCAGCGTCAGCACCCCCGCAGCAGCACCGCTGTTGCGCAGCGTCAGCATCAGGCTCTGGCTGGCGGCGTCCATGCTGGCGGCCACCTCGACCGCAGGCGCATCCGCGCGGCTGGCGGCCGCGAGGTCGCCGCGCATGACGCGCAGGAAGCCGTTGGGTCCATAGGTCGACAGCTCGTAGGGGGCCGGGCCGCTGTCGGGCAGCTTCCAGGAGTCGGACAGCGTGGCGAGTGGGCCGAGGGTGTAGACGCGCGGGCGCGTATCGGGCAGGCGTGGGTAGACGTGGAACACCGCCCCTGCTGTGCCGGCGGAGGCAAGGTCGATCCACACCCGGTGCTGGGCGAGGTCCAGCCGGGCATGGGCGGCGAGGTCGTAGGGCAGGATGCGCGCCGGACGGGTGCCGGGGATCTGGCCGGCCACGGTCGGGGTGCCCGGGGCCGGAGGGATCTTGACCGAGGCGGTATTGGGCTTGCCCGCCAGGGTGCGGCTGACGTCCGGGAAGGTGGCGGCAGCGGTGTTGGGGTGGGCGAAGTCGAAGGCCGCGGTCAGATCGCCGCACACCGTGCGGCGCCAGGCGCTGATGTTCGGTTCCTTCACCCCGAAGCGCGCCTCGAGGAAGCGGATCACCGAGGTATGGTCGAAGACCTGCGAGCAGACCCAGCCACCCCGGCTCCAGGGCGAGACCACGATCATCGGCACGCGCAGGCCCAGGCCGAAGGGCTCGGTGTTACTGAACACCTCATCGGCGGCATCCACCGATGACAGGCCGGGCGCACCGCTGGGCGACGGCGGCATCGGCGGCGGCATGTGGTCGAAGAAGCCGTCATTCTCGTCGTACATGACCAGCAGCACCATCTTGCTCCACAGCGCTTCATTGGCAGTCAGCGCATCGAGCAGGTTGGCCATGAACACGGCGCCGTAGGCCGGGGGGAACTGCGGGTGTTCGCAGTAGCCGCCTGGCGGGATGATCCACGAGACCTGCGGTAGGGCGCCCTTCTTCACGTCCTCGCGCAGATCATCGAGCGTGCGCACGGCGTTGCCGCGGCTGACCAGCGGGCTGCCGGCATTGGCCAGGTGGTCGTAGGGCTTGAACCACTGCAGGGCATTGAGTCCGGCATTGGTCGCGCCGAACTGGTCATGCCCATTGTTGTCGATGGAATTCTGGTACAGCTGCCAGTGGATGCCGGCCTGCTGCAGGCGCTCGGGATAGGTGGTCCAGGTGAACTGGTAGGAATGGTCGTTGTTGTCGATCCGCGGTCCGTCCGCATGGTCGGCCCGGCCGTTGGTGCCGCTCCACAGGAACAGCCGGTTGGGATGCGTCGGACCGATAATCGAGCAGTGATAGGCATCGCAGATGGTGAAGGCATCGGCGAGGGCGAAGTGGAAGGGGATGTCCGCCGCCTGGTAGTAGGCCATGGTCTGGGGCGTCTTGGCGATCGCCCAATGATCATGGCGACCGCCGTTCAGGGCCGCTTGCCCGCTCTTCCAGTCGTGCGGCAGACCGGTGAAGCAGACGACGCTCGGGCTGGGCTGCGGGTGCAGCGGGTAGGGCATAACGGCGGCAGCGGGATCGCCGCCGAGGGGCTGGCGGAAGACCGGATGGACCAGCCCGCCGGCATCGCCGGGCATGATCGGGGCAGGTCGTGGGTCGCCGAAGCCGCGCACGCCCTTGAAGGTGCCGAAATAGTGGTCGAAGGAGCGGTTCTCCTGCATCAGGATCACCACATGCTCGACGTCCATGATGGTGCCGGTGGGCGAGGAGGCCGGGATCGCGCGGGCGCGGCGGATGGCATCCGGGAGCAGGGTGCCGGTGGCGGCCAGGGCGGTCGCCCAGCGCAGGAAATCTCGTCGTCTGGCCATGCGCTCCTCGTCCCCGCCGGGAAGCCTGTCATCCAGGGGGTGATACGATCTATGGCGCTTCCTGCTGATCAGCCACGCGGAAACTGCGCCCGGGACGTGCATCCGGCTGCGCCGGCTTGCGGACAACCGCAAGGACGGCGTGGCGTATCACCAGTGGACGCCAGGGCATGGGCCGACCATCCTGGCCGATGGGCCGGCCGCCAGCTGGATCAAGGCGGGGTGCGCAGGCACCAAGGGGATGGACGATGCACAGGGGTGTCCGCTCATGAAGGCGTCGCGGTGATGCGCGCTGGTCGGCGAGCGCTGGCCGCGGCGCTGGCCGCGGCACTGCTGCAGGGCGGCCTGGCAGCGGAGGAGCAGCAGCCGCTGACCGACATCGGCGCGATGCGGGGGCTGTCCCGCGAGCAGGCGGAACGCCACCCGCCGGTGCGGCTGCAGGGCGTGGTGATCTTCAAATGGCACTCCGGCATGCAGTCCTTCAGCATCCAGGATGGCGCCGAAGCGATCTGGGTCTCGGTGTCGATGTCCAGGCTCAAGAAGGTCTGGCGTGGGGATGAGGCCATCCTCGACCAGGTGGTCGAGGGCACGGTGGTCGCCATCGACGGGGTCATGGACCCTGGCGGCTTCTCGCCCGATGTCCTGCCCATCACCCTGCGCATCCTCGGTCGCAGGCCGGTGCCGCCGGCGCGCCAGGTGCCGCTGACCCGGCTGATGACCGGAGCCGAGGACTCGCAGCTGGTCGAGGTCGCCGGCGTGGTGCAGAGCTGCGTCCCCTCGCACCGGGACCAGTGGCTCCTGCGCGTCGAGACCGGAGGCGGGCAGCTGCTGGCGACCATGCCCAAGGCGGAGCACCTGGACCCCGTGCATCTCGTCGATGCCGAGGTGCGCCTGACCGGCGTGGCCGCATCCTCGCGCAACTGGCGTGCCGAGTTCATCTGCCCGCGGCTGCTCATCAGCGATCCGTCCGAGGCGCGCATCGAGAAGGCGGCGCCGGCGGATCCCTTCACCGTCCCGAGCGTGCGCTGCGCCGATCTCGCCCTGTTCTCGCCCGCGGGCCGGCCGCTCCACCGCCGGCGGGTCGCGGGGACGGTCACCTATCAGGCGCCCGGCGCCTTCCTCTATCTCCAGGATGGCGTGCGCGCCATCCGCGTCGGCTGCGCCGCGAGCGAGCGTCTCCAGCCCGGCGACCGGGTCGAAGCCTCTGGATTCATCGATGTCAGCCAGCCGGTCGCCGGGCTCGAGCAGGCGCTGGTGCGCAAGCTCGGCGGCGGCGTCCCGCCGGAGGCGATCTCGACCACGCTCAAGGATATCCAGGTGGCCTTCCGTCCGGTGCACGATTACGGCCTGCCAGCGAGCCCGCACGACTACGATGGCCTGCTGGTCAGCGTCACCGGCCGCCTGCTCGAGGTGCAGCTCGATACCTCGGGCGACGGCCGGCGGCTGGTGCTCGATTGCGGCGGCTCGCTGACCACCGCCGACCTCTCCCTGGTCGGTGCCGACCCCGGCGGCGCCGATCCCGATGAGCTGCAGCCGGGCAGCCTGCTGCGCCTCTCGGGCGTGGCGATCGTCGGCTATGCCCCCAGCGACCAGGTCGTCGACTACACCCTGCCCAACCGCCTCGACCTGCTGCTGCGCACCAGCAGGGATGTGGTGGTGCTCCAGGCGCCGACGTGGTGGACGCTCCAACGGCTGTGGATCGCCCTCGCCGGCACCATCGCCATCCTCTGCGCGTCGCTGGCGTGGTCGCTGGCGATGCGCCGGCTGCTGTGGCGACGCACCACCCGGCTCGAGGAGGTGATGCGCCTGCATCGCGACTCCGAGCTGGAGTTCCGCGCGGCCAGGCAGGAGCGCCAGCGCCTGGCGGCGGACATGCACGACGGCCTGCAGCAGCTGATCGCGGGTGCAACCTACCGCCTGGAGGCTGCGGCCGCCTTCCTCGAGCAGATCCCGCCGGCGGTGCAGGAGCAGCTCGCCGCCGCGCGCCGGGCGCTGCTGCGCACCCAGGAGGGCCTGCGCGACTGCCTGTGGGGCCTGCGGCATGTCGAGGAGGGCAGCAGCGCCTTCGCTGCGCTGCTCGAGCATGCGGCCGCGTCGATGGACCACTGGCCCGCCGGGGCGGTCCAGGTGCGCGTCACGGGCTCGCCCTTCGAGCTCTCGCGCCATGTGATGGGCAGCCTGCTGATGCTGATGCAAGAGGCGGTCGGCAATGCCTTCCGCCATGGTCGCGCCTCGCAGGTCACGCTCCTGCTCGACTACCAGCAGGGCGAGCTGGAGATGCGCATCGAGGATGATGGCAGCGGCTTCGATCCGCAGTCGGCGCCGAGCACCACCCTCGGCCATTTCGGCCTGGAGTCGATGCGTCACCGCATGAGCTGGCTGGGAGGCACGGTCGACATCAGCAGCCGACCCGGCAGCGGGACCAGCGTGCGCATCCGGCTGCCGCGGGCGCGAGCCCGGGCGGAGGAGCAGCCGTCCGGGGACGCGCCCTCCGGCGCCAATGGACCAGCCCCTGGAGCAGGGGCATCCTGAGCGGTCCCCAGGACCGGCACGGTCGCGGAGGGCATCGTTCCGGCACCTCTGGGGTATCACCTCAAAGAGCGCGCCGTGCACCTGACGGGAGGTGCGGACAGAACCGGCATCGGGGGCATGCGGCGAGTCGTAAATACAGCAACTGCAATTATTTGAGGAGACCCTGTCGATGTGCATGACGAACGCCGCATGGCGTCACGTAGCTGACCGCCCGACGGATCACCGAGTGGTCCGGGCATGAAGAAGGCCCGTGCGCCCCTGTCCCAGCCCATCCCCCAGTCGGGGGATGGGCGCCGCGCAGCGAAACCATCTGCTGTGGCGATGCGCGACACCGGCACGATCAGTCTCCTGATCGTCGATGATCATGCGGTCGTCCGCGAAGGGCTCGACGCCATGCTGGGCAGCGACGCGCGCATCGCCCGCATCACCACCGCTGCGAGCGTCGCGGCGGCGATGCAGCAGTGCGCCGAGGCGCCACCGCAGGTGATCCTGCTCGATCAGCGCATGCCGGGCAGCGACGGCTTCAGCGGTCTGGACCTCATCCTGCCCCGCTGGCCGGCGATCCGCATCATCATGCTGTCGGCCAGCGCGAGCATAGCCGAGGTCGCCCTGGCGCGGCGCAATGGCGCTGCCGGCTATCTGAGCAAGACCGCCGACCGGGCGACCCTGCTGAACGCCATCGTCACGGTCGCCGCCGGCGGGACCTGCTTTGCGAGCGAGCCCGGCGGGTCAGTCGACGATCCGGGTCTGAGCGGGCGCGAACTCGAGGTCCTCCACCATCTTGGCCGCGGTTTGTCCAACGACGACCTCGGCATCGCCCTGGGAGTCAGCGGCGAGACCATCAAGAGCCATACCAAGGCGATCTTCTCGAAATTGCGCGTCGCCGGCCGTGCCGAGGCGGTGGCCCGGGCCTACGAGCTCGGCCTGATGCCCAGCCACTAGCTGGGGGCTCCCCCGTTCGGGGGATAGTAGCAGAGTGGATCATGAGGTACCTTCGGTGGAGAGCCTATGGGACTGAACCACCTCAACTGCGCAGGGGACGACCACCAGTGCCCCGGGCGCCGGTGCCCCGCTCGCCAGCGCGCGGGGCGTGCGACCGCGACCGCCGCGCTGCTGGCGCTGGCACTCGCCGCCAGCGCGGCATCCCTGTGGGGCGCTGCGTCTGCGGATGCGGGCCAGGAGTTCGAGGGCGTGGTACGGCCCTTCTTCGAGTCGCACTGCACCGCCTGCCATGGCGAGAAGAAGCAGAAGGGCGACCTGCGCCTCGACACCCTGGCCCGGGACTTCGTCAATGCCGCGGTCGCGGGGCATTGGATGGAGGTGATGGAGCGCATCAACTCCGGCGACATGCCGCCCAAGAAGGAGCCGCGGCCGAAGGCAGACGACATCGCCCGGGTCTCCGACCAGATAGCTGCACGGCTGGTCGAGGCGGATGCCACCCGCCAGGCGTCGGAGGGCGAGACCATCTCCTACCGCCGGCTGTCGCGCGAAGAGTACCGCAACACCATCCGCGACCTGCTCGGCGTGACCTGCGATGCCAACGACCCGACCGGCCTGCCCGAGGATCCGGACTGGCAGGGCTTCGAGCGCATCGGCTCGGTGCTGACGGTGTCGCCGGCGCACATCGAGAAGTATCTGGCGGCGGCCGAGACGGCGATGAACGAGGCCATCGCGCTCGGGCCCGAACCGAAGCGCTCCATCAACCGCATGGGGGCGACCGAGTTCCGCCGCATCAGCGGCGAGGTGCACGATCAGCTGCTCGCCCAGGGGGTGCTCGACAAGGCGCGTATCGACATTGTACCCAATAATGGTGCTAATGGCACCCCGGGAGAAGGCAACGAGCTCAAGATCCCGGTGACCGGCGACTATCTGCTGCGGGTCAAGCTCAGCGCCCTGCGGCCGGTGGGCGGACGCTCGCCGCGCCTGCTGATCTACGCCGCAGGCATCGACCGCAACATCTTCGAGCAGGACGTCGAAGCTCCCGAGGACCGGCCCGTCACGCTGCAGTTCCGCACCCACCTGCCCGCCGGTGCGCACCAGCTGCGCGTCATCAATGCCGTCCCCGGGCCGAACCCGGAGGGCCGCCAGTCGCGGCCGCTCAACTCCAAGCCCTTCTTCCAGATCGCCTCTCGTCAGCCCTGGCAGATCAAGCTGACCGATGACGAGTTCAAGCCGATCTGGCCCACCATCCTGCTCGACTGGCTCGAATGCGAGGGGCCGGTCTACGATTCCTGGCCGCCGCCCGCCCATCAGCGCATCTTCTCCCATGCGTCGCCCGCAGGCGACGACGACGCCCATGCGCGCGACATCATCGGCCGCTTCGCCTCGCGCGCCTTCCGCCGTCCGGCCCAGCCAGCCGAGATCGACCGCCTCCAGGCGCTCTTCGCCGGCGAGCGCAAGCTCGGCAGCAGCTTCGAGACCTCGATCAGGACGGCCCTGGTGGCGGTGCTGTGCTCGAAGAGCTTCCTCTACCTGGTCGAGGGCACCGGGCCGACGCCTGGCATGCTGGATGATCACGAGCTCGCCTCGCGGCTCTCCTACTTCCTCTGGAGCACGATGCCCGATGAGCGGCTCGAGGACCTCGCCGGCCAGGGGCTCCTGCACCAGCGGCAGACCCTGTGCGTAGAGGTGGCGCGCATGCTCAAGGACCCCAAGGCCGAGGCCTTCAAGTCCTCCTTCCCGCGCCAATGGCTGCAGCTGCGCCGGGTCGGCATGTTCGCCCCCGATCGCAAGCTCTATCCCGAGTATGATGATTACCTCGAGAAGAGCATGATCGCCGAGACCACCTCGTTCTTCGCCGAGGTCATGGACCACGACCTCAGCCTGCGCGAATTCCTCGACTCGGACTGGACCATGCTCAATGAGCGCCTGGCGACCCACTACGGCATCGCGGGCGTGTCGGGGGAGGCGATGCGGCGGGTGGCGCTGCGTCCTGAGGACCACCGCGGCGGGCTGTTGACCCAGGCCTCCATCCTCAGCCTGACCTCGGACGGCACTCGGCACCGGCCGGTGCACCGCGGCAAATGGATCCTCGAGTCGATCATCGGCAAGCCGCCGCC
>PLEW01000148.1 GCA_003136555.1 Planctomycetota bacterium | reverse complement strand
AGTTGCTGGCGGATGGTGACCGCTCCGCGAATGTCGGGCTCAACGGCCGGCACCACCGGCGGTGGCGGAATCTCGTAGCCGAGGATGCGCTCCATGATCCACACCCCGCGCAGGACCGGCGAGGTGGTCGTGCCGTTGGCGGTCACCTTGAGCACGCTGGCCTGCGTCATCAGGCCGCCGCGCGGGCTGTCGCTGGGCAGCTTGACCTTGCGCAGCGTCACGCCATCGACCCCGGGTACGCCATAGAGCTGCGCCAGGCGCTCGTTGAGCATGGCGAAGTCGCTGGCGACGATGGAGCTGGCCGGCAGGTTCTCCTTGAGCAGGTCGGCGAAGAACAGCTCGGTCTCGGACTGTGCCGACTCGACCAGCAGATCATCCAGGTAGTAATCCGGGTAGAGGCCGGCATCGGGCGAGGTCGCATTCATCTTGCGCAGATCGATCCAGTAGTCGAGGAAGGCGTCGACGAAGCGGCGTGAACGCGCATCGTCGAGCAGCCGTTCGGCCTGCGCCTGCAGCACCTCGGGACGGTGTAGCTCGCCATGCGCGGCAGATGTGCGCAGCGCATCGTCGGGGGAGGAGTTCCACAGGAAGTAGGACAGCCGCGCCGCCAGGGCGGCTTCGTCCAGTTGACCAGGCTTCTCCTCCAGGCAGACGAAGGCCGGGGAGCACAGCACGCCGGCATAGCCGGCAATCATCGCCTCGGTGAAGCTGCTGCCCGAGGCGATCGCCTTGTGGATGACGGTGAGGAAGCGGGCGACATCCGGCTCCGCCACTGCCTGGCGGTAGGCCTTCTGCATGAAGGCACGCAGCAGGCGCTCGGCATCGGCATCGGGATGCTCGGAGACCACCTCGACCCTGCCGGTAGCGTCGGCCTTGAGTGGCAGATTGCCGAACAGCAGGGCATGCCCGGCGCTCGGCCATTGCTCGATGACCGGCCCGTCGACATCCATCCATTGGAACACCACCCCGGGCTGGCCATCCTTCTGCGCCAGGGGGTTGTGCCAGTTGGGCGGACGCGAGCGGAACAGCCGGGCGGCATCGACGCGGATGATCTCGCCCTTGAGCATCCAGACCTCCAGCTCGCGCACCGTGGGCTCGGGGGCGACATCGACGGCGCCCTGCCAGCGCAGCAGGCGGGGGCGGGTCTCGGTGTAGATGCTCACCGGCTCCGACCGGCGGCCGGCCGAGACGACATCGAGATCGGGCGTCCACCAGTGCGGGTCCTTGGCCGGCGTCAGCCCGGGGCCCACCCATACCGAGTGGGCGCTGATTTTCAGCTTGTAGAGCCCGGCGATCGGCGCCTGAAAGCGATCGAAGTGCAGCTCGATCGGCTCATAGCTGCTGGCCACCACCCCCATACCCTCCTGGTCGCGAACCTTGGCATCCGCCGCTCCGACGGTGATGGGCAGCTTAGCCGAGCGCACCTCGGGCTGGGCAGTGGAACCCAGGACAGGAAAGGTGGCACGCTCGGGGCTGCGGTTGAACTCGGTGAACTTCATGTGGCCGACGAAGGAGCCCTGCTCGCGCGCGTAATAGCGCTTGTGGATGGTCTCGGGCTTGGGGATCTGGCTGGCGATCACCTGCCGCAGCGCGTATTCCGCCGCTGCCAGATACTGGGCCATCTGCACGTGCGAGATGTCGAGGGCATCGCCGATCTTGTTGAAGCGGTGCGATTCGCCGTCCTCGGGCAGGATGTCCTTCACCTGGAGCCAGGGCGCCTTGAGCAGGTCGCGCAGCGAGTTCTCGTATTCATAGCGGTTCAGGCGGCGCCAGGTCGATCGCCCATCGCGTGCCTCGCGGGCGAGGTCGGCAGCGATCAGCGGACGGGCGATGATGTCGAGGAAGCTGGCGAGCTCGGCGGCCTCCGGTCGCGGCTTCTTCTTGGGCGGCATCTCGCCGTCGCGCACCCGGTCATGCACCTTCACCCACAGCGCCGCATTCTTGGGGTCATCGGGAGTGAACGTGGCGGCGGCGAGGTTCAGCCCGCCCTTGTTGGCATCCGCGTCATGGCAGGTGAAGCAGTGCTTGTCGAGAAAGCCATGCACGGCGATCAGCACGTCATCGGCGGCGACGGCGGCGCTGCTGGCCACCACGAGCAGGAACAGGGCTGCCGAGGTGCCCGCTCCCATCACGCGCACCATGCTCGCTGTACCCTCCCTCATCTGTCGCCATGACCCAGACATATCGGCACGTCCTGACATATCGTACGCTGCGACCTGCGGGGCGTCGCGGCATGCCCCTCGGCGGCACCCCGGTACGACGACCCGATGTGATATCTGCGGTTGCCCGTTCAGGGACATCCGTGCGTGCCATGACCGGATGGTCATGATCCGTGCTGATTATGACGGAAATGTGTACGGGCTCACGCTCTTTCGGTTGAGCCTTCCCACCGCCAGGCTCTCTCCCCGACCCGACCCGTCAGGGGGTCACATTATGCGCGATCAGGGCGCGGATGACCGGCACCAGGGGGGTGGCATAGGCCTCGTCCGGCTGGTCCCCCTGAGGGGCAAGATGGACGAATCCGCACACCGCCACCGGCTGGGCGAGGGCGGTAAACAGCAGCTCATTGCAGAGATAGCCGCCCGCATCGTGGCTCTCCTGGACGCTCACCGCCCCAGCCGGGAACCAGGCCGCATCCAGCTGGAAGCGTGCCGGACGGTGAGAGGGCGCTTGGGGATCGAGCAGCTCTCCGGGCGGCAGGGCTCCGGAGGCATCCGGCAGGTGACGGGCCAGGTTGGCGCCGAGCCGTTCGACGACCACGCCCCGGCCGGGCTGCCCTTCGCCCAACCCGAGCAGCAGCACCGGCTTCAGGCGGGTAACCGTGTCCGGGAGCCGGCGCTCCGGTTCGCCCCAGCGCACCGGCAGGACGAGGACGACGACGCGTGCGCCACCGATCACCGTGCCGGCAAGGCGGTTCGCCACCGTGGCGCTGCCATTGACCCCGCGCCCGGCGAAGGGCTCGAAGGCGGTCAGCAGGATCACCGGCTCACCCGCAGCCGCTGCGGCTCCGATCGCCAGGCTGCTCAGCAGCAGGAGCAGGGCCGACATCGTCAGCGCAGCGAGTGGCATGGGCCTCTCCGGAGAGTCGTGGACACTGGGTGCCTGCCGGAGCGTGCATGCCCCATGACCGCACTGCTCACGCCATCGTGGAGCCATCGACGCCTCGGCAATCGGCGATCAGGCGGTGGAGCGGGCAGTATCCTGCGAGCGCGCCGGGACACGCGAGAGCGCGTTCAATGGCCGACCCGAGGCGGGGTATCACCTGGCATGCGTCATCTGCTCCGGCGACGAGTCGTGCCTCTCCTCCTCCTCCTGGGTGTCGTGCTGCAGCTGGCGGTGTGCGGTGCCGAACCGCTCTTCTTCGCCTTCGACAACGGCCTCGGCCGCGGCGAGCTGACACCGGTCCAGCAGGCCGACCTGCTCAAACGCCTCGGCTACCAGGGCATCGGCTATACGGGGACGCTGCTGCTCGCAGAGCGCCAGCGAGCATGCGCCGCGGCGGGGATCGCGATCGCCAACATCTACACCGCCTGCACTGCGGGAGCGACGCCGAGCTGCGCGCCCGGCCTGCTGGACGCCCTCCCCCTGCTGGCCCACAGCTCGACGGCGATCTGGCTGACCGTCCAGGGCAGCGGCGATGATGCAGCCGTCGATGCAGCCGTCCGCCTGGTGGCCGAGCCGGCGCGCGCCCAGGGCATCACCGTCGCCCTCTATCCCCATCACGGCCTGCGCATAGCCACCGCCATGCAGGCCTTGGAGGTGGTGAACCGCCTCGCCCTGCCCACTCTCGGCCTGACCATCAACCTCTGCCATGAGCTGCGCGCCGGCAACGAGGCGCGCCTGCCAGAGATCATCCGCGCGTGCGCACCGGTCCTGCGCTTCGTCTCGATCAATGGGGCCGAGCATGACGGCGACTGGTCGCGCCTGATCAAGCCGCTGGGCGAGGGCGCGGTCGATGTGCTGGGGTTCCTGCGCACGCTCAAGACCGTCGGCTATGCTGGCCCGATCGGCCTGCAGTGCTACAACATCCCCGGCAATCAGGAGCAGCACCTGGCCGCCTCGCTGGCGACCTGGAAGCGCTATCAGGCGGCGCTGGCGCTGCCGTGATGGAGCACCCTGCGATCGCCTGGGCGCGCTGCCTGGGTCCGTGCTTGCGGACGTCGCGCTCGCCTGATGCTGCCTGACACATGACGGGTACCAACCGGGAAAAGCGCTGGCAGCCTGCCCGGTGCACGATCGTATCGCCATCCCCGTATCCGTACCGGACGCCGGGCATCACCAGCCACCACGCCGTGAGCGAGCCTTCCGCATGCCTGCGTCCCTGATCCTGTCCGACTGTCCCCGCGCTGGTGGCTGCGGACTACCGGGCCTCGCTGGCTCCCAGGGGCCCCTGCTGTTCATCCGCAAGGAATCCGCGCATGACGCATGACACCATGCTGATCGTCTATCCGGTGG
Organism: Planctomycetota bacterium; assembly: GCA_003136555.1. Lineage (GTDB taxonomy): Bacteria > Planctomycetota > UBA11346 > UBA11346 > UBA11346 > BOG-1363. Next base: position 16,675 of record PLEW01000148.1, on the reverse strand, counting down.
TGGGCATCGTCGCCCTGATCGTCCTGATCGTCTACTACAAGGTGAACCCCTTCATCGCCCTGGTCTGCCTGTCGCTCGCGCTGGCCTTGGAAGTGGGGATGAAGTGGACGGATGTGGTGCGCTCATTCGAGGAGGGCATGGGCAAGACCCTCGGCCATATTGCCCTGGTCATCGCGCTCGGGACCATGCTCGGGAAGATGATGGCGGAATCCGGTGGCGCTGAGCAGATCGCGCGGACACTGACCGGCTGGTTCGGGGTGAAACGGATACATTGGGCGATGATGACCATCGCCCTGCTGGTGGGCATCCCGGTGTTCTTCGAAGTCGGCTTCGTCCTGCTCATCCCCATCGCCTTCACCGTGGCCAAGCGCACCGGCACGCCGATGGCGCTGGTCGGCCTGCCTATGGCCGCCGGGCTGTCGGTGGTCCACGGCCTGATCCCGCCCCATCCCGCGGCGCTGCTGGCAGTCACCGCCTACAAGGCCGACATCGGGCGGACCATCCTCTATGGGCTGATCGTCGGCATCCCCACTGCAGCGATCGCCGGACCGATCTTCTGCAAGTGGGTCAGCCGCTATGTCTCGATCGACAGCGACAATCCGATGATGAAGCAGTTCACCGAGGAGGAGACCGGCAAGCCGCTGCCGGGCTTCCTCATCACCATCGGCACCATCCTGCTACCGGTGGTGCTGATGCTGCTGGGCAGCTGGGCGGATGCGTTCGCCTGGCCAGGGACGCTCCTGAATGACAGCCTGAAGCTCATCGGCAGCTCGGTCATGGCGCTCTTGATCGCCCTGCTGGTCAGCTTCTGGACCTTGGGCGCCAGCCGGGGCATGAGCCGCACCACCATCCTGAAGTACACCAATGAGTGCCTGGGACCCACTGCCACCATCACCCTGCTGATCGGTGCCGGAGGGGGGTTCGGACGCATCCTCCTGGATAGCGGCATCTCGACCGTGATGGTGGATCAGGCGAAGCATTGGAACCTCTCGCCCCTGATGATGGGCTGGACGGTATCGGTGCTGATCCGCCTGGCGACCGGCTCGGCGACGGTGGCGATGGCGACCACCTGCGGGATCGTGGCGCCGATCGCCGAGGCCAGCCATGCGAATGCCGAGCTGATGGTCCTCGCCACCGGTGCCGGGTCGCTGTTCTTCTCGCATGTCAACGATGGCGGCTTCTGGATGGTGAAGGAGTTCCTCAACATGACGGTGGTGCAGACCTTCAAGACCTGGTCAGTGCTGGAGACCATCATCTCGGTGGTCGGATTGCTGCTGACGCTCCTGCTCTCGCTGGTGGTCGCTTAGGATAGAAACGGTTCCTGCGCCGATTCTCTCTGCCATCGTCCTAGACGCCGCGGTAGGCATCCTGGACCTCTCGTCGCACGTCGCTAAATGATCCTGGTGCAGGTGGATGATTTCGGAGACTTGATCACGCATCTCGCGATCGCAGGCGCATGCGCCTGAGGATCGACGTCAGAATGAGCATGGTGAGCACGGTCAGGATGCCGCTGCCGCAGCTCTTGCCGCTGGACGACGAGGGCGGGCTGGGCGGAGTGACGGTGAAAAGGGTCGGCGACACGGCCGTACCCTGGGGAGCCACGACGACGATATTCCCGCTGGTGGCCCCTGTGGGCACGGTCGCGATGATCTGCGTCCCCGAGCCATTGATGGTGAAGGTGGCCAATGCGCCGTTGAAGCTCACCGTCTGCGCGCCGGTGAGATCGGTGCCGACGATGGTCACCTGGCTGCCGACAGCGCCGGCTGCGGGTGTGACGGAGGTGATCAGCGGGACGGTTCCCGCGGCGACGACGGTGAAGCTCCCTGGGCTGGTGGCGGTGCCGCCTGGGGTGGTCAGGCTGACCGTCCCGGTGGTGGCGGAGGCGGGCACGACGGCTGAGACTTGGGTGTTGGACAGAACGGTGAAGGAGGCCGCCACGCCATGGAATGACACTGCGGTGGTGCCATTGAAATTTGCCCCGTCGATAAGGACGGTCGACCCGCTGCTGCCTGCGGTGGGAAGCAGGGTGGTGATCGTCGGAGCGGGGATCGCGGCGCCATTGATGGTGAAGGTGCCCGAGGTCGCGTGGCCGCCCGGGACGGTGACGGTGAATGTCCCATTGCTCGCGCCGGCGGGGATGGTGGCCGTGATCGCCAGGGTGGAGACCACCGTATAGGGCACCGCAGTCCCAGTGTAGGTTACCGCGGTCGCCCCGGTGAGGCAGGTTCCCGTCAGCACCACGACCGTTCCGGTGGGGCCAGTGGTCGGAGACATGGCGGTGATGGTCGGCGGATTCGGGGTCAAGGTGTTGATCCACTGCTCGAGCACAGCGCATCCGGTCGCATCGACCACATTGCGCGCCAAGGGAGGCATCTGGGTGGCCGCGTTGGTCGAGCGCATGCGCAGGTCCATCATCGACAGCGACAGCTGCTGCGGCACCACCACCATCGCACCGGGGATGCCTAGGGTGGTGCCGACCGCGCCATTGATGATGCCCTGGCTGGCCATCGGCGTGTCATAGCGCGCATCCCAGGCCGTGTTCGCCCCTCCTGGTCGATGGCATTGGGCGCAATTGGCATCGAGGTAGCACTTGACCCTGGTCTGCAGCGGTGCGGTGGTCGAGGTGTCAGGCACGAACTGCTGCATCGCGGCGATGCCCGCCTCACCGGTGCCGGCGCAGATGTTGGTGGTGAACATCTGCAGGTAGTTCCACGTGCGCAGCTGGTTGTCGGTGACGCCAGTGCTGGGGTAGGTGATGGTGCCGTTGAGCTGGCCGGTCTTCACCCCGAGGACGAAGCCGGCGTTTCTGGTGTGGCAAACCAGGCAATTGGCCTGCGATGGGATGCTCCACACCTGGGTGCTCGTCCCCGCGGCGGTAGTCACTGAGATGTTCTCGTTGACTCCCGCGGCAGGAGCCAGGGACGCGTCGGCAGTGTTGCTGGGCAGCCACTGGTAGGAGACGCCATAGCCGTTGGTGCCGGTACTATCCACCACCAGGACACGCGTCTCCAGCATCTGGGTCTGCACCGGATTGGTGGTGGAATCGACCACCAGGGCGAAGTTCTTGATGAAGATGGTGCCACCCGGGAAGGCCCACGGGGTCACCCCGGTCGGCTGGAAGCCGATCTGGCTGGCGCCCGGCAAGGCGATCCAGCGCTGCTTCTGCGCGGCATCAGACCACAGCGGCGTGATCACCGTATAGGGGACGATGCCCGGTGTCGGAGTGAAGGTGTTGGTAGCCGTATCCACGGTGGTGAAGAGGCCGGTGGCGGACAGCGTCGCCGGCGGATTGGTATTGGTCGCCGGCATGGTCACGCCCGTGACCACCGGGCGGTAGGGCATGCCATAGGCTGTCGTGCCGGCAATGGTGAAGCTGGCCGTGGTCACGGCGCTGGGAGTCAGCCCGGCGGTGGTGTCGGTGGCATAGGCTTCAACGGTCGCCGAGGTGGTGAGCTGGGGCGGGCTGGCCGGATTGTAGACCGACGACGATGTGGTCGGCGGCGTGCCGTTGGTCGTATAGTAGATCGTGGCATTGGCCGTCGCGTCGCTGAGACGCACCGTTACCGGGCCGGTGAAGGTGGCGCCGCCATTGGGCGAGATGGCGGGTGCGGCGACCTGGGAGGAGACGGTGAAGGCGCTGCTCGTCGCTCCGGTGAGACCGGTCACGCTCGCCACCAGGGTGTAGCCGACCCCGGGCATGTTGAGACTCAGATTGCTGAAGGTGGCTATGCCATTGACCGCGCTGACGGTGGTCGTGCCGGAGAGCGTGGCACCGCCGGGGTTGGCACCCAGGGCAATGGTCACCGACGTCGTCGAGGTGGACACGGTCGTCCCAGCCGCATTCTCGACCGCGACCGTCACCGCCGGCAGGGTCAATCCGGTAGCGCCCGAGGTGGGCTGCTGCACGAAGGCGAGCTGGGTGGCAACTTGGCTCAGCAGGCCATAGGCGACCAGGTGCGCCGCGCCATCAGGCATGTAGGCCTTGCCGTTGGCGACCATGGGGAACTGGAATTTCCCGGGACCGGAGGGCATGGCGTCGCGTGCCGAATTCTGGGTGCTGCTCCAGTATTCGGTTGCGACGTTGGTGGCATCCCGGGCATGGATGGAGCCGTCGCTGCCGAGCACCCAGAGCAGACCGTTGGTGGTGCCATTCGACGTCACGCACAGGCCGCTGTTGCCGCTCCCGACGCTCTGGGTGGTGATCTGGGTGAGCGCATTGCCGCCGGTGACCTGCCATTCGGTCAGGGTCCCGCCGCCGTCCAGGTAGACGTACTGGCTGCCGCCGGCATTCCACGACACCGGGTTGCTGCCCACCGCGCCGCCGACGCTGACGGTCTGCAGGCAGGCATCGGCGGCGTTGACATTGGTGGCGCCGTTGAAGTGCCCCAGATTGTTGATATTCACCAGATGGCCCTGGCTGTACTTGGTGCTGCCGACGAAGCCCAGGGAAGGGCTGGAGCCGGGGATGATGGTCAGGCCGCAGTTGCCGAGATCCTGGTCGGAACCGCTCTCGCTCGCCTCATTGGAGGGCGCAAAGTAGTCGAGCACGCTCAAGGTCGGGCTCAGTCGCAGCACGCACATGCCGAAGGCGCTGCCGGCCGCCAGGCTGTTGTCGAAATTGCCGTTGCCGGTGGTGCAGTAGATGTTGGTGCCGTCGCTTGCGAGCCCCTTGCCGGCCTGCCAGATCCCCCCGGCCTCGGAATTGGGGGAATCGCAGAAGATGCTGTGCTGGGTGAAGGCGGTCCCGTTGTAGGAGTAGCCGAAGATCCAGCCATGGTACGGCTGGGCATCCGTGTTGAAGGAGAAGCCGCAGTAGACCACGCCATTGACCAGCAGCATGCCGGGCCGGCAGTTCGCATGGCTGGCCGGGAAGGTGACTGTGCCCCCGGATGAGCCGCCGCCTGTCCCCGTGACCGACCCGCCGATCTGGACCGGACTGCCGGTCAGATCCAGGCCGGTGAGGATGCTGACGGCATGCATCCAGCTGGCGCCGTTGTCGTTGTTGTCCTTGGTGACGAAATACATGATGCTGGTCGTCGGATCGATCACCGGCGTATTGGTGGTATACTGCGCAGCCGGCGTCAGCGTGGTGCTCCACAGAGCAGTGCCGCCGACATCCGCATCATAGGCGGCGATGCCGCAGGGCGAGCCGGTGGAGTTGTTGGAGGTATAGACGAAGACGACGTTGTGCACGGCACTATTGATGGTCAGACCGGGCATGTAGAGCGCCTGACCGTTGACATTGGCGGCCAGGTTAATGGTGAACAGCTTGCCGAAGGTGGCGGTGGCGACATTCCCGGTGGTGAGGATGGTCTCGCTGGTATTGGCACCGCTGCGCTGGATGTCGTTATGCTGGGTGGTGACCTCAACGGCCTCGATCCACTGAGTGAAGGCGGTCATGCCGAGGGTGGAAGCGGCGATGATGACAGCCAGCAGCCAACGGGGCAGACGCATGGTGTATATCCTGTGGGAACCTGCGTGAGCGAGAGGATGCGGAGCTGTACAACATATGGCGGGAACGGACGATCATGTCCTCGTCAGCGACGGTGGCCTAAGGCAATGTGATGGTCATCGTACTGCACGACGAATCGATCCTCCCCGCCTGATGCATCGGTCTGCACTGTCATTCGACCAGCCTGGGCCGACCGGGTAGACCCGGCTGGCCGATGGCGCGTGCGTTCCTATTGCCGAACGCCTCCATGATCTGACCGCACAGCCGCTGATGGAACCCTCCCGGTCGCTAGGCCGAGGGGCGACAACTCACGTGCGCCGCGGTGGTTACGCGGTTCGTGATACATTGTCACGCCACGTTCCCTGATCGGCAGATGACACCATGGGGTGGTCGCTTTGTCACTGCCGAGCAGCGTATCGCGGCGGTGACCCAGAACGTGGGTCAGGCGTGGTTTCGCAGCACATCGAGTCGGACGTGTGGCACCCACGTGCAGGGTCTCCAGCACTCCCTTCCTGCCCGTAGACTGGATCAGGCCGTCAGGGCCACCGGTGTGCCGGTTGCGGTGCCCCAGGCATCAGCAAGCCGCTCGCTAGAGTCCTCACCGGCCTGACACGTCGCGGCACCGGAGTGGCCGCTACGGCCCTGATGTTGGTGCTGCTGCTGCGGAGGGATTGCCGAACAGTGCCATCACCAGGAACGCCATTACGGCCAGCAGCACGCCGGCATAGCCGGCCGGCGACAGGACCTGCTTGAGCACCAAGAGGCCGAGCAGATTGGCCAGGATGATCGAGACCGCTCCGAATACCGACGACATCCAACCCAGCGGCGCTTGGGCGAGCACATACAATTGGCCGAACGTCGCCAGCAGGCGCAGGCTGAAATAGATGAAGAACCATGGCCGCACCAGGTTCGACAACGTGAACCCGCCTGTCTGCATGTGGTGCGATGCGATCAGATCACCGGCGGTGAACAGGAGCTGCGTCAGGATGACGATGAGTACGGTCATGATGATCCCTCATGGGGCAGGTGGTTGGGCGCCGGAGGCCAGATGCGCTGAATGCCCTTGACGCCGGGACGACGGCGCGGATACGCACTCCGGGGCGACACGTGGAACAGGGGATGGACCGAGCGCAATGCGGTGCAGCCAGCCGAGCGGCGAGAGCCGGTGGCGCGCCGAATCGAGCAGGACCGCACCGAGGATGGCCATCCCCGGCACCACCTTGTGGGTTTAGCCCTCAACCCCGGTGAGGTTCATGCCATTCTGGATCACCGCAATGTTGAAGGTGCGGATCACCGTGCCGGCAATGCGGCCTTCGCCGCCGGAGAGCCAGGTGCCGCCTAGCTCCATGGGTCATGCGTACGTTCGCGTGGTTGGTTGACAGGAGGCTCAGGGCAGCGGGATGATCTCGATCTGCTCGCAGCGCAGGGTGCCCGAGCTGAACGGTGGCGTCGCGCACGCCACCAGGTGGATGTCCGGCCTGGCGAAGCGCCTCAGTGACCGGCATCGAGCGCCTTGAGCACCTCCCGGGGACCGACATAGCGACCATCGACGAAGCTATCCGCCAGGACATGCCCTTGCCCATCGAGCAGGACCAGGCAGGGAATGCCCGGACCCGCATAGGAACTGACGAGGGATTTGGCGCTGACCGAGTGGTAGGCCACACCCCACCAGGGCATGGCGTCGTTGTGCATATAGTCGTACATCGCTCCCGCACTCTGGTCGCTGCTGACAAAGAGCAGTTGGAAGGCCGTGCCCCCCTGGTGGGAGCGGTAATAGGTCACCAAGTCGGGGGTGAAGGCGCGGCACGGTGGGCACCAGCTGGCGGAGAAGTACACCAGTATCCGCTTCGCGTCGCGCAGGGTCTGGGGAGGCGCCGGATGTCCGTCGGCATCACTGAGATCTGCGGTCAGCCCCGCGACCTTCGCCTGGTCCCAGACGAATGGTAGTGTGGACCTCCGTCCCGACGGCGGCATGGCGTAATGCCAGTAGGCCATACCCGCCAGGACCACAGCCGCGATCGTCACTCCCTTGCTCATACGTGCCCCTGGGTGGTGGTCAGGACGAAGTCTACCTCCCATCGGCGAGTGGTGCCAGAGCGGGTTATCCTGGAGTGCCCTCCCTGCTGCCCGCACTGCGGCTGATCAGCTCGTCGACCCGCACGCGCTCAACGGTCACCGTCTACTGGCCAGAGCGCGATCATCCGTCAGCCCTTGGTACGGTACCGTCCGTGAGCGTCTCCGTCTGCCTCTCCCGCGCCAGGCGTCACGGCCGCGGCTCGATGACCACCGCCACCGGTCCATCATAATGCTCGCGCAGCTGGGCCATCGTCCAGGTCAGCGGCCAGCGCATCTTGGGGTCCTGCGCTGTCACCCGGCCCCCTTCGCCATGGACGGCGATCGCATGATACCCGGGCAGCTCGGTGACCACCGCTGTCACCCCGGGCTGCATCAGCTCGTCGACCGTGCGATTGACGATCCGTGCGCGATAGGGCATTCCCACGAGCTTGAGGCTCAGACCGCGGTAGGTGTTGAAGACGGTAGTCCCCTCGTCATGCGTCAGGCACAGGCCGGCCATCTCCTGCTCGCTGGCCGGAACGGCGACATAGGAGAGCGCCGAGACGCACGCCGACGGCGCACAGGTGTAGTTGGTCGTCTGCTGGTAGTGATGATCAGCGTCCGCTTCCAGCAGCTCGCCGTGGATCTCGGGGGCGACCATCCACCAGGAGGAGCAGACGCCTTGGACGGCAATGACGGCCGCGACCGCACCGACCACCAGGCGGTTCCAGCGCACCGGCAGCTGGGCGATCGCCAAGCCGAAGAACAGCAGCCCGATCATTGAGAGCAGGCAGGACTGGAGGAAGGCATAGCCCAACCAGGGGAAGAGCGTCGCCTCCCAGACCGGTTCCCAGGTCAGCACCATCTTGGCGGTGAGCAGGCCCAGCGCGGTCACCGAGATGGCGATCGCCCAGCGCCGGCTGCGGGAGGCACACCACCAGCCAAGCGCGAACAGGACGATGCCCGCAGACTGGCACAGGAGGAAGGGCAGGAGGTGGGTCATCGGTGGCGGCAGCGGTGATAGCGGGGTGTGGTGATCCGTTCACGCTTTCTGCGAACGGCCATCAGACTGATCCCGCTCTCGGGGAGATCAGACAAACGCATGCTGCCGTGTCGTGGACCGGGCGGAATGGTCGTCGGCATCACGCCCTGATGACCAGGGCGGTGGCACGCCTGATCGTCCTTACCGGCGGCTGCCCATGTCGTGACCCTGCCAGGGCCAGCGCGGCACCGGGCGCGTGACGGCCGCTATCGCCGCCAGGAGGGAGCAGGAAGCAGCATGGATACGTCCATCGTGGGTGCGGGACCCTCCCTGGGCAACCAGGTGATGGTGCGGTGCCAGGTGGCCACCTCGTCCAGCACCCGCCCAGTTCGACCTTCATTGACCGGACCGCTGCGTGAGATTCCAGGTTGGGGCGGATATCGTCATCAGAGATCCACCTTGGACCACTGGATGCGTCCAACCGACGTTGACGATCTCGTCGGCAGTGCCGTGCTCAGCGAGCGGGAGCGGCCCATGAATCCCGTCCTGGCCTTGACGTTCCTCCTGGCGGTGTGCACCGCGACTGTTCCGGCAGCGGAGGAGGAGGTCATCATGGGGGCGCTCGTCTGCGACGCCTTGAACGCGGAACATGCCCAGCATGTCCGGGTGCTGATCGCCGTCGACCGCAGTCCAGCCATCGCCGACCCGGTCGCCGGCATCATGCAGGACGGCAATCCCGACCGGGGTCTGGATGCGGCAGCAGCAGTGAGGCTCCAGGTGCGCTTCGCGACGACCCTGCGATTCTACATCGACCCGGACAGTCCCGCCAAACCTCCACCGGGGCAGGAGAATCCGGGGCCCACCCATGACTGCCACTGCGCCTTCCCGTATGCCATCACAGGGACCATCACCGAGCGTGATGGCAGGAACTGGATCCGGGCGCCGCGCTACGAGGCGCTGGGGAGCCGCCTGCAGTATCCGGCCGTGATGATGAAGCCGGACGTGCCCGTCGCCATGCCCGAGGGCCCCCCGCTGGTGCTGCCGATTGCCGGCACCCTGACGCTCCGCTGCATCCGGATACCACCCGGGTCCTGCCTGATGGGCGAGCAGAAATACGCGGCGAGCCGCTACCTCGAGCAGACCCCCCGGGTATGCACCCTCACCAAGCCGAATTACCTGTCGGAGATCCCGATCACCCAGGAGATCTGGGCAGCGGTGATGGGCGACAACCCGAGCACACAACGCCAGCCTATGCTCCCCGTCCAGGATGCGCCGTTTCCAGCGATCGAACGGTTTTGCGCCATCCTCTCGACGCGGATCGGCCATATGGTCCGCTTGCCGACCGGCGCTGAATGGGAATACGCCGCCCGTGTCGGGACCTCCAATCCCGGTTTTCCCGAACGCTATAAGGATCAGGCTCAGCTGCGCAGCGACGGCAAGGTTCCCTGCCGGTGCGCTCGAAGAAGCCCAATGCCTGGGGCATCTATGACCTCTTCAGTCCGTGGTGGGAGCTGACCAGCGATGCCGAGCGGTACCCGTCCTGGGCCGCCGAGGTCGATTCCAGCTATCCGGCCAAGGCCGGGGGGAAGCAACTGCTCCTGGGCGTGATCGGCAATGGGTGGACGATCAGCGAACGGGAATTCGAGAGCAATGGCGGCTATACCAGCACGAAGTTCCACATCGCGATGGATGCGGATGCGGCTAGGCTTCCCTGACCACCAACTCGGTGCGCTGGGCTGACCTGCCTTACGGCTTGGGGGGAGGCGTCTGCGGTCGGGTATCTGGGCCGAGTTGAGCCTGCACATCATCGCGCAGTTTGAGCAGGGCGGTCGAATCAGGAGTTTCAGCAAGTGCCGCCTCAATGTCCTTGAGTAGCGACGGACCGTGCCCAGCCTTCACCTCCACCGGTTCACGCGCCAACAACGCCGTCGGGTCCTTGGGCCAGCGCCGACGCAGCACGTCGACTTCCTGTTGGACGGCGATGGCGTGCTGCATGTAGACATTCGACTGCAATCGCAGGACATGGCCGTTGAGCCACTCGGGCGCCAGAAGCACCGCCAGATCGTAGTCCGCCAGGCAGCCGTCGAGTAATTCGCGCTGATGGTCACCATGGTAGTATTGCATGGTGCGGGCCATGCCGCGGTAGGCGTAGAGCGAGGCATAGCCGGGACGTAAACGAATCGCCTCATTGAAGGCAGCGACTGCAGCCTTGGGGTCGACGACGCCATTCGGTCCTCCGGACAGGTCCAGGCCAACGTTCGGCTTCGCCCCCAGCAATAGCATGCCGAGGGATTGCTGGACCTCCCACAGATCCGGTTGCTCGACCACCAGGGTGCGCATCTCGCCGATCGCTCCGGGATTGTCGCCATCCATCGAGCGCAGGATCGCCTTGGCCACCCGTGCATGCGGATTGTCTGGATCAGCGGAGGCGGCACGCTGGTACCAGACGGAAGCCTTGCGGAAGTCGAGGAGGCTCATCCACCACACATCGCCGATCTTGCGCAGCAGTTCCGGATCATCGCGGCCAAGGGCGGCATGCGACAGTTCCAGGGCGCGCTCGTAGGCTGCCAACGCCTCATGGTCGCGGTTGGCGAGGTGAAGCGCACTGGCTCGGGCTCGGTGCGCCTCCGCGAAATCCGGATCGATGGCGAGCGCGCGGTCGAAGGCTGCGACCGCCCGTTCCGCCCACACTCCATTCCAGTCTGCACGCTCCAACAGGCCAATTCCGGGGAGGTACTCGCGCACGGCCGCAGCGTGCCGCTCCAGCCGTTCACGTGCCGTGCGCTCGATCGTTGCAGCGCGCTCGGCTTCAACCCGGGCAATGTCAGCCAGCCGGGCGCGCTCGGCATTGTGGTGCGAGGTCAACGACAGCAGCACCACGGCCGCCACTACCGTACTCGCCAGGATTCCCCCGATCAGCGCGGTCGACGTGCGGTGACGGCGAAGCCAGCGCATGCTTTTCGCCAACGCTCCGTCAGGACAGGCCGACACCTCGCGGTCTTCCTGCCAGGCACGCAGATCCGAGACCAGTGAGGCGGCATCCGGATAGCGCTGCTGCGCCTGGAAGGCAACAGCCCGGTTAGCGATCGCAGCCAGGGCCCGCGGCACCTGCCGATGCTTGGCCACCGCTCGCACATCGCGGATCCGCCCCTCAGCGGTGTCGAGGAGGGCCGTCTGCACGGTGGTCATGTCCACCGGCAGGCCAAGGGACAGCAACTGGAAGAGGATAACGCCTAGGCTGTAGACATCGGCTGGAAATCCCACCGTCTCGATTTCACCCCGCGCCTGCTCCGGCGACATGTACCCGGGGGTGCCGATGATCGTGCCGCTAAGGGTCGGCACCGTCTCGACATTGATCGCGCGGATGGGCCGGTACTCGCCAATATGGTCGATGACCTGTCGGGCCTCGGTGGATGGCCGACCCATGATCTTGGCGATGCCCCAATCGAGGACGAACACCTCGCCGAACTTGCCCAGCATGATATTCTGCGGCTTGAGGTCGCGATGCACAACCCCACGGGCATGGGCATAGGACACTGCGTCACCGACTGCCACCAGGATGGAGATCAGCCGTGGCAGTGAATATTCGGCGGTGGTCGCCGGATCACGCGCAATGAGTTTGCGGATGACATCATCCAACCCTCGGCCCTTGACCACCGGCATGGTGAAGTAATCGCGCCCGCGTTCATCAATAGCCAAGCTGTGAACCGGAATGATGTGAGGATGCTGTAGGTTTCCGGTGATCATCGCTTCGGCGAGAAAGCGCTCGCGACCAGAGCTATGGTCAAGCAGCACCTTAGCCGCGACCACCCGCCCCAGGCGATCATCGGTCGCGCGGTACACTGCTCCGAAGCCGCCTTTGCCAATCATTTCCAGGAACTGGAGGCCATGGGACACTGGCTCGCCCGGGGTTGGCACCGCCGAAACTGGTGTTGACATGCGAGTTGGATCGCTGCCTGCAACCATGGGAGCTCTCCGCTGAATATGCTAGGCTGCTCCCACGACATGTAAGAAGAATCAGACGCCCAATATGCGACCTGTGTGCTCTTCGAATCAATTCCACTCTGAGAATTCAGCATCCTCTGTCCTCGCCTATCCGCAGACTGAGTTATTCGCGAGTACTTCGATATCCGACCTCGCGGGCGAGCCGATCCGGGTATGCGCGCTTGGCCGTATGGGTTCCGCTCCTCGAGCCGGTTCATCCCATCCCAGGCGACAAGGTGTATGCGCAGGAAGGAATGGCGATCGTTGCTTCCGCCTTGAGCGGGCGGGCGCGCTGCCGAGCATCGGGGCATGCGTATCATGCTCTTGGTCGCGGTCCTGGCGCTGGCGGCGCAAGCAGGCGAGCCGGCCGGGCCCGCATTGGTTCAGCGGGGGAACGGGACTTACACCTATTTCTGGTTCGCCGTTTACGATTTGGCCTTCGCCTGCCCAGGCGGCCTGCCTGCTGCCGATGTGCTCGGCGAGCATCCGCGCTCGCTCACCTTCAACTACCATTGCTCCTGCAGCGTCGATGAGCAGCGGGAAGAGATGCGCAAAGCGATCCTACGCCGCGTCGGCCACGAGGACAAAAGCGAGATCGACGCCGGCCTGGCGGCAATTAACGCGCTATGGAAGCCAATCGCCTCGGGCGATGTGTTGGAGCTGGCGTATGCTCCCGGCACCGGGACCCGGGTAAGGCTGGCGCGCAGCGACTTGGGCCTGGTACCCGGCGCAGCGTTCGCCCGGGTGCTGTTCTCAGTCTGGCTGGGCGACGATCCACTCGACCGCACTCTCCGCGCCGCGTTGCTCGGACAGGCGCGGTAACCGCTGCGTACTGCCGGTTTCTCATGTAGCTCTGGTTGTTTGGCGCGTCGAACAACTCGCTCTTGTAGCGCGGCCCGCTGGTAGGCGCGCCGTCGCCCAGAGGCACGGTAGCCAGCATCGGCTGCCCGTTGCTTTTGAGCTGCCCCATCTGCTCCTGGAGCACGTTTCCGTATGCGTCGATCTTCACCCAGGTTCACTGCGCTGGCTGGCTACATCCTGGCCTCCCGGCACCGCGATCGGTTCGCTGGGGCAGACGTGGCGGCGGTAACCGTCTGATCCAGGGCGGCACACACATGATCAGCATGTACCCATTCCTCATAGGCAGGACGCCCGGTTGCTGTCCAATGACCTGCATAGAGAGCGGTACCTGGCCACTTTTACTCAGAGGAGACGACGTGGTTGCATGCGACCAAGCTAGCCGCGCATCCTGCTCCCTCGTTGTCCGCTGGTCAATCGCCCTGCTGGCAGTGCTCATCCCGTCATGGATCGCGGCCAAGGCATCGTGCGCCGAGGAGCCGGACCAAGCCTCTGTTCCCCTGACGCGTTTCGGGGAGCCCATGCACACGGACCTCGCCGCGCTCATTGCCCGGGTGACAGCGGCGGGCTGGACGGTGCAGTTCCCGGCGGACGACGGCATCCCGTGGTGCCTCCACGGCCTCACCCGCGGTGTACATATGCGGCTGGCCGATGCCCAAGACCACTTCGACTTGTGGGCCGTGCCGCCTGAATGGGCTGGCATCCGTATTCCGGTCGCCCCTGGCCAACCATACGTTGGGCTGTGGGTGCGTTCGCTTTCAGCCATGCGGCTGATCGTGACGGTGACGGACCAACTACCCGGCGCGCCGCTGATCAAGTTGCTTGATCCGGGAGGCGAACCAGACCGGAATGAGAGTCGTCCCTGGCAGCAACGAATCCCCTCCGCGGCAATGCCAGAGCAGAGTGCTGCCGCCACTACTGCGGCGCGGATCTTGCTTGCACGCTACTGCACGGACGACACCGCATTGGAACAGGGCATCGCTTCCCTGATCGAACTGAAGGTGCCGGCAAACGCGCTCTATCTCGAAACCGCAATGCATGGCTCCCTCCCCGTCAGGATCAAGGGCATAGAAGCGCTCGCCGCCCTTCACACCCCGGAAGGTGCCCACGCAATCTGTGCGCTGCTCAATCCGGTTCCAGGAGATGAAGTTGGCCAGTCTCTACGCCGCACCATCTCCGAAATGATGGTCTACATCGCCGACGCCGCGTGGATTCCGGATTTGCGCTCGGTCCTCGCTGAAAGCCAGGACTCCGACGATCGTGCGGGGGCAGCCAGGTTGCTCGGACTGCTCGGATGTACCGCAGCTGCACCCCGGATTCAGGAGTTGATGAAGAAGGAGACCGATCCCGATCTAATCCTCGTTTATGTCCAGGCTCTTGCCAGGTTAGGGAATTGGGAAGTCGCGCCTATAATTGTGGACCACCTCGATGCGGTCGACATCACCGGGCAGGATCTGGAAGGTGAGCCGAAAAATCAGAACGTGCAATTCTATAAGGAGTCCTTCCTCACCCTCACCGCTCCCTGGAGCAAGCCGGCCGATCATGCGCGCATCCTGCTGCTCCCATTTGCTACGTCCGTACCCATGGGAACCGGCTGTGTGGTGACGCTGGTCATCCAGGCGACTGACCGTGAGATCACTTCCCTGGACTATCTGGAAGGCATGCTCACCGTCGATGGTGTCGAGCATGCCACCGAAGTGGGAGCCGCCATCGGCTACTTCGGCGTCTGGCCGGGTGCAATGGCCTGGCATTCGCTGGACCTGGGCGCATACATCACTTCGCCCGGTACGCACCAGATCGGTTACCGCAGCCACACCATGGTGGCTCACCCCATCTCCATCGCGGTCACTGCTCCATGATGGTGGAGCGCTGCAATGACTTGGGTCGATTGCCGAGCGGAGGATACAGGGCGCATAAGGTGATCGTTATATGAATCGCCGCACAAAGTTGTCGCTCATGATCGCCGGTCCTATCCTGCTGATCGGCGCTCTGCTGATCGTGGACATGACGATGCTGGAGCCATACCTGCAATATAAAGCGTTCGTCAATCGCAGAACCGGCGCAAACAGCGAGTATGAGGTGCATTGTGACCATTTCGCAAAGCCCTATAGTTCAAATCTCAGGCCGCTCTGGATAGATATCTCGCCCTATGGGAAGCTCACTGCACCTGACATCGAGGTGCCGGCATCGACCGTCGTCTACAAACATCACTTCTGGTCAGCGCGAAGGATGGACGACCAGATTGAACACGAATATGGCAGTCGGCTGGAGGAGGTTTTCTACTTTCTCTTCACGGATTTGTACGCGAAGAAGCTGCCACGTGAGCAGGTGCTGGAACTCATTCGGCGACGCATTGAGATCTGGAATTCGGACTTCCCTGAGCGGGCTACTAGTGAAGACATCGAGAAGTTGCAGGCTGAGAACGCCCTGCTCTTCTCACGACCCGCCCGCTGAGCGATAAGCGACCCACCGCAGGCGGGTGTCCGCGCAGCGCGATGCCATTGACTCCGTAGGCATTGGTCCTGAAGTAGGCGGTGAGCGGGTTCGCGGACGTGCCGATATTGCCGACCAGGCCCAAGACGTTTCCGAGCGGGTCGTGGGCGTAGACCTGGAGGCCGTTCNNGACCGCGCCGCTGGCGACGATCTGGCTCAGTTCACCCACAGCCTGATCATCACGTGGGCAAGCCAGCAGACCACTGACCGCGATCCCACATCCGCCCTCTTGGTCGAATCAATCCCCGCACAGGCCGGGCAAGCTGACCGGCCATCGGACAGCAGCCTTCCCCCTCATGCACTGCCCGATGATGGTGCCAGCACACCCAGCTGAAGCAATGCCTGCCTCAATTGCTCCACCCGCCACGGCTTGGGCAGGAAGGTCAGCTTCGGATCCTCATCGCCGCCGAGGATCTGCCCGCCCCCGGCATACCCGGAACTGATGATGACGGGCAGGCTGGTCGAGGATGAGCGGACGCTGCGGTAGAGCTCCCCGCCATCAATACCCGGCATGGCCAGATCGATCAGCACGCAGACGATGCCCTCCGGGGTTCGTAGGCGCTCCCGCGCGAGGAGCGGGTCGGCGAAGGCTTCGACGCGCAGCCCCAGGACGCCCAGCAGGGCGGTGGCCTGCTCGCGCATCTGCGCCTCATCATCGACGACGATGACCACACCCTCTCCGACCGCGCGCGATACCACCTGCTTCGCCCCGGATGGGGTCGTCGGCGCCATGGCGGGGAAGAGCAGGCTCATGGTCGTGCCCTGGCCTACCGCGGTTACGACCTGCATGGCGCCATGGTGCGCACCAACCGTGCCGAAGACCGCAGGCAGGCCGAGCCCGGTGCCCTGGC
>PLEW01000117.1 GCA_003136555.1 Planctomycetota bacterium | reverse complement strand
CAAAAAGTGCGAAAGTCCACTATCCGTGTTGCCCATGAAATTGGGCAGATGGGGCCTGGATCTCGCATGCATCGGGGATGGGCGTGGCGTGCAGCTGGCCGATCGGGCGCTGAGGCTGGTGACGCCACTGCGGAACCTCAATGACTGCTTTACCAGATTCTCCGTGGATTTCTACCGTGATGACACGTGGTTCTGCTCCCTCATCACCGGCGCAGTCGATCAGCCGTCCGTGGATCGCTGGGTGCAGGAGCCGCCTCCGGCACTCTGTCCCCCCAGCGCCTGGCGAGGAGAGCGCATTGCCGGCCTCGGCCGCATTGCCGATCACTGGCTGAAGGCCGGCAGCGCCCCAGCGATGACCGATGGCACCGACACCCAGGTTCAGGAGGATATCCGCTTCGCGCTCCTCCAATCGCACGCGCGGCGATCGTGCACGGCGCATGAGCTCGCCACCCTGATCACCGCCTATGTCGGCCGCGAACACGGAGATGCCAGCCGCATGGCGGCACTCGATGCGGTGCGATCTCCCTTGCTGGCCGTCATGATCCCGTCGCTGGACTTCATGACCCACTATGCGCGCATCGACCAGCTGCGGCATGTGGTCATCCGGATCGCCGCCAGGCTGGAGCGGCTGAATCTGGCCAATCAGCTGCCGTCATCGCAGGCCGAGGCGGTCGCCCGCATCGGACCGCTCACCGTGCCGTGGGACGCAGCGACCATCCCACTGACCTATCAGCGCCTCGGTGACCACGGTTTCCGGCTCTTCGTCGCCGACACCGTGCCGCCCCCAGCGGGGTTTGAGCCGCACGATTGGACACGATTGGTGGCAGCAACGAGCGTCGCACCGGGACGGCATCTGGTCCTCCCGGGGACGGCGCTGGACGTCGTCGTCGACCCCCGCATGCCACCACGACCGGCCATCGGGACGAATGATTTCTAGGCGGCACGGCCGGTGCACGGCGGTCCAGGGCAGGACGGACGAGCGCGGGAAGGACCGTCCCCCTGTCGTGCGGAGGACGCGCGCCCGAGGGGTCAGGATGCCCGCAATCGGATGTGCCCGACGAGACCTGCCGGTGTCGCCTCAGGGATCTGCCGCCGACCGCTGATCGTGCGCCCGGCTCACGGTGGTGGTCCGCGGCACGCGGGTGGGGACGACGAGGAAGGCGATCCAGAGGATGAGCCAGCCGACCAGGACGCCGATTGAGCTGAAGACGAAGCCCTTCACTTCCGCGGAATGGCCGACGGCAGGGACCACGCCTTGAACGACTTCGCCGATGAGTGCGAGGACGAGTGGGACGGCGATGGCGACCACGAGCGGTAGGCGCCAGCGTGACGCTGAGCGCACGCTCAGGTGCCACGCGATCGTCCAGGGCGCGAAGCAGGCCACATGCAGGCCGACATGAGACCAATTGGTCGGGGGCACGGTGCAGAAGATGTAGACGCACATGCACGCGATGGTGATGATGACGAGCGAGACGACGGGCGCTGGGGGAAGAACGTGCAGCGATGTCGGCGTCACGTCCATAGAAGAAAGGCAGCTTGGACTGATGGGCGATCCAATCAACCGAAATGTCATCAGTGGAGAGGATCTGAGTCGGCAGAATCGACCCGCAGCCGCCGCGGCGCCTGGTGGTGGGATCTCGTCCATGGTCACTGGCCAGTCAGCCCGTGGTGATCTGGAATCAGCAGGGACACAAAGGACGCACCGGTGCTCCCGGACATCGCTGAGTCGTGCTGCCGCACCGCCATCCCATGATGGCGTCCCGTCCATCTGGCGGGACGTGCCGCATCATGCCGGCACCCACGAGCGAGCACATCCACAGCAGTCGCACCGGCGTCCGTGATGCGGGATGCGCGGGAGGTGGCGCTGGAGCGGGCGCGGTGCGCTGGCCGTCCACCGTATACCCGCCGATGACAGGCACCTGCATCGACGGACCGCCGCATGCGAGCGCCCTGCGATCCCGTCCAGCGGTCTCAACTGGTGAACCGTGCAACGCTGGCACCGTGCGCGACACCTGCGACGCTTCCGCCCATGCCCGCACGCAGTCATCCGCACGGCAGCGCCCGCGTGAGCACCGGTCTCGCCCTCCGCCCGCTGCGGGGCCGCGGCGTCTGCGCGGTGCTCGCCCTCCTGCTGCCCTGGCTGGCGGCCTCGGGCGTCGACGTCCTGACCCAGGCCAACGATACGTTGCGCACCGGGGGGAACCTCAGCGAGACCATCCTGACCACCAGCAACGTGTCGACCGCCACCTTCGGCAAGGTCTTCACCTACACCGTCAATGGCCAGGTCTACGCCCAGCCGCTCTACTGCTCCCAGGTCGCCTTCGGCGGCGCCATCGGCACCCGCAACGTCGTCATCATCGCCACCGAGAACAACTACCTCTATGCCTTCGATGCCGACAACCAGTCGGTGTCCGGCGCCGGACCGCTGATCTGGTACGCCAGTCCCACCCTGTTCGGCAATCCGGCGGCCCAGGGCAACGGCTCCTGCGGCGATCTCTATCCCACCGCCGGCATCACCGCCACCCCGGTGATCGACAAGGCGAACGGCATCATCTACCTGGTCGCCAAGAGCTTCGACGGCACCGCCTACCATGATGTCATGCATGCCATCAGCCTGTACACCGGCATCGAGCTGACCAACTGGCCGGTCGCAATCGCCGGGTCGTACAACGGTGCGACCTTCGCCCCGCAGTGGCACCAGTGCCGTCCCGGGCTGCTGATGCAGAGCGTGGGCGGCACGCCCACCATCTACGCCGCCTTCACCTCGCACTGCGACCAGGGCACCTGGCAGGGGTGGATCTTTGCGGTGAGCGCCACCGAAACCCCCAGCATCAGCAACGTCTACTGCACCTGCCCCACCTACAACGGCGGCAGCATCTGGCAGAGCGGCAAGGGCCTGGTGGCCGATGCCGCCGGCAACATCTACTGCGCCACCGGTAACGCCCTCAATGCCGCCGCCATCGACGGCAGCGCCACCACCACCGACAAGGCGATGGCGGTGCTGAAGCTCTCTGCCAGCCTGCAGGTCAAGGATTTCTTCATCCCCTCGAACTCGGTCAACGACAACGCCGTCGACTACGATCTCGGCTCGGGCGGACCGCTGCTGATCCCCGGCACCTCCTACCTGGTCCAGGCCGGCAAGACCGGCTACATCTACCTGCTCGACACCGGCAACCTCGGCGGCTACACCCCCGCCCTGAGCGGCGGGGACAACGCCAATGCCTACCAATGGTTCCCCGGCCTGACCGGCAGCGGCGACAGCAACTGCCAATGCCCGATCTACTGGAATGCCCCCGCCGGACCCCACGTCTACTACTGGGCGGGAGCCAACGTCATCAAGGCCTTCCCCTTCAGCGGGACCGCCCTGGCGACCACGCCGGACAGCCAGGGGTCGGTGGTCCCGGTCCACCGCCAGGGCGGCATCAGCCTGTCGGCGAACGGCTCGATCAGCGGCACCGGCATCATCTGGGGCATCTGCAGCGGAGGCTCGGACAACAACCCGTCCGGCGGCACCGGCTCGCTGCCCGGCTCGCTCTATGCCTATGACGCCGAGAACCTCAGCGCCGGTCCGCTGTGGACCAGCGACCAGAACGCCGCCGGCCGCGATACCCTCGGCAACTACTCCAAGCTCTCCTATCCGACCCCGGCCAACGGCCGGGTCTATGTGCCGACCCGCGATGGTGCGAGCTCGACCACCTTCACCAGCTGCTCGGTGGTGGTCTACGGCCTGCTCGCGCCGTGGACGACCATGCCGGCTGCGCTGGCGTTCACCGCCCAGCCGAGCGTCTGCATGGGATTGGTCCCGATCAGCCCGCCGATCCAGGTCAGCGTCCTGGACGGCAATGGAAACCTGGTCACCAGCGCCACCAATACCGTCACCCTGTCCCTCGGGGCGAATCCCGGCGCGGCGACGCTTGCGGGAACGCTGACCGTCTCAGCGGTCAACGGTGTGGCCACCTTCACCGGTCTCACCATCTCGCAGGGGGGCACGGGCTATACCCTGGTCGCCACCAGCATGCCCAGCGCCGGGGCCTTCGTCGGCACGGATATCGGCGCGCCGGCAGTGTCCGGCTCGACCACCGCGGTGACCGGCGGGTTCGATGTCGTCGGCGGCGGCACCGGCATCATGGACCCCAGCGACCAGTTCCAGTTCGGCGTGCTGGCGGTCAGCGGGGCGTTCGATCTGCAGGCCCGGGTCAATGCCATCCTGGACACCCCGCCGGCCAGCGGGCCGGATGACGCCCTGGCCGGCCTGATGGCGCGTTCAACCCTGGGCGCAGACAGCGACAATGCCCTGGCGCTGGTCTACCCCAGCAGTGTCCCCGCCCATGCGTCCAACACCGGTGGCTACGACTACCAGGACCGCGATGCCGGCATCACCACCCTGCTGGCACCCAGCGCCTTCACCCCGTCGGCGACCGCCATCCCGGTCGATTATCCGGCGACCTGGCTGCGCCTGACCTTCGATGGCACGGTGTTCACGGGGTATGCGAGCGTCGATGGCTCGAGCTGGACGCCCTATGCCACCTCCACACCGGCCGACCCGGGCGAGTACCTGGCCGGATGCTCCCTCGGCCTGGCGGTCACATCCGCATCGCCGGTCACTGCCGCCACCGCGCAGTTCCGCAACCTGTCGCTCAATGGCGTCGCCTGGCTGACGCCGGCCACCAGCGCGCCCATCACCGTCGCCCCGCCCGGGATCGTCGCCACCCCGGTGATCGCCCCGCCGCCGCGCAGCTACAGCGGTCCGGTGACGGTGAGCCTGAGCGACATCACCCCGGGCGCCATCATCACCTACACCCTCGATGGCACGACCCCGACGTCGGGGTCGACCGCCTATGCAGGACCGTTCCCCGTCGCCGGCACCACCACCGTCTCGGCCATCGCCAGCGCGAGCCAGCTGCAGTCGAGCACGGTCGCATCGGCGCTCTACACGGTGACCGGCACGGCGGCCTACGGCATGCCGTCCCGGCCCCCGATCACCCCCATCAGCCTGCCCGCCTCGCTGGTCACCAACCCGCCGCCGCTGCTCTCGCAGACCGGGGTGTTCACCAGCGTCGACAATCCCCCCGGCACCTTCTCCTCCCTCGACAGCCAGGCCCCCAGCCCGGGCATCATCCCCTACACGGTGATCAACCCGCTGTGGTCGGATGGCGCGAGCAAGAACCGCTTCATCGCCCTGCCGCCGGGCGGCCAGATCACCTTCAGCCCGACCGGCGAATGGTCGTTCCCCGTCGGCACGGTGATGATCAAGACCTTCATCCTCGGAGCCACCCTGCTCGAGACGCGCCTGATCCTGCTGACCGGGGCATCGCCGAACACCGGCTACGGCGTCACCTACAAATGGCTCCCGGATGGCTCCGATGCCCAGCTGATGGGCTCCGGATCGCCGGCCGGCCTGCCGGATGGGCTGAATGAGACCGAGGCCAGCGGCCAGGTCTGGCACTATCCCAGTCGCACCGAATGCGTGACCTGCCATACCAGCAACGCCGGCTTCGTCCTCGGCCCCAAGACCCGGCAGCTCAACACCACTTTTACCTACCCCGCGACCCAGGTGAGCGATAACCAGCTGCGCACCTGGAACTACCTGCAGATGTTCACCGGCGACATCGGCGAAGCCAACATCCCGGGCTTCGAGCAGCTGGTCGCGGTCACCGATCCCAGCACCACCGTGCTCAACCAGGTCAAATCCTACCTCGATGCGAACTGCTCCTACTGCCACCGTCCCAACGGCGCCTCCACCGCCTGGAACGGCCTCTACGATTGTCCGCTCGCGGGCATGGGCCTGGTCAATGCGGTGCCGCAGAAGGGCACGCTCGGGACACCGGGCGCCCTGCTGGTCTATCCGCAGAACACCGCCCTGTCGGTGCTCTATGCGCGCATCATCTCGCTCAATCCGGCGATCGAGATGCAGCCGCTCGCGCACAACGTGGTCGACAGCGCGGCGGCGGGCGTGATCAGCCAATGGATCATGAGCCTGCCCGCCGATCCGGCGCCGACCCTCAGCAGCGTCCAGACCTTCACCCCGGTGATCGGCGGCTCCGGGACCACCGTGCTGATCAACGGCGCCAACCTCCAGGACACCATCCAGGTGTCCTTCAATGGCACCGCGACCACGGCGGTCACCAGCAATGCCGGCGGGACCCAGCTGACCACCACCGTCCCGGCTGGCGCGACCACCGGACCGATCACCGTCACCACCCCCAGCGGCTCGGCGACCAGCCCGGGCGCCTTCACCATCAGTGCGGCCGGCTCTCCGCCGGTGATCACCTCCCTCACGCCCACCAGCGGCAGCGCCGGGTCGACGGTGCTGATCACCGGCATCGCCCTCTCCGGCACCACGGCCGTCTTGTTCACTGGCGCGGTCGCCGCCTTCAGCGTGCTCTCGCCCACCGCGGTGTCGGCCACCGTCCCCCCGGCAGCCACCACCGGGCAGGTCAGCCTGATCACCCCCGGCGGAGCCGCACTGAGCCCGGGCACCTTCACCGTGGTCGCGGTCGGCACGGCGCCGGTCATCACCAGCATCGCCCCCAGCTCCGGCCTGCCGGGCACCAGCCTCCAGATCACCGGCATCGACCTCGGCGGTGCCACCCAGGTGAGCTTCAACGGCACCACCACCACCGCCCTCACGGTCAACGGGGCCGGGACCGTCATCACCGTCACCATCCCGGTCGGGGCCCAGAACGGGCCGCTCACGGTGACGACCCCCCAGGGCATCGCGGTGTCGCCGACCGCCTTCACCACTGCCACGGTGACCACGCCAGCGGCCGCGAGCGCCTCGTCGTCCGGCCACTGCGGGGGCAATGTCCTGTCCCTCCTCGGGCTGCTGCTGCTGGTGGTGGTCCTGCGCCGGATGCGCCTGCGCGCGGTCGGCGGATAATCCGGGCATCCCCGCCAGCCGCCCTGCCGGAGCGTGCCAGACGATGCGGGTTAGTCCGGTCCAGGACGCCAAACGGGTCTAGCGGCCTGGCCGGGCCCCGAGGCGATGCATCAGCTGATCCGTTTGCGTGCATAGGCGTATTGGGTGGTCGCAGCCACGGACGAGTCAGACGACGCCTCTACGGTCTGGGTGATGCGTCCACGCGTATCGTACCTATAGCGTTCCACGACCGTCCCCGAGCTGTTGGTCAGCGCGGCGACGCTATATACCCTGTTGCTGTGCAAGTAGTTAGTATTAGTAGGACCACCGCCTGCACCTACAATGGCGAGGGGTTCATCCACATAGGAGCCGTATACGACATTGCCCATCTTCGCTGCACACATGCATTAAATCCGGGAAACCTACACGTCTAGTGCCAATCGAATGCCGTTATCAACCATGAATAAAAGCGAAGCGTCAATTTCGCAGATAAATCCATCAAATCGAGATCTGTTGATGGTCATAATGGCTGAAACATTGACGACTGAGTTTTTAGGCAATCCGGTCTCCTTGGCATTCAATTTTATATTTCCCGGGGCTTTCGCTAACGCCAAATTCCCAGTAAGAGGGGCAACAATCACGGTGGGAATGGCGCTGCTATTGAACAAGTCTGACTGAATGACCAAAACTGGGCGTCGGTATCCTGGCTCATTTCCAGCTAGTTCACCAAGATTCGCCCAGTGAATTTCTCCTTTTTTCATCACCAATCCTCATGAGGAAGATCAGCAAGGGCCGCGATCTCTGGTAGAGGATCCAATTTGAGTTTCCCTCTGTAAACCCGATTGAGTTGTTCAGTTATCCCCGTGCCACTTTCCTTCTGGATGTACCACCGTATCGCCGTTGAATATAGTTCGCTGCGAGACATGTGTTTGCGGCGAGAGAGGCGCTCGGCATCGTTAAACACGTCATTAGGTAGGGAAATCGCTGTTTTCATGCAACCGAGTATAACTGGTACTACCCGTTTGTCTACGCAAGATGCAGTGATTCCACTTACCTGCGCGTAGTCGTAGCCGTTGCGGGCCACGCGGACCAAGGATCAGGCAGCATGGTTCGGTCCCCGTACAAAGGATCGGCCGGCCGGGGCCGTAGGCGTCAATAATGCCCAGGCGGTTGGCGGCATCGTACATATACCCCTTCACGACCGCCCAAGAGCTAGCTATGAGCCCAGCGACGCTAAATTGGAGATCGACCTCGTATACGTACGTATCCGATGCCGCCTTTTACCTTGGCAGTTCATCCACGTAGGATCCATATACGATGAATTACCCGAATAGGGATAATGAGGATTCCAGAGGGGCTAAGTTGCCGATGCCTTATAGAGCGAGAGGTCAATAATCTTGGAGTACCTGGCGAAATCCTGATCATTGGTGTAAATCGCCATCGTCTCGAGTTTCGCCACCGCGCATATGATGAAGTCGGCATGCGACCCCTGCACCCCCTTCACCATGCAAATATTTGCTAATTCAGCTGCCATTTCGAAGTGTTTCCTTAACAGGACAACATCATCGAAGGCGCGAAGATGTGATTGGAGGCTCCGGAATTGTGATTTACTCGGGATTCCAGTCAGTATCTCCTGCCGAATCGGACCAATCATTGCGACGCGATGACCAAGTACAAGCTTCCCCAGCTCATTTCGAATGCGTTCATCGGGCTGTTTGCGCCGAAGAACCAGCGACCAGATGCACGTATCCACCAATATTTTCATCGGGATTTCCGGGCAGCCTTATAATCGTAAACTGGAGAGAAATCGACCGAAGCGAACAGTCCGATGATCTCCTCCTGTTTGTGCCGCTGGATGTATTCCGTCAGCGCAGCGGTTACTGCATCCTTCTTGGATTTGTGATGCCCGATCATCTGGGCCTCGACAATCAGCGCATCATCAAGGGCTAGGTTGGTTGCCATACACATTATCCTTTTCTGTAATCTACACATACTATTGTGTAAGTCAATGTACTCGACCGTAGCCCGTGCTACGCAATAATCCGTCGCTGCATTTCCCCCGGATTTCCCTGACTCGACAGGCAAGAAATTAACGCATAATCCATCACCGTGAAGCTGATGGACAGCCAGGAACACGATCAACATGAGTCCAGGCGTCTGGATTCCATCGGCGTTATGTCGCGAATGGCAAAACAGACCCGACCATCCGACATCAATTCGGAGTCCATCCCAACCGTTCCGATGACCTCTTCAGGCAGCGACGCGGTAGTAGTGCCGAATGATGCCGTTGCAGCGTAATGCTCCGACCCAACT